>NZ_MBPN01000005.1 GCF_001695625.1 Pseudomonas defluvii
TGCGCAACGTTGTTCAAATAATCACCAATTACCTTGCTTGTCTGCGGGCGCTTCTCTACAATTGCGGCCCTTGTCGTGTTGGCAGGCGCGCATGTGCCTCTTTCCAAGGCAGGACATACAAGTGTCATTCACTCCTTGTCTGACCACTCTGGTGGCAGACTACAACCCGTAAGGAGCATTCATGCGTCATTACGAAATCATCTTTCTGGTCCACCCTGACCAGAGCGAGCAAGTCGGCGGCATGGTTGAGCGTTACACCAAGCTGATCGAAGAAGACGGCGGCAAAATCCACCGTCTGGAAGACTGGGGCCGTCGTCAACTGGCCTACGCAATCAACAATGTTCACAAGGCTCACTACGTGATGCTGAACGTTGAGTGCACCGGCAAGGCCCTGGCCGAGCTGGAAGACAACTTCCGTTACAACGATGCCGTGATCCGTAACCTGGTCATCCGTCGCGACGAAGCCGTTACCGGCCAGTCCGAGATGCTCAAGGCTGAAGAGAACCGCAGTGAGCGCCGTGAGCGTCGCGACCGTCCTGAGCATGCTGACAGCGCCGAAGGCGATGACAGCGACAACAGCGACAACAGCGATAACGCTGACGAGTAATCCACGGACCTTTTGAGGAGCCAATTACATGGCACGTTTCTTCCGTCGTCGTAAATTCTGCCGCTTCACTGCTGAAGAAGTGAAAGAGATCGATTACAAAGATCTCAACACCCTGAAAGCTTATGTATCCGAAACCGGCAAGATCGTTCCAAGCCGTATCACCGGTACCAAAGCTCGTTATCAGCGTCAGCTGGCTACCGCTATCAAGCGCGCCCGCTTCCTGGCCCTGCTGCCCTACACCGACAGCCACGGCCGCTGAGACCGGGTCGTCGACAAGTAGCAAGGGATAGAACGCATGCGCGCCTTGGCTGATTTCATCATGCGCGGTCGCGTGCAGGCCACTTTAGTGGTGGTTGGTTGTGCGGCAATGCCGCTGCTGTTCTGGTTGAGTGCCGCCGCCGGGAGCCTGGTGTTCCTGCGGCGCGGTTTCAGTGACGCCTCCGGTGTCCTCGCCTGGGCTTTGTTGCCCGCGTTGGCCTGGTGGTTCTTCGGTGACCCACGCATCTTGATGGTGCTGTTGGGAACGCTTGGCCTGGCTGCGTTTTTACGCGCTGGGCAGTCCTGGAACAGGGTGCTGTTGATCAGCACTGCCTTGGGGTTGGTGTACGGTGTGGTTCTTGGGTCGGTTTTCCGCGAACCGGTCGAAGCTTTGTCACAAGCGCTTGAGAAAGCCTTGCCGCAAATGCTCGACGGGCTCTACCAGCAGTTGACGGTAGAAGAGCGAGCGCACCTGGGTAGCCTTATCGCGCCAGTTCTCTATGGCCTGATCGCCGCGTTGTTGCAAGCCGTCAGTCTGTTGGCCCTGATGTTGGGTCGCTACTGGCAGGCAGTGTTGTATAACCCGGGTGGCTTCGGTCGCGAGTTTCGCGCCGTCAGACTACCGCTGGTGCCGGCGCTGGTGCTGCTGGCGTGCATGCTGATCGGGCCCAATTTCGGGGCCGGGTTGGCGATGTTGACGCCGATTTGCAGTGTACCGCTGATGTTTGCAGGGGCTGCCCTGTTGCATGGGCTGGTGGCGCAGGGCCGGCTGGCAAGGTTCTGGCTGGTTGGGTTGTACGTGACACTGCTGCTGTTCATGCAGCTGATTTATCCGTTGCTCGTGGTGTTGGCCATTGTCGACAGCCTGATTGATTTTCGCGGCCGCGGGGCACCAAAAAATGGTGCCGACAACGGTTCCGCGAACGGTGAAGGTTAAAAGTTAAGAGGTTATTACCAAATGGAACTGATCCTGCTGGAAAAAATCGCCAACCTGGGCAACCTGGGCGATAAGGTAAATGTTAAGGCTGGTTACGGCCGTAACTACCTGCTGCCGCAAGGCAAGGCCACCGTTGCCAACGCTGCCAACCTGGCTGCGTTCGAGGAGCGTCGCGCCGAGCTGGAAAAACTGGCTGCAGACAAGAAGTCTTCTGCTGAAACCCGCGCTGCCCAACTGGCCGAGCTGGAAGTGACCATCACTGCCACCGCTGGCGACGAAGGCAAGCTGTTCGGTTCGATCGGCACCCACGACATCGCTGATGCCCTGACCGCCTCCGGCGTTGAAGTGGCTAAAGCTGAAGTTCGTCTGCCGAACGGCACCATCCGTAATGTTGGCGAATACGACGTTGCCGTGCACCTGCACAGCGATGTTGAAGCCACCGTTCGCGTGGTTGTTGTCGCAGCCTAAGCTGCACCAATCGGCTGGCACCTCGCGTGTCAGCCGGTTAACATCGGGCACGATCCTGCTAGGCAGGTCGTGCCCTTTGTCTTTTTCGTCTCCCTGATTTCCGTGTGGCCATGAACGAGATATCCGCTCCCGAACAATACGATCTGCAAACCGCTGCCCTGAAGGTGCCGCCGCATTCCATCGAGGCCGAACAGGCTGTGCTCGGTGGCCTGATGCTGGACAACAACGCCTGGGAGCGCGTGCTGGATCAAGTCTCGGATGGCGACTTCTACCGGCATGACCACCGCCTGATCTTCCGTGCGATCTACAAGCTGGCCGATCAGAACACCCCGTTCGATGTGGTAACCCTGCATGAGCAGCTGGATCGGGAAGGTCTGAGCTCCCAGGTGGGTGGGTTGGGTTACCTCGGTGAGCTGGCCAAGAACACGCCATCGGTCGCCAACATCAAGGCCTATGCGCAGATCATTCGTGAGCGGGCGACCCTGCGTCAGCTGATCAGTATCAGCAGCGAGATTGCCGACAGCGCCTTCAACCCGCAGGGTCGCAACGCGGCAGAGATTCTCGACGAAGCCGAACGGCAGATCTTCCAGATCGCCGAAGCGCGTCCAAAGACCGGTGGCCCGGTTGGGGTCAACGAGCTGCTGACCAAGGCCATTGACCGTATTGATACCCTGTTCAACTCCGACAGCGATATCACCGGTATTTCCACGGGTTATACCGACCTGGATGAGAAGACCAGCGGTCTGCAGCCCGCTGACCTGATCATCGTCGCCGGCCGTCCGTCGATGGGTAAGACCACCTTCGCCATGAACCTGGTGGAGAATGCGGTGCTGCGCAGTGACAAGGCGGTACTGGTGTACTCCCTCGAGATGCCAGGCGAATCGCTGATCATGCGTATGCTCTCGTCGCTCGGGCGTATCGACCAGACCAAGATCCGTTCCGGCCAGCTCGATGACGATGACTGGCCGCGCCTGACATCGGCAGTCAACCTGCTCAATGATCGCAAGCTGTTCATCGACGATACGGCCGGTATCAGCCCGTCGGAAATGCGTGCCCGTACCCGTCGTCTGGTGCGCGAGCATGGCGAGATCGGCATGATCATGATCGACTACCTGCAGTTGATGCAGATCCCGGGCTCCAGCGGTGACAACCGTACCAACGAGATCTCCGAGATCTCCCGCTCGCTCAAGGCGCTGGCCAAAGAGTTCAACTGCCCGGTCATCGCACTGTCGCAGCTTAACCGTTCCCTTGAGCAGCGGCCGAACAAGCGCCCGGTGAACTCCGACTTGCGGGAATCCGGAGCGATCGAGCAGGATGCTGACGTGATCATGTTCGTCTACCGCGATGAGGTCTACCATCCGGAAACCGAACACAAAGGCATTGCCGAAATCATTATCGGCAAGCAGCGGAACGGCCCGATCGGCTTTGTCCGGCTGGCGTTCATCGGTAAATACACGCGCTTCGAGAACCTGGCGCCGGGTAGCTACAACTTCGACGACGACGAGTAATTTTCGCAGCGCCAATTCCGAGCTGCAGCGTCGGAATTGGTCAAAATTTGTGCTATAGTCCGCGCCCGCGATTTTCCTGTACTTCAGAACCGGTCACTGACATGCAAGCAGCCAAACCACTTTTCGACTATCCCAAGTACTGGGCCGAATGCTTCGGACCAGCACCGTTCCTGCCGATGAGCAGGGAGGAGATGGATCAGCTCGGCTGGGATTCCTGCGACATCATCATTGTGACCGGTGACGCCTACGTCGATCACCCGTCGTTCGGTATGGCCATCATCGGCCGTCTGCTGGAAGCCCAAGGGTTCCGGGTGGGGATCATTGCCCAGCCGAACTGGCAGTCGAAAGACGACTTCATGAAGCTGGGTGAGCCGAACCTGTTTTTCGGTGTCGCTGCGGGCAACATGGACTCCATGATCAACCGCTACACCGCCGACAAGAAGATCCGTTCCGACGACGCCTATACGCCGGGTGGCCTGGCTGGCAAGCGTCCGGATCGCGCCAGCCTGGTCTACAGCCAGCGCTGCAAGGAAGCCTACAAGCATGTACCGATCGTGCTGGGTGGCATCGAGGCTTCGCTGCGCCGGATCGCGCATTACGACTACTGGCAGGACAAGGTGCGTCATTCGATCCTGATCGACGCCTGTGCCGACATCCTGCTTTACGGCAATGCCGAGCGGGCCATTGTCGAAGTGGCCCAGCGCCTGTCGTACGGCGAGAAAATCGAAACCATTACCGACATTCGTGGCACGGCATTTGTTCGTCGGGACACCCCTGAAGGCTGGTACGAGGTCGACTCCACACGTATCGACCGTCCGGGCAAGATCGACAAGATCATCAACCCGTACGTGAATACCCAGGACACTCAGGCCTGCGCCATCGAGCAAGAAAAAGGCCCGGTTGAAGACCCGAATGAACCGAAGGTCGTCCAGTTGCTGGCGAGCCCGCGGATGACCCGCGACAAGACCGTGATTCGCCTGCCGTCCTTCGAGAAGGTCCGTGGCGACGCGGTGCTCTACGCTCACGCCAACCGAGTCCTGCACCTGGAGACCAACCCAGGCAACGCCCGGGCGCTGGTGCAGAGACACGGTGACGTGGACGTCTGGTTCAACCCTCCGCCCATTCCGATGACCACTGAGGAAATGGACTATGTGTTCGGCATGCCCTATGCGCGCGTGCCGCACCCGGCGTATGGCAAGGAGAAAATCCCGGCCTACGACATGATCCGTTTTTCGGTCAACATCATGCGCGGCTGCTTTGGTGGCTGCACCTTCTGCTCGATCACCGAGCACGAAGGCCGGATTATCCAGAACCGCTCCGAAGAGTCGATCATTCGCGAGATCGAAGAGATTCGCGACAAGGTGCCAGGGTTTACCGGGGTCATCTCCGACCTTGGCGGCCCTACCGCGAACATGTACCGAATCGCCTGCAAGAGCCCGGAAATCGAGTCCGCGTGCCGCAAGCCGTCGTGCGTGTTCCCCGGCATTTGCCCGAACCTGAACACCGACCACTCGTCGTTGATTCAGTTGTACCGCAGTGCGCGTGCCTTGCCGGGTGTGAAGAAGATCCTGATCGCCTCGGGCCTGCGTTATGACCTGGCGGTAGAGTCGCCGGAGTACGTCAAGGAACTGGTGACCCACCACGTTGGCGGTTACCTGAAGATTGCGCCGGAGCACACCGAAGAAGGCCCGCTGAATCAGATGATGAAGCCGGGTATCGGTACCTATGACCGCTTCAAGCGTATGTTCGAGAAATTCTCGAAAGAGGCGGGCAAGGAACAGTACCTGATCCCGTACTTCATTGCGGCGCACCCGGGCACTACCGATGAAGACATGATGAACCTGGCCCTTTGGCTCAAGGGCAATGGTTTCCGTGCCGACCAGGTACAGGCGTTCTATCCGTCGCCAATGGCGTCGGCTACCGCCATGTACCACTCGGGCAAGAACCCGCTGCGCAAGGTCACCTACAAGAGTGACCCGGTCACGATCGTCAAGAGCGAAGCGCAGCGTCGCCTGCACAAGGCATTCCTGCGCTATCACGATCCGAAGGGTTGGCCGATGCTGCGTGAGGCGCTGGAGCGTATGGGCCGTAGCGACCTGATCGGCCCGGGCAAACACCAACTGATCCCGTTGCACCAGCCTGCAACCGACAGCTACCAGAGTGCGCGACGCAAGAACTCGACGCCTGCAGGCAGCCACAAGGTCGCCAAGGATCAAAAGATCCTGACCCAGCACACTGGCCTGCCGCCGCGTGGCAGCGATGGTGGCAAGCCGTGGGACAAGCGCGAAGAGGCCAAGGCGGCAGCGTTCGCCCGTAACCAGGATGCGGCCAAGGCGCGCAAAGACGCCGCCAAGGGCAAAGGCAAGAAGAAGCCGCGTCAGCCGGTACTGCCGCGCTAACCTGGCCTTGGCCCGCGCGCCGGGGTGGTGCGTTGCCCGTGCGGCAAGGCACGATTCTGGTGCGCCGATAGGCTAAGCCGTGCGCAGGCGCGGCGTAGCCGCTCATGGCACAACTCTTGCGCGGTTCAGGGCTGACCTTGGCCCTTGAGCGCTGCCATGCCTGACCAGCCTGACTCCTACCATGAACTGTTGCAGGGCGACGGAGCGGTACGCCCGCACTGGCAGGCGCTGTTCGCGCAGTTGCAGCGCAGCAGCCCCGAGCAGTTGGCGCAGCGTCAGGCGCTGTTGACCCGCCAGCTTCAGGAAAATGGTGTCACCTATAACATCTACGCCGACCCCAAGGGCGCTGATCGCCCGTGGGAGCTGGACCTGTTGCCGCACGTGTTGTCTGCCGAGGAATGGCAGCCACTGGCCGCCGGTATCGCTCAGCGCGCGCGTCTGCTCAATGCGGTACTGGCCGATACCTACGGACCGCAACAGCTGCTGGCCGACGGGCTTTTACCTCCCGAACTGATCTACGGGCACAACAATTTTCTCTGGCCCTGCCAAGGTATCGAAGTGCCTGGCGGAACCTACCTGCATGTCTACGCCGCTGACCTTGCACGCGCGCCGGATGGGCGCTGGTGGATCACTGCAGACCGTACCCAGGCGCCTTCCGGTGCTGGCTATGCCCTTGAGAACCGCACAATTCTTTCGCGGGCCTGGCCGGAGCTCTACCGCAGCCTCCATGTACAGCACCTGGCGGGTTTCTTTCGAACCTTGCAGCAGACTCTCGCCGAGACGGCACCGAGTGAAGGGGAGGCGCCGCTGGTGGTGCTGCTGACCCCCGGGCGATTCAACGAGAGTTACTTCGAACACCTGTATTTGGCGCGGCAACTGGGTTACCCCTTGGTCGAGGGTAGCGACCTGACGGTGCGCGATGCCACCGTGTACCTCAAGACACTGGATGGTTTGCGTCGTGTTCACGGCATTTGGCGGCGTCTTGACGATGACTTCTGCGACCCGCTGGAGTTGCGCACGGATTCGGCATTGGGCGTTCCTGGTTTGCTCGATGCCGTGCGTCAAGGGCGCGTGCTGGTGGCCAATGCCTTGGGCTGCGGTGTTCTGGAGTCACCCGGCCTGCTTGGTTTTTTGCCCGCTATCAATGAGCACCTGTTCGGCGAGGCCTTGAGCCTGCCCTCCGTTGCCAGTTGGTGGTGCGGCGAGCCTCCGGCATTGGCACAGGCGCTGGAGAAACTGCCAGACCTGGTGTTCAAGCCAGCGTTCCCTTCGCAGCGGTTCACGCCTGTGTTGGGAGGCGCACTTGATGCTGAACAGCAGCAGGCGCTGGCGGCGCGTATTGGTGCGCGACCGGCTGTCTATGTTGCCCAAGAGCGGGTGCAGTTGTCTCTGGCGCCGGTCTGGCAGGTCGATCAACGTGCACTGCAATCCCGTTCGGTAGGTATGCGTGTTTACGCCGTGGCCTGTGCCGATGGCTATCGGGTGTTGCCTGGCGGGCTGGTGCGGGTGTCGGCACAGGCTGATGCCGACGTGATCTCGATGCAGCGCGGTGGTGCCAGCAAGGATGCCTGGGTGTTGGGTGAGCAGGCCTGCGCCGGTGAGCAGTGGCGGACGCGGCACAGTATTGGCGTGGCAGACCTGATTCGTCGCGACCCGTACTTGCCCTCGCGGGTGGTGGAAAACCTGTTCTGGTTCGGCCGTTACTGTGAGCGCTGTGATGTGGGGGCGCGCTTGTTGCGCATTCTGTTGACCCGTTACCTGGACGATGACAGTCCACTGGCGCTGGAGGGGGCTGTGGCGTTGGCGGACGGCTTGTCATTACTGCCAGAGGGCGCAAGCCTGCCCGAACGTTTGCGTGCTGCATTGCTGGATGCCGAATGGGGCTTCGGTTTGCGCGCCAACCTGCAGCGCTTGCAGGGCGCAGCCTCTCAGGTGCGCGGCAAGCTCTCACGGGAAAACTGGCAGGCGCTGCAGGAGTTGCAGCGGCAAGCGCGAGTGCTGGAGAACGCGGAGGCGGGCTTCGGTGAGCTGCTGGAAACCCTCGACCGTCTGGTCATGTCGTTGGCGGCGCTGTCGGGCTTCGCCCTGGACGACATGACCCGTGATGAGGGTTGGCGCTTTCTGATGATCGGGCGCCGACTGGAGCGGCTGCAAGCCTTGAGCGACAACCTGGCACTGTTCTTGAGTGGCCCGGCAGTGTTTGATCAGGCCGGGCTGGAGGCCTTGCTGGAGCTGGGCAACAGCAGCATCACTTACCGCTCGCGTTACCTGGAGGTCGCTCAGTTACTGCCGGTGCTCGACCTGCTCGTGCTTGATGAGCAGAACCCGCATGCCCTGTTGTTTCAGCTCAAGCTCACGACGGCCTCGCTCAACCGCCTGCACCGTGACCTCGGTACACCGCTCGAGCCCGAACTGGTTAGCCTGGCTGAACGGTTGCGCCGCTATGACCTGGCGACGGTGCAAGGTGCATCGACGGTCAATGTCGCGCTTGCTGAACTGGTTGGTTTGCTGGAAGGCATTTCTTCGGCATGTGCTCACGTGGCTGAGCGTCTGGCGTTGCGTCACTTTGTGCATGTCGACGATCTTAGCCAGCAGACGGTGTCGATCTGATGAGTGTCCGTTACCAGGTGGTTCATGAAACCCTCTATCGCTACACCAGCCCGGTGTCGTTGGCCCAGCAACTGGTTCATTTGTGGCCGCGCGACTGTGCCTGGCAGCACTGCACTGAGCGGGACATGCAGATCAGCCCGGCGCCGACCCGGCGCAGTGATGCGCTGGACGTCTTTGGCAACCCGTTGACCCGCCTGGCGTTTGATTGCCAGCACGACGAACTGCGCATCGAGACCCGACTGACGCTTTGTGTGTACGCCAGGGCGTTACCGGATCTGGCTCGCTCGCAACCCTGGGAGGCGGTGCGAGAGGCGCTGAGTTACAGCAGTCGACCGTTTTCCGCCGAGCGCCTGGAGGCCTGTCGCTATCGCTTCGAGTCGCCACAGGTGCGGCTCAAGCAACGGTTTGTGGCCTATGCAGATAGTTGCTTCGTGCCGGGGCGTCCATTGCTGTTGGCGGTGCAGGCGTTGATGGAAAAGATCTTCAACGAGTTCACCTTCGATGCAACGGCAACACAGGTTGCCACGCCGCTACTGGAGGTGCTGGAGCGACGTCGTGGTGTATGCCAGGACTTTGCCCACCTGATGCTCGCCTGTCTGCGCTCGCGGGGCCTGGCGGCGCGCTATGTCAGTGGTTATCTATTGACGCGACCACCACCCGGCCAGCCGCGACTGATCGGTGCCGATGCGTCGCATGCCTGGGTTTCGGTGTTCTGTCCGGAGCAGGGCTGGGTGGATTTTGACCCGACCAACAACCTGCGGCCTGCGTTGGAGCACATCACCTTGGGCTGGGGACGCGACTTTTCCGATGTCTCGCCGCTGCGTGGGGTGATTCTTGGCGGTGGCAGCCATGACCCGGAAGTACGGGTCACGGTCACCCCCTTGGCTTGAAATCAGGCGGGCTGCTGGTCGGCCCACTTGGGTGGCACTACCGGCTTCCAGTGCTCAAGGGCATCGAGCAGGGCGTCAGGCGAGGTGTTTTTCTGTAGCAGCGTGCGGTGTTGTTCACGGACGAAGCCTTCGCTGACCATGTGGTCGAGAAAGCCGGTCAGCTTGTCGTAGAAGCCGTTTACGTCCAGCAAACCGAGTGGTTTGCCGTGGTAACCCAGTTGGCCCCAGGTCCAGACCTCGAACAGTTCTTCGAGTGTACCCAGGCCTCCGGGCAGTGCGATGAAGGCATCACTGAGTTCGGCCATGCGCGCTTTGCGTGCGTGCATACCGTCGACCACTTCCAGGCGGCTCAGGTTGGGGTGGCCGATTTCAGCGCTTTTCAGGCGCTCGGGAATGATCCCGACGACCTCGCCACCGGCCGCCAGGGCCGCATCGGCGACGATCCCCATCAGGCCCACGGCACCGCCACCATAAACCAGTGTCAGGCCGCGTTGGGCAATCGCCTGGCCCAGCGCTTCGGCGGCTGCCCGGTAAGCGGGGCTGGCGCCGGTACTGGCACCACAAAACACACAAACGGAACGTAACGACATGGCGCTCTCCTGATCGTTGAGCGCGACAGGGTAAAGCGCCATTGGGTGCCTTCCAAGTGTTGTGTCATTCCGGGCGGGAGAACTCACAGGCGGCGCCGCTGGCGCCGCAGGCGTAGGCGGCCAGCAGGCTGCGCATCAGACTATTGAGGGACACGACAGTTACTCCTAAGTGAGCGGTTGTTTCATCGTCCAACAAAGGGGCATGATGGGCACGTTGATTGTCTTGATGAGCACCATAGAACAAATTCACTGCCTGGCTAACGATGCAGCGCTTGACCCATATCACGGGCCTTGTCATGCGTATCGGGCAGTCTGAAGACGATAAAAAACCCTGCCATGGAGATTCACGATGTTTGCCAAACTTGTTGCCGTATCCCTGCTGAGCATTGCCAGCGCTCAGGTCATGGCCGCTGAATGCAAGGTCACGGTCGACTCCACCGATCAGATGTCCTTCAATACCAAGGAAATCGCCATCGACAAGAGCTGCAAGCAGTTCACGGTTGAACTGACCCACTCCGGCTCATTGCCGAAGAACGTCATGGGCCACAACCTGGTGGTGAGCAAGGAGGCCGACATGCAGGCCATCGCTACCGACGGCATCGGCGCCGGTCTCGACAACAACTACCTGAAAGCGGGTGATACCCGGGTTATCGCGCACACCAAAGTCATCGGCGCTGGCGAGAAAGACTCGCTGACGATTGACGTTTCCAAGCTGGCGGCCGGTGAAAAGTACGGTTTCTTCTGCTCGTTCCCAGGCCACATCTCGATGATGAAAGGCACTGTCGTTCTGAAGTAACGCCACTACCGCTGCATCGCGGGCAAGACCCGCTCCCACTTTGTTGGAGCAGGCTTGCCTGCGATGCTGTCAGCGTCTACATGCGGCTTATGGTGCGAACGGCACCACGCGCTTGTGATGGGTTTTCTCGAAGGTTGTCCGGATGATCTCGAAGGCTTCCTGGCTTACCGGCTCGCCATGCAGGAAGGCATCGATTTCCTGATAGGTCACCCCGTGGGATGCTTCGTCTGGTTTGCCCGGTGCGAGGTCCTCCAGATCGGCCGTTGGTACTTTTTCGACCAGTGATTCCGGTGCGCCGAAGCTGCGCGCGATTGCCCGTACCTGATTTTTCACCAGGCCGCTGAGCGGTGCCAGGTCGCAGGCGCCGTCGCCGAATTTGGTGAAGAAGCCCATCACTGCCTCAGCGGCATGGTCGGTACCGATCACCAGGCCTTGGCGTGCTCCAGCGATGGTGTACTGGGCGACCATGCGCATGCGCGCCTTGGTGTTGCCGAGGACGAAGTCGACCATGCTTGGCTTGCCCCCTTCCAGTGCCTTGACCTCGGCTGCCAGCGCCTTGACGGCTGGGCCGATGTTCACCGTATGGCACTCGTCGGGCTGAATGAAGTCGATGCAGGCCTGGGCGTCATGTTCATCGTGCTGCACCTGATAAGGCAGACGCACCGCAATGAACCGGTACTGCTCGTCACCGGTCTTGCTACGCAGTTCGTTGATTGCACGTTGCGCCAGCAGGGCAGCCGTCAGCGAGTCGACCCCGCCACTGATGCCCAGTACCAGGGTTTTGAGCCCGGCAGCTTGCAGGCACTGCTGGATAAAGGCGATGCGTCGGGCCACTTCGGCCTTGAGCGCGGCATCGTCGGCGAACGGCGGCTGCACCTTGAGCTGCTGCGCAATCTCTAGCTGGACGGCTTGCATGGGTTACTCCTTGCTGGGAACTTTGAATACGTGGCGCAGGTAGGCGACGAAGTTCTCGTCGCGGCATTGGATCTTTGCCGCCTCGTCGGAAATCTTGGCGACAGGCTGGCCGTTGCAATCGGTCATTTTAAGCACGATGTTCATCGGCGCCACCCCGGGAATGTCACAGGTCAGGTTTGTGCCGATACCGAAGCTGACATTGATCCGTCCGCGCAGTGCGCGAAAGATCTGCAGCGACTTGGTCAGGTTCAGGCCGTCTGAAAACACCAGTGTCTTGCTCATCGGGTCGATGCCCAGTGTTCGGTAATGGGCGATGGCTTTCTCGGCCCAGAGGATGGGATCGCCCGAATCGTGGCGCAGGCCATCGAACAGCTTGGCGAAGTACAGGTCGAAATCGTTGAGAAAGGCATCCATGGTGATGCAGTCTGTCAGCGCGATCCCCAGTAGCCCGCGGTACTCGCGGACCCAGCAGTCGAGTGCGGCGATCTGGCTGTCGATCAGCCGAGGCCCTAACTGCTGGTGTGCCATGATCCATTCGTGGGCCATGGTTCCCAAGGGTTTGATATCCAGTTTCCGTGCCAGATGCACATTACTGGTGCCGACGAAACGGGCCGGAAAGTCCTCCTTCAATACGCGCACCACTTCTTCCTGAACGCGGTAGGAGAAGCGCCTGCGGGTGCCGAAATCGGCCACCTGCAACTCGGCCAGCTCGTCTGCGCTGGCATTGGCCTTGAGCCAGTCGAATTTGCGGTACAGCTGTTCGCGTGCCTGCTCCAGTTTGACCTGCGGATACCGGTGGCGATTGCGTACTTCGCTGATGATCGCCAGCAACGGGACCTCGAAAAGAATCACGTGCAGCCAGGGGCCGCGCAGGCGCAGGTAGAGCTGGTCGTTCTCTATACCCAATTGCAGGTAGCGCAGGTCGAAACGAAACAGCCCGAGAAAGCGCAGGAAGTCGGGTTTGAGAAAGCTGATCTGCTCAAGGAAGCCCAACTGCCCGTTGCCTAGGCTCAGTTCCGGCAAGCGCTCGATCTGCTCGCGGATCTCTGCCAGGTAGGGGCGCAAGTCTTCACCGTTGCGGCAGCGAAACTCCCATTCGACATCGACGTTCGGGTAGTTATGCAGGACGGCCTGCATCATGGTCAGTTTGTAGAAGTCGGTGTCGAGCAGGTTTTGCACGATGCGATCAGCGAAGGCGCTTTCGCTCATAAAAGGCTCCAGATGGGGCGCAGGATGGCTTCATTGTGCCAGCCTTTTTTCTCTAAAGGCTGGGAAAACCGGTAGCAGGCTATGGGTAACGGTCTGTTGCGGAGCATTGAGCCTCCCTGCGATGGTGCCCGTTGTAGCAGTCGCGCACCAAGGATGTGCAGTTCGGTTACGCATGCTGTAACAGGTTGGTTGCACGTAACCAAAAACGGTGGTTGCAATGATGGCACTTGCGGGTTGCCCTTTTTCCGGGTTTCAGGTGGCGCCAAAGCGGATGTAGACGGTTGCACGGCCTGTAAAAAAAGGCCGCAAATCCGCAGCCTTTGCTTTGCACGTGAGTTTTTTCGGAATGTAAAACCGATGGCACGGCCCTTGCTCATAGCTAGTGCTGAAAGTTGTAGTGCCAACCAAAAAAACTCTAGGAGCACCACCTCATGTCGCAGACGTTTTACAAGAAAGGCTTCTTGGCCCTTGCCGTTGCTACGGCGCTGGGTGTTTCTTCGTATGTTCAGGCCGACATCAAGATCGGTGTAGCGGGCCCGATGACCGGTGCCAACGCGGCGTTTGGCGAGCAGTACATGAAAGGTGCCCAGGCGGCAGCGGACGAGATCAACGCCAAGGGTGGGGTCAACGGCGAAAAAATCGTGCTGGTGAAGGGCGATGACGCGTGCGAGCCGAAACAGGCCGTGGCTGTCGCCAACCGCCTGGTCGATCAGGACAAGGTGGCGGGCGTAGTTGGGCACTTCTGCTCGTCTTCGACCATTCCTGCGTCCGAGGTGTATGACGAAGCAGGTGTGATTGCAATCACACCAGGCTCCACCAACCCGGCCGTCACCGAACGCGGCCTCGGTGCGATGTTCCGCATGTGCGGCCGTGATGACCAGCAGGGCATTGTCGCGGGTGATTACATCGTTGACGTGCTCAAGGGCAAGAAGGTTGTCGTGCTGCACGACAAGGACACCTACGGTCAGGGTCTGGCTGACGCAACCAAGGCCCAACTGGCCAAGCGTGGTGTCACCCCAGTGCTGTATGAAGGCCTGACCCGTGGCGAGAAAGACTTCAGCGCCGTGGTCACCAAGATCCGTGCTGCGGGAGCCGACGTGGTTTACTTCGGTGGCCTGCACCCAGAGGCTGGCCCACTGGTTCGGCAGATGCGTGAACAAGGTCTGAAAGACGTGAAGTTCATGTCCGATGACGGCATCGTGACCGACGAACTGGTGACCACCGCTGGCGGCCCACAGTACGTCGATGGCGTGTACATGACCTTCGGTGCCGACCCGCGCCTGCTGCCAGACAGCAAGACGGTGGTCGATGCCTTCCGCAAGGCCGGCACCGAACCTGAAGGCTACACCCTGTACGCCTATGCCTCGGTCCAGGCCCTGGCCGCCGGTTTCAACGGCGCCAAGTCGAACAAGGGTGAAGACGCCGCCAAGTGGCTGAAGGCCAACCCGGTCAAAACCGTCATGGGCGAGAAGACCTGGGACGCCAAAGGCGACCTGAAAGTCTCCGACTATGTGGTCTACCAGTGGGACAAGGACGGCAAGTACCACCAGCTGGAAAAACAAAAATAACACCGGCTTCCGGCCTGGGCCGCAGTGGCTGCCCGGGCCGTTACCCGCTTGATTGCCGTACCTGTCTTTTCTCGTAGATCTGCACAACTGCGCTGCGAGGGTCGCTTCATCCAGGGCCCACCGTAGTCGGCGCTTGTGCAATCTCAAATACGTGAGATTGCGTTATGGATGGTATTTTTCTGCAGCAACTGATCAATGGACTGACCCTCGGGTCTGTCTATGGTCTGATCGCCATCGGCTACACAATGGTCTATGGCATTATCGGCATGATCAACTTCGCGCACGGCGAGGTGTATATGATCTCCGCTTACCTGGCGGCGATCAGTCTGGCATTGCTGGCGTACTTCGGTATCGAATCCTTCCCGCTGCTGATGCTCGGGACGCTGATCTTCACGGTCGTGGTCACCGGTGTTTACGGTTGGACCATCGAGCGCATTGCCTACAAACCCCTGCGTAACTCCACCCGTCTGGCGCCCTTGATCAGTGCCATCGGGATCTCGCTGATCCTGCAGAACTATGCACAGATCAGTCAGGGTGCACGTCAGCAAGGTGTGCCGACGCTGCTCGAAGGTGCCTGGCGCCTGGAAGTGGGCAGTGGTTTCGTGCAGTTGACCTACACCAAGATCTTCATTCTGGTGGCCGCCTTCGTGGGTATGGCGCTGCTCACCTATATCATCAAGTTCACCAAGTTGGGGCGCATGTGCCGTGCGACTCAGCAGGATCGCAAGATGGCCTCGATCCTGGGGATCAACACTGACCGGGTGATCTCCTACGTGTTCATCATCGGCGCCGTCATGGCTGCACTGGCTGGCGTGCTGATTACCATGAACTACGGCACCTTCGACTTCTATGCCGGCTTCATCATTGGCATCAAGGCATTCACCGCAGCGGTACTTGGCGGCATCGGCTCGCTGCCTGGGGCCATGCTCGGCGGAATCATTCTGGGTATCTCCGAGTCGCTGTTCTCTGGCTTGATCAACTCTGACTACAAGGATGTGTTCAGTTTCTCGCTGCTGGTGATGATCCTGATCTTCCGTCCCCAAGGCCTGCTGGGTCGCCCACTCGTGGCGAAGGTGTAAGTATGTCTGCTGCCAATAACTCTGCTATCGATATCAAGCGCAGCCTGATCGACGCGATTCTCGCCGGGCTGATTTCCCTGATCGTCTTCGGGCCCATCGTCGGTGTGGTACTGGACGGTTACAGCTTCAACCTTGAGCCCACCCGTGTCGCCTGGCTGGTGGCCGGTGTCATGGCCGGGCGTTTCCTGCTCAGCCTGTTCCTGCAGACCGAGAAGGGCCTGAGCATCCTGCAAGGCTTCGAGGGCGGGGGTTCCGGTGTACATGTGCTGGCGCCGGACTACAAATCGCGGTTGCGCTGGATCATTCCAATGCTGATCGTGATTGCCATCGTCTTCCCGTTCTTTGCCAACAAGTACCTGCTGACCGTGGTCATCCTCGGCCTGATCTACGTGTTGCTCGGGCTGGGCCTGAACATCGTGGTCGGCCTGGCCGGGCTGCTCGACCTGGGTTACGTGGCGTTCTATGCCATCGGCGCCTACGGCCTTGCGCTGGGCTATCAGTACCTGGGCCTGGGCTTCTGGACAGTGCTGCCGCTGGCAGCGATTGCTGCTGCGATGGCCGGTTGCATACTGGGCTTCCCGGTGTTGCGAATGCATGGCGACTACCTGGCCATCGTGACCCTGGGTTTCGGTGAGATCATCCGTCTGGTGCTGAACAACTGGTTGTCGTTCACCGGCGGCCCGAACGGCATGCCCGTGCCATCGCCGACCTTCATGGGCCTGGAGTTCGGCCGTCGGGCCAAGGACGGTGGGGTGCCATTCCACGAATTCTTCGGCATCGATTACAACCCCAACGTGAAGTTCCTGTTTATCTACATCGTGCTGTTCATCGTTGTGATGGCCGTGCTGTACATCAAGCACCGTCTGACCCGCATGCCGGTCGGCCGTGCCTGGGAAGCGCTGCGCGAAGACGAGATCGCCTGCCGCTCGATGGGCCTCAACCATGTGCTGGTCAAGCTCTCGGCATTTACCCTGGGGGCCTCGACTGCAGGCCTTGCCGGTGTGTTCTTCGCCAGCTATCAGGGCTTCGTCAACCCTTCGTCGTTCACCTTCTTCGAGTCGGCGTTGATCCTCGCCATTGTTGTACTGGGCGGTATGGGTTCGACGGTTGGTGTGGTCATTGCAGCCTTTGTCCTGACCGTGGCACCTGAACTGTTGCGCAGCTTCTCCGAGTACCGGGTGCTGCTGTTCGGCGTGCTGATGGTGTTGATGATGATCTGGCGACCGCGTGGGCTGATCCGCATCAGCCGTACCGGTGTGACCCCGCGTAAAGGAGTGGCGCCATGAGCGACGACGTTATTCTCTCGGTCGATAACCTGATGATGCAGTTTGGCGGTATCAAGGCGCTCAGTGATGTCAGCCTGAAGGTCAAACGCAATGACATTTTCGCCCTGATCGGCCCTAACGGTGCAGGCAAGACCACGGTGTTCAACTGCCTCACCGGCTTCTACAAGGCCAGCGGCGGCAAGATTGAGCTGAACCTGCGTGGCAGCCGTACCAACGTGATCCAGCTGTTGGGTGAGCGCTTTCAGGTGGCGGACTTCTTCTCGCCCAAGCGCTTTGCCAACCGGCTGTTCTACAAGATGTTTGGCGGTACCCACCTGGTGAACCGTGCCGGCCTGGCGCGTACATTCCAGAACATTCGCCTGTTCAAGGAAATGTCGGTGGTGGAGAACCTGCTGGTTGCCCAGCATATGTGGGTAAACCGTAACCTGCTGTCTGGGGTGCTCAACACCAAGGCCTACCGCAAAGCCGAGAGTGATGCGCTGGATCATGCGTTCTACTGGTTGGAAGTGGTCGATCTGGTGGATTGCGCCAACCGTCTGGCCGGCGAATTGTCCTATGGCCAGCAACGGCGCCTCGAAATTGCCCGCGCCATGTGTACCCGACCACAGATCATTTGCCTGGATGAGCCTGCCGCGGGCCTCAACCCGCAGGAAACCGAGGCACTGAGCAAGATGATTCGGGTGCTGCGCGATGAGCATGACCTGACCGTCGTGCTGATTGAGCATGACATGGGCATGGTCATGAGCATCTCCGACCATATCGTGGTGCTCGACCACGGCAACGTCATCGCTGAGGGCGCGCCTCAGGATATTCGCCACAACCCGACGGTAATTGCCGCCTACCTGGGTGCTGATGAAGAGGAGCTGGTATGAGCGCACCCATTCTCGAACTGAAAGAACTCGATGTGTTCTACGGGCCGATCCAGGCGCTGAAGAAAGTCTCGATGCACATCAATGAGGGGGAGACCGTCAGCCTGATCGGCTCTAACGGGGCCGGTAAATCGACCCTGCTGATGTCGATCTTTGGCCAGCCACGGGCGGCCAGCGGGCAGATCATCTACCGCGGTACCGACATCACCCACAAGTCGTCCCACTACATTGCGTCCAACGGCATTGCGCAGTCGCCGGAAGGGCGTCGGGTGTTCCCCGACATGTCGGTGGAAGAGAACCTGATGATGGGTACCATCCCCATTGGCGACAAGTACGCCAGTGAAGACATGGAGCGCATGTTCGAGCTGTTTCCCCGGCTGAAAGAACGGCGTAACCAGCGTGCCATGACCATGTCCGGTGGTGAGCAGCAGATGCTTGCTATTGCCCGTGCCTTGATGAGCCGACCGAAGCTGCTGTTGCTTGATGAGCCGTCGTTGGGGCTGGCGCCGATTGTGGTCAAGCAGATCTTTGCCACCCTGCGTGAGCTGGCCAACACCGGCATGACCATCTTCCTGGTCGAGCAGAACGCCAACCATGCGTTGAAGCTCTCGGACCGGGCTTATGTGATGGTGAACGGGCAGATTCGCATGACCGGTACGGGTCAGGAGCTGCTGGTCAACGAGGATGTGCGAAACGCCTATCTCGGCGGGCATTGATTGCCGCTTGGCAAAACGCCCCGGTATCTCCGGGGCGCTTTGCTGTCTGCTGATAATGTGGACAAGTCATTGGCGGTTGTGCACAGCACGTGACATCGGGTCGCTGCAGTTGGCCGCAGTTCAAGATGGATGAGTTGTCCACGTTTCGTGTGGAAGCGGCTGTGGGTAACTTGGTAGCAGGTGTCTACACCCCACGTATTACAAGGCGTTTAGAGCTTTGGTCGTTTTTTGATCAGCCTTTTTAAAGTGTTACTCAATAGCATTTGTCAAGGATTTTGTCCTACTGAAATTGCGCCTGAAAAGAGCTGGAAAGCCTGTGGATAACTCTGTGAGTAAGCACTGGAAAGACTGACGCGACCGGCAGAACTACAGGCTTGGCGCCATCGCCGTGCTTTTCGCGGATTGTCTCGCGGGTCAACTCGCAGGCGGGGCGTCAAGGAAAATACTTTCTGTTGAGCCTTTGCACGTTGTTCACAGCTGTTCAGCGATGCTGAAAGTTGCCCCCAGAGTGTGTGGAAGGGGCTGTGGATAAGGTGCGTAAAACACGCGCCAGGCCCTCTGGGACGGTACTTTTGCGTGATTGCTCGTTTTTTGTACAGGCGTAGAATCGACTTGCTGCCCTGAGGCTGGGCGGGCATGCTGCAAACCCTGCCGCCCGCCTGCCTGTGGGCAAGTCAACTCAAGGAGAATCGCATGACTTCCACCGTTTTCATCACTGGCGCTACGTCGGGGTTTGGCGAAGCCTGTGCGCGCCGCTTTGCCGAAGCGGGTTGGTCGCTGGTGCTGACCGGTCGCCGCCAGGAGCGTCTCGATGCCCTGTGCGCTGAGCTGTCGAAACAGACCGAGGTGTTGGGCCTGGTGCTGGACGTTCGTGATCGTAAGGCCATGGAACAGGCCATTGCCAACCTGCCGCCGTCGTTCGCCACGCTGCGTGGGCTGATCAACAATGCGGGCCTGGCGCTGGGCGCCGACCCGGCGCCGACGTGCGATCTGGATGACTGGGACACCATGGTCGACACCAACATCAAGGGGCTGATGTACAGCACCCGTTTGTTGCTGCCGCGACTGATCGCCCATGGTCGTGGTGCGACCATCCTTAACGTCGGTTCCGTGGCGGGTAACTACCCTTATCCCGGTAGCCACGTGTATGGCGGCACCAAGGCGTTTGTTGGGCAGTTCTCCCTGAGCCTGCGCTGTGACCTGCAAGGCACAGGCGTGCGGGTTACCAACATCGAGCCGGGGTTGTGTGAGAGTGAGTTCTCGCTGGTGCGTTTCGGTGGCGATCAGGCGCGTTATGACGCCACTTATGCAGGGGCGGAGCCGATCCAGCCTCAGGACATCGCCGAGACCATTTTCTGGATCATGAATCAGCCGGCCCACATCAACATCAACAGCCTGGAGCTGATGCCGGTGAGCCAGGCATGGGCAGGGTTCTCGATCGATCGTTCCGGCAAGGCCTGAAGGGCCTGATCGCGGGCAAGCCCGCTCCCACAGGTGTCAGTAGAGCATGCCTGTGGGTGCCGCGATCGCGTCAGATCTGACGCTGGAGTCCTTCCAGGCAGGTCGCCAGATGATAAGGCGTGGTCGAAGGCATATCGTTGCGGCTGACCTCGCCGCTGGCATCTCGGCACTCGTACCAGCCGCCCGCATGCAGGAAGTGCGCTTGCAGCGCTTTCAGCTGCGCCAGCACCTTGGCCTCGGCCCCTGGCCGCAAGGCAAGCGCCCGCAGGTATTCCGCCTGGGCCCAGATACGCTGGGTAGCGTCGCGCACCTCGCCTTGGGGGCTGAGCATCGCCAGCACCGCCCCGGCCGTCACGCCATACTGCTCGGCATAGTCGAACGCCCGCTCCAGTGAGTGGTGCAGCGCGCTGCCACGCAGCAAAGGCGATGACGCCAGCAGGTAGTACCACTCGAACTGATGGCCTGGCTCGAACCAGTTATCCACAGCTGCGCGCGGTTTTTCCAGCATGACCCCGTGTTCAGGGTCGATGAAGTGGGCCTGCATTGCCTCGGCCAAGGCTTCCAGCGCCTGCTGTACGGCTGTGTCCTTGCGGATGCTCAGGGTCGCCAGAAACGCCTCGGCCAGATGCATCAGCGGGTTTTGCAGTGGGCCGCTGTCCAGGCTCGACCAGTCTTCGGCCAGGCTGGCTTCGTACAGGCCGTCATCGCGGCTGAAGTGTTCACTGACCACGCTCAGGGCCGCGTTGAGGGTCGACTCCACCAGCGGTTCGCGGACTTTGCCCCAGTAGTGGGCGCAGGCGAAGATGATGAAGGCGTGGGTATACAGGTCCTTGCGACGGTCGAGCGGCGCGCCCTGGGCGTCGATGCTGTAGAACCAGCCACCATGCTCGGCATCGTGGAAATGCCGTTGCAACGAGCGAAACAGCGCGGCGGCGTGTTCACGGGCGCCTGGCTGCTCGATACGGCTGGCGAACAGGTACAACTGTCGGGCGCAGGCCATGGCGCGGTAGCGTTGCACGGGCAGTGGTTGGTGCTCTGGGCTCAAGGCCTCGAAGGGCAAGGCCATCTGTGCGTTCCAGCCCGGACCTTG
This sequence comes from Pseudomonas defluvii, assembly GCF_001695625.1. GTDB lineage: Bacteria > Pseudomonadota > Gammaproteobacteria > Pseudomonadales > Pseudomonadaceae > Aquipseudomonas > Aquipseudomonas defluvii. Next base: position 21,257 of record NZ_MBPN01000005.1, read on the forward strand.
CCAGAGTGGCACGATGCGCTGGGCGAAGTGCTGCTGGAGGTCAGTCAGCAGGGCGGGCAGTTCGGGCTGGGCATTGCGCAGGTCGGGCATGGGTCTAAATCGTCGCGGCAGGTGCGTTTGCGCGCATGGTAGCAGGAAACCGTGGCCGGCTTCTGCTGTGCTCACCCTGGCGTGCCAAGCCCTTGCCAATGCTTGGCGCCAATGAAGATGAAGCGCAGTTGCTGGATGATCTTGGCCTCGGGGGTCAGGTGGTGTTCCAGCGGTTCGGCGGGAGGGTCGATCAGTTCCGGCAGGGTGGCGAACACGGTCTTGACCACCAGGTCGGCAAGGACAGCCAGTGCGGCGGCATCCAGATGGTGCCAGCGCGGCATCAGCGCCAGGTCGGCCGCGAGGTCCGAACTGATGCCTTCGCGCAAGGTGGCAATGGCCTGGCGAACCGTTTGCGAGCCGCCGTACTGCTCACGGGCAAGGAAGAGAAATTGCGCACGATTGGCGGCCACGATATCCAGGAAAATGCGCACCGACGCATCGGTGATGCCACCGAGTTCGAATTCATTCTGTCGGACCAGACGAATGCTCTGGCGGAAGGTTTCATCCACCTCGCAGACCAATGCCAGGCCCAGTTCATCCATATCGCTGAAGTGCCGGTAGAAACCGGTCGGGACAATGCCGGCGCTTTTGGCGACTTCACGCAGGCTGAGGCTGCCAAAGCCGCGTCCGCTCTCCATCAGTTGGCGAGCCGCATCAAGGAGGGCATGGCGAGTCAGTTGCTTTTGTTCGGCGCGCGGCAGCATGGGACGTGTCGATCCGCAAATTAAACGGCCCTGCACTGTATTGCCTTGGCCCGGAAAAACAAAGCCCGGTTCAAATGACCGGGCCAGGAGGGGAGGTGTTCGCGCGTTTGGTGATCTTGTTGTTCGGCATAGGCATCAGCTCACGCGCTGGTTTCTTTCGATGAGGCGATCAGCACCCCCCTCGGCGACGCGCTCACGCTGCAGCAGGCGGTCGGCGCCGCCTTCGGCAACACGGTTGCGTTCGATCAGGCGGTCGGCGCCGCCCTCGGCAACACGGTTGCGTTCGATCAGGCGGTCGGCGCCGCCCTCGGCAACGCGGTTACGTTCGAGCAGACGGTCCGCGCCACCTTCGGCAAGGGTATCCAGAGGTTGGCTGATCACGGCGCTGCTGGAGCGTGCTTCGGCGGACGGGGCTTGTTCAACTGCCGGCAGTGCAAACGCGTTGGCAGCCAGAAGGGATAAAGACAGGCTAAGCAGCAATGGGTGTTTCATGGGATGGCGCTCCTTGAAAGGATTGGAAAGTGAGTACGGCGCCAATGCTACTCCCGGAAATCAGATGGAAAAGTGCATAAAGCTAATGGTAACAATCAACAGGATTGATAGTTCTCCGCGCCCCCTCTAGCCCGTGCGTTTCCAGCCATGCTGCAACGGCAGAGCGGCCTGCTGCGTCGCGTTGCAAACGGACGTACGGCGTGAAGTTGGCAGCCGGGTCAGAAAAAAACGCCGTTATCATGCACGCCGGATTAAACCCCTGCGTATTTCGTCGGTCCCAATCCAAGAGTGCTATCAAAGCGCCCGCTTTTTGCCATGCAGTGACTGGAGAATTGTGCAATGACGCGCCCTGCCAAACTATTTACCTGGGTCTTCGCCAGCCTGTTTCTGGTGTTGACCGCGTTGGCCGTGTTCATCGCCACGTTCGACTGGAACCGAATCAAACCGATGCTCAGTGCCAGGGTTTCCGAAGCCCTGAATCGACCGTTTGCAATCAATGGCAATCTGGCCGTTCGCTGGCAGCGTGATGCCGATCAGGAGGGCTGGCATGCCTGGGTGCCCACCCCTCATGTCCTTGCCGAAGACCTGAGCCTGGGCAATCCGGACTGGTTGGCGGGCACTCAAATGGTCGGCCTCAAGCGTGTCGAATTTCGCCTGTCGTTGTTGCCACTGCTGGTTCGCCAGGTGGTCATCCCGCGTATTGACCTGAAGCAGCCGACCGCCAGCCTCAAGCGCTTGGCCAACGGGCGCGCGAACTGGACCTTTGAGCGGGCCAACACGGTCGAGCAGGACGAGCCTTCTGCGTGGACGCTGGAGATCGGGACCATTGGCTTCGACAAGGGGCAGGTACGCCTGGACGATCAGACCCTCAAGACTCAACTGAACCTGGTGATCGACCCACTGGGTAAGCCTATCCCTTTCAGTGACATCGTCGGTCAGGCGTCAGCGCAGAAGACCGCCACGCAGGACTATGCATTCGGGTTCAAGGTCGAGGGCCTTTATCACGGCCAGCCATTGACCGGGCATGGCAAAGTCGGGGGGCTGCTGGCTCTTCAAGACGTGCGCCAGCCGTTTCCGCTGCAGGCGGATCTGCGTAGCGGCGACACCCATGTCACCCTTGCTGGCACATTGACGGATCCGCGTAACCTTGGCGCGCTTGACGTGCGTTTGCGTCTTGCCGGGGCGAGTCTGGCCAACCTGTACCCGTTGACCGGGGTGACCTTGCCCGATTCCCCCGGCTATTCAACCGACGGCCATTTGACCGCCAAGTTGCGTGAGCCGGGTGGTGCAGTGTTCCGTTATGAGGGCTTCAACGGCACGATCGGTGAGAGCGACATTCACGGTGATCTGACCTTTGTTGCCCGTCAGCCACGGCCCAATCTCAGTGGTGCGCTGGTGTCCAATCAGGTGCTGTTCAAGGACCTGGCACCGCTGATCGGTGCCGATTCCAATAGCGCGCAGAAGGCCCGCGGCGGCGCCAGTGCGCAACCCGCCGGCAAGGTACTGCCAGTGGAGGCATTCCGTACCGAGCGCTGGCGGGCAATGGATGCCGACGTGAGCTTTAGCGGCAAGCGCATTGAACACGGTGCGAGGCTCCCTTTCAGCGACCTGTCGACCCACGTCCTGCTCGACGATGGCGTGTTGAGCCTTGAACCGCTGCGCTTTGGCGTGGCCGGTGGCTCCCTGCGGCTCAAGGTGCATCTCGATGGCCGCACGGAGCCCATGCAAGGCAGCGCTCAGCTCAGTGCCCGCAACCTCCAGCTGAAAGCGTTGTTCCCGGGCTTCGAACCCCTGCAGACCAGTTTTGGTGAACTGAACGGGGATGCTGACCTGAGCGGGCGCGGCAACTCGGTGGCGGCCCTGCTGGGCACTGCCAATGGTGAACTGAAGATGCTCATCAACGATGGTGCGATCAGCCGTGACTTGATGGAAATCGCCGGCCTCAACGTTGGCAACTATGTGATCGGCAAGTTGTTTGGCGACAAGGAAGTGAAGATCAACTGCGCTGCCGCCGATGTCGGGATCAAGGAGGGGCTGGCCACAAGCCGGTTGTTTGTCTTCGACACCGAGACTGCGATCATCAATATCGAGGGGACGGCCAACCTGGCCGAGGAGCAATTGGACCTGGACATCGACCCTCAGTCCAAGGGCGTGAGGTTGTTGTCGTTGCGCTCGCCGCTGTATGTGCGCGGGCCGTTCGCCAAGCCGAGTGCCGGGGTGCAGGCCGTGCCGTTGATGCTGCGCGGTGCCGGTCTGGTCGCGCTGGGGGTGGCGGTTGCCCCGGCAGCGGGCTTGCTGGCGTTGGTCGCTCCCAGTGGTGATCAGCCCAACCAATGCACGCCTCTGCTGGCGCAGATGCAAGCGGGCAAGACTGACGAGATCACGTTTTCGGCCCCTTAGGGGACTCGATTGCGGTTGTCGTTGCCGGGGTTGTAATGTGGAGGCCTGTGCACAGATCAGGAGCCTGATGCGATGTCGCAACCGCTTGCCACACGTTATCCACTGGTGCTGGTGCCGGGCATGTTTGGTTTTGTGCGCCTGCTGCTCTACCCCTACTGGTTTGGCATTGTTCCAGCGCTGCGCCAGGGGGGCGCCACCGTATTTGCAGTGCCCGTCTCGCCCCTGCACGCCAGTGAGGTCCAGGGTGAGCAACTGTTACAGCACATCGACGCGATTCGGCGCCAGACGGGCGCGGAAAAGGTCAACTTGCTGGGCCATAGCCAGGGTGCGCTGAGTGCGCGTTATGTGGCGGCCAAACGCCCGGAATGGGTGGCCTCGGTGACATCGATTGCCGGGCCCAATCACGGCTCGGAACTGGCCGATCACCTGCACGCGCGCTATCCCGTCGGCTCCGTCAGGGCGCGGCTGCTCAAGGTTACCCTGCACGTCTGCGGGGTGTTGATCGTATGGCTGGAAACCGGTTGGCGCGGTCCTCGGCTACCGATTGATGTACACGCCGCGCACCATTCACTGACCACGGCTGGCGTTGCACTGTTCAATCAGCAGTATCCCCAAGGGTTGCCGGACACCTGGGGCGGGCACGGGCCGTCCTCGGTAAATGGCGTGCGCTACTACTCCTGGTCCGGCACGCTGCAGCCAGGGTTCACCGATCAAGGCTTGAACCGCTTCGATGGCAGTAACCGTTTCTGCCGTCTGTTCGCCCGAGCCTTTGTGCGCGAGGCGGGGCAGTGTGACGGTATGGTCGGGCGCTACAGCTCGCACCTGGGCGAAGTCATTCGTGACGATTACCCGTTCGACCACCTGGACATCGTCAATCAGTCGCTCGGCGCAGTCGGCAAGGGTGCTGAACCCGTGCGGTTGTTCAGTGAGCATGCGGCGCGCCTGAAAGCGGCAGGGATGTAACTTCGGCCCTTGGCTGGACGCAAGCGTGTAAAAACCTTGTCTACACTCTCGGCGAGGCCGTGCGCAGGGTGCGGCGACAAGGAGACGACTCCATGAAAATGCTGCACGTGCCGTTGCTGGTGGTGGGTTTGCTGCTGTGTTCGCAAGGCTTTGCGGCCACGGCGCAACAGGAAAAAATGACGACTTGCAACGCCGAGGCGACTGCCAAGAGCCTCAAGGGCGATGAGCGCAAGGCGTTCATGAGCACCTGCCTCAAGGCGGCACCTGCTGCGCCCATGAGCCAGCAGGACAAAATGACGATGTGCAACAAAGTTGCCGGTGAAAAAGCGTTGAAAGGGGACGAGCGCAAGGCCTTCATGAGCGATTGCCTGAAGAAGAAATAACACTGGCTTCATCGGTTGATCCGCTACGCGCAGCCCCTTGAGGGCAAGGGTTTCAGGTGAGGTCCTGTGACAGGTCACTATGCCTGCCCGTCGAAGGCTGGCAGACTGCCGTCTTTGTGACCGTACCCGGACGAGGTTGTATGACGTTCACCCAGCGCCAAGTCACCCTGGCCAGTTGGATCATCGTGTTTTCCGGCCTGTTGCTGGTGTTGCCGCTCAAGCTGCTTCCCAGTCTTCTGGCCGGCTTGCTGGTGTTTGAGCTGGTCAACATGCTGACCCCGAAACTGCAGCACCTGATCGCGGGGCAGCGAGCACGTTGGCTCGCTGTCGCCTTGTTGGGCACCCTGGTGGTCAGCACCCTGACCCTGTTGTTTGCCGGGGCAATCAGTTTCCTCCTGCATGAGGCCGAGAACCCTGGCGCCTCGCTGGACAAGTTCATGCTGCTGGTGGACCAGGCGCGTGGGCAGCTACCGCCCTTTATCGATGCCTACCTGCCGGCCAGCGCCGCCGAATTCAAGGTGGCCATCGGCGAGTGGCTCAAAACCCACCTTGGCGAGCTGCAACTGGTGGGCAAGGGGGCGGCGCATATGTTCGTCACCCTGCTGATCGGGATGATCCTGGGGGCTATCGTGGCCTTGCAGAAAATTCCCGACATCTCCAAGCGCAAGCCGTTAGCCGCCGCGTTGTTCAACCGGCTGGCGCTGCTGGTGCAGGCGTTTCGCAACATCGTCTTCGCCCAGATCAAGATCTCCCTGCTCAATACCTTCTTCACCGGGATCTTCCTGGCCCTGGTGTTGCCGATGTTCGGTGTGCACCTGCCGCTGACCAAGACCTTGATCGTGCTGACCTTCCTGTTGGGGCTGTTGCCGGTCATTGGCAACTTGATATCCAACACCCTGATCACCATCGTGGGGCTGTCGCTGTCGATCTGGGTGGCGATGGCCGCGCTGGGTTACCTGATCGTCATTCACAAGGTCGAGTACTTCCTCAACGCCCGGATCGTCGGCGGGCAGATCAGTGCCAAGTCGTGGGAACTGCTGCTGGCTATGCTGGTGTTCGAGGCCGCGTTCGGCCTGCCCGGTGTGGTGGCTGGGCCGATTTACTACGCGTACCTCAAGAGTGAGCTGCGCCGGGCTGAACTGGTCTGATCGTCGTCATGGCAGGCATGTTGCCCGCGCCTACGGGGTGGTGACTCGCTCAAGCCGGTCGATCCCCTTACCGGCAAACAGCGAGAAGGGGCGACCGATGAAGGCGATGATGTTTTCGCAGTCTTCGCTCAGCCTGTACATCCGCCAATCTGGGCGCTGGTCCAGCCATAGCCGATGCCTGCCGAGCCTGGCGTACTCCAGTGACAAGGTGAAACCGGCCGCTGGGTTTGCGTCCAGTATGACGGTTTCCTGCCAGGGCCTGACTTCGCCGCGCTCGATCTTTTGCCGCAAGGAGGCGTCCTTGAACAGGAAATGTGCGGGAATTTCTGCAGGCGGGTAGCCCGTGTTCCGTGAGTAGCGCAGCAGTGCACGTTCCGGTGGACTGCCGGGCAGTTGGGTGATCCCCAGCAATTTGAACGGCGCGGGGCCCGAGACATCCGCAGAGAAATGGCAGTCCATTTCGGTTTCCACTTCAGTGCCGTTCAGGCGGGCTTGTCGACGTTCCGCCGCTGAGGCGCTGGCGTACATTTTCAGTTGCGGATCGAGTTTCAGCGTCAGGCTGATCGGTTGCGTGAAGTGGTTCAGCCGTTGCCGCTCCTGCGTACTCAAGCCAGCAGCTTCCTTGGCATCCGGCTCCAGCACCATGTCGACCTCCCAGGAGGTGGCTGCGCGTGCCTTTGGAATTTCCTCGAACAACGCTTGCAGGGTCGCACGTTGTTCGGCGCCCAGCGAGTCGCTCACCTTCAGATGAATGACCCTGTTGTCGTTTTCGTCCAGCTCCAGTTCGACCTGTTCAGGATCAATGCCACGGGCATTGATCGCGGTATAGAGCGAATTGAGATAGGTGTCATTGACCGCTTTGTAGAGGTCGTGGCTGTGTACCGGCGTTTGAAAATGCAGGGTCAGGAGTGTGTCCTTGCAGCCGGTCAGAGCTAGCGTGAAGACAAGGGTCAGTACGCGCATGTTCATCATTTCCGTTCCTTGTGAAGATCCCGTCCTTGGGCATTGATGTGCGTGTGGCGGCTGTTAGCCGTAGCGCTTGCGTGCCTCGATCGCCAGGCCGCTGCCGATACTGCCGAAGATGTTGCCTTCGACATGGCGAGCATTGGGCAGCATCGCTGCCACGCTTTGGCGCAGCGCCGGGATGCCGCTGGAACCGCCGGTGAAGAACACCGTATCGACCTGTTCGACACTGACACCGGCCTTGCCCAGCAGCTCATCGACACTGCCACGCACGCGCTCCAGCAGGTTTTCGATAGAGGCTTCGAACAGGGCGCGAGTGAGGTTCACGTCCAGCCCCGACTCGATTCGGCCAAGGTCAACGCGGCGGTTGTCGGCGTGGGTCAGTTCAATCTTGGTTTCTTCCACTTCCATGGCCAGCCAGTGTCCGGCGCGCTGTTCGATCAACTTGAACAGGCGGTCGATGCCACCGGTGTCTTCGATGTCGTAGCGCATGCTGCCCAGGGCCAATTGGGACTTTTGCGAGTACACCGAGTTGATCGTGTGCCAGGTGGCCAGGTTCAGGTGATAGCTGGTAGGCATCAGCGCCTGGCTCTTCATGCGGCTGCCATAACCGAACAGCGGCATGACGCCTTGCAGGCTCAGTTGCTTGTCAAAGTCGGTACCGCCAATATGGACACCGCCGGTGGCGAGAATGTCGCTGTGCCGGTCATCGAGCATGTGCCGCTCCGGTGCCAGGCGCACCAGGGAGAAGTCCGAGGTACCACCGCCGATGTCGACGATCAGCACCAGCTCTTCACCGCTGATGCTCGACTCGTAGTCGAATGCTGCCGCGATGGGCTCGTACTGGAATGAGACTTCCTTGAAGCCGATCTTGCGGGCCACTTCGGCCAGGGTGTCTTCGGCTTCCTGGTCGGCCACCGGGTCGTCATCGACGAAATGCACCGGGCGGCCCAGTACCACTTCGTCGAAGGCTCGGCCGGCGTTGGCCTCTGCACGCTTCTTCAACTCGCCAATGAACATCCCCAGCAGGTCTTTGAACGGCAGGGCAGTGCCGAGTACGCTGGTGTCGTGCTTGATCAGCTTGGAGCCCAGCAGGCTCTTCAGCGAACGCATCAGGCGGCCTTCATAGCCTTCCAGGTACTCGTGCAGGGCCAGCCGACCATAGGCCGGGCGGCGTTCTTCAAGGTTGAAGAAAACGACCGACGGCAGGGTGATCTTGCCGTCCTCCAGGGCGATCAGCGACTCCACGCCAGGGCGATGCCAGCCGACGGTGGAGTTGGAGGTGCCGAAGTCGATGCCGCAGGCACGGGCCGGGGATGCGTGATTCATGGAATGCGGTTCCGGGGGAAAAACGGCCGCGCAGTTTATGCCAGCCACCGGCAGAATCAAGACCGAATATCTGTCCGGGAGCAAACCGCAGTGCGTCTTGAAAGGCTATGCTTGACCCCAATCTCTATAAGCAGTGATGCATTCGATAACTGATGGTGATTCCTTAGATGGACTTCAAAGACTATTACAAGATTTTGGGCGTAGAGCCGACAGCGGATGACAAGGCGATCAAGACCGCCTACCGCAAGCTTGCGCGCAAATATCACCCTGACGTCAGCAAGGAGCGTGACGCCGAGGAAAAATTCAAGGAGGCCAACGAGGCCTATGAGGCGCTCAGCAGCCCGGAAAAACGCGCCGAGTACGATGAGTTGCGCAAGTACGGTCAGCATGGTCGACCGTTCCAGGGGCCGCCGGGCTGGGAAAGCCGTGGTGGTGCCGGGGCCGGTGGCGGTTTTGCCGGTGGCGACTTCTCCGAGTTTTTCAGCTCTATCTTCGGTGCTGGCGGGCGTGGCAACGGCAGCCCGTTTGGCCGTGGTCAGCAGCAACGCAGCGCTGGTCGGCGAGGGCAAGACGTGGAAATGGAACTGGCGATTTTCCTTGAAGAGTCCCTGGCCAGCGAGTCGAAGCAGATCAGCTTCAAGGTGCCGCAGTACAACGGCCATGGTCAGCGCACCGGTGACACCACCAAGACGCTGAACGTGAAAATTCCCGCCGGTGTCACCGACGGTGAGCGCATCCGCCTCAAGGGCCAGGGGGCGCCGGGTATTGGTGGTGGCGCAAGTGGCGACCTGTACCTGACCATCCGCATGGCACCGCACCCGCTGTTCGATGTCGAAGGCCATGACCTGATCATTACCGTGCCGCTGGCACCGTGGGAGGCGGCGCTGGGTACCAAGGTGGCCGTACCGACCCTGACCGGCAAGATCAACCTGACCATTCGTCCGGACAGCCAGAGTGGTCAGCGCCTGCGGGTCAAGGGCATGGGCCTGGCCAACAAGCAGGGCGAGCGTGGCGACCTCTATGCGCAGTTGAAGGTGGTGATGCCAAGCCAGTCCGATGCCGCCACCCGCGAACTGTGGACCAAACTGTCGGAGAAGGCCGGGTTCAATCCGAGAGCACAATGGAGTAGCTGATTATGAGCACCCTGATCGTTCAACTGGACATGCAGACCTTTTGTCAGGAAGCCGATCTACCGGCGGCCTATGTGATCGAAATAGTCGAACACGGCATTGTTGAACCGTCAGGGCGAACGCCGGAGGAATGGCTGTTCGACGAACAGGCGTCGGTCCTGGCCAGGCGCGCAGCGAAATTGCAGCGCGACCTTGGCCTGGAGTGGGAGGGTGTAGCGCTGGCGCTGGAGCTGCTGGAGGAAGTGCAGCAGTTACGCAGCGAAAACAGCATGCTCAGGCAGCGCCTGGGACGCTTTTTAAAGGTCTGAGCTTGTGGCCCGGGCGTCGCGCCAGCTGTGTCGGCGCTTCGACGACGCAGGCTGCCGGTTACAGTAATTTGTAATACAACGCTGTCGGTCGGTAGGTGCCGTCCGGCCCACAGGCATAGTCCGGGATTTCACCGGCACGGATGTAGCCCTGGGACCGGTAAAACGCCTCGGCCTCCGAGCCCGCCTCGGTGTCCAGGTACAGCAGACCGCGCCGTTCCTTGCGCGCCGTGTGCTCCAGCGCCTGCATCAACTGCTGGCCCAGCCCGCGTCGGCGAGCATTGCCATGCACCAACAACTTCTGCACTTCGGCACGGTTAAGGCCATTGGGCTTCTGGCACAAACCGAGTTGAACACTGCCCAGCACATCCTTGTCCTTGCTCACGACCCACAGCAGCAACTCACCCGTGGTCAGGCGTGCCTTGACCTCGTCGAAGTAGTTGTTGGCCTGCTGGGCGTCGATATCCGCGAGAAAACCAACCGATGCGCCCTGACGAACCGCGTCAAGCAACAGCGCCACCAGGCCGTCGCGGTAATGCGCAAAACTTTCGTGGGTCACGCGGTGTAATTGGGCAGCGTTCATCAGCGGTCACTCCATGGGCTGTGCACCCGGGTTGAGGATCAATTGCATGAAGGTCAGGTCCAGCCAGCGGCCAAACTTCACGCCCACCTGAGGCATGTTTCCGTTCAGGGTGAAACCCAGGCGTTCATGCAGGTGAATCGACGCCTGGTTGCCGCTTTCGATAGCCGCCACCATCACATGTTTGCCGCAGGCCCGTGCACGTTCGATCAAGGCCTGCATCAAGGCCGGGCCGAGGCCTTTGCCACGTTGATCGGCGCGGATGTAGACCGAATGCTCGACCGTGTGGCGAAACCCCTCGAAAGGACGCCAGTCACCGAATGATGAGTAGCCTAGCACCTCACCGGCTGCGTCGACGGCCACCAGGATCGGGTACTGCTGCGTTTGGCGCGCCTCGTACCAGGCCCGGCGGTTGTCCAGGTCGACCGGTTGTTCGTTCCAGATCGCCGTGGTGTTCAGCACGGCGTCGTTGTAGATATCACGGATGCCCGGCAGGTCGGCGTGAACGGCATCGCGGATCAGGTAGGTCATGGCAGGTTCTCAAGGCGTAAGGCAGTTGTTCAGGTTAAATGGTTACCAGCCCGCGTACACCTTCGGCCTCCATGTTTTTGCCGCGACCCTGCTGGACGATCTCGCCCCGAGACATCACCAGGTACTGATCGGCGAGTTCGGCGGCGAAGTCATAGAACTGCTCCACCAGCAGGATCGCCATGTCGCCACGCGCTGCCAGGGTGCGGATCACCGCACCGATTTCCTTGATCACCGAGGGCTGGATACCTTCGGTGGGCTCATCGAGGATCAACAGGCGAGGGCGGCTGGCCAGCGCCCGGCCAATCGCCAATTGCTGTTGTTGGCCGCCGGATAGGTCGCCGCCACGACGGTGTTTCATCTGTAGCAGTACCGGGAACAGCTCATAGATGAACGCCGGTACGCTTTTGGCCTCTTTGGCACTGAAGCGAGAGAGCCCCATCAACAGGTTTTCCTCCACGCTCAGGCGTGGAAAGATCTCGCGCCCCTGAGGCACGTAGGCAATGCCAGCCTCTACCCGTTGATGCGGCTTGAGTGCAGTGATGGGGTTATGCTCCCACTGCACCGTGCCTTCGCGAACCGGCAGCAGGCCCATCAGGCAGCGCAGCAGGGTGGTCTTGCCGACACCGTTGCGGCCCAGCAGGCAGGTCACCTCACCGACCTTGGCCTCGAATGACAGGCCGCGCAGGATGTGGCTACCGCCGTAGTATTGATGAAGCGAATCGACTTTCAGCATGGCAATCTCCTAGCGGCCCAGATACACCTCGATGACCCGGTCATCGGCCTGTACCTGTTCCAGTGAGCCTTCGGCCAGCACGCTGCCCTGGTGCAGTACCGTGACGTGGTCAGCAATGGCACCGACGAAGCCCATGTCGTGTTCGACCACCATCAGCGAGTGCTTGCCCGCCAGGCCCTTGAACAGCTCGGCGGTGAACTCGGTTTCCGCGTCGGTCATGCCCGCCACGGGCTCGTCGAGCAGCAGCAGTTGCGGGTCCTGCATCAGCAGCATGCCGATCTCCAGAAACTGTTTCTGGCCGTGGGAAAGCAGGCCCGCAGGGCGCAGGGCTGAGCCGTCGAGGCGGATGGTCTTGAGCACCTCGTCGATCCGGTCGCGCTGCTCAGCACGCAGGTGCGCGCCAAGGCAGGCCCACACCGATTTGTCATTCTTCTGCGCCAGCTCAAGGTTCTCGAACACGCTCAACGCCTCGAACACCGTTGGTTTCTGGAACTTGCGCCCGATGCCGGCTTGAGCGATTTGCACCTCGCTCATGCGGGTCAGGTCCAGGGTATCGCCGAACCAGGCGTTGCCGGTGTTGGGGCGGGTCTTGCCGGTAATCACGTCCATCAAGGTGGTCTTGCCCGCCCCGTTGGGGCCAATGATGCAGCGCAACTCGCCGACACCGATGTACAGGTTGAGGCTGTTGAGGGCCTTGAAGCCATCGAAGCTGACGCTGATATCTTCCAGTGTCAGTACCGTGCCGTGGCGCACCTCCAGCCCTTCGCCGCGACGTTGGCCGAGGCCAATGGCATCGCGCCCGCTGCCGGCGTCCAGGATGGGCTCGAGCATGAATTCCGGATGAACCACCGGCAGTGGTGTCGTTCTCATTGTTCGCCTCTTTTCTTCAGCAGGCCGACCACGCCCTTGGGCAGGTACAGGGTGACCAGAATGAACAGTGCCCCGAGGAAGAACAGCCAGAACTCCGGAAACGCCACGGTGAACCAGCTCTTCATGCCGTTGACCAGACCGGCACCGAGCAGCGGCCCGATCAAGGTGCCGCGCCCGCCAAGGGCGACCCACACCGCCGCTTCGATGGAGTTGGTCGGTGACATTTCACTGGGATTGATGATGCCCACCTGTGGCACGTACAGGGCGCCGGCCAGGCCGCACAGCACGGCGCTGAGCACCCAGACGAAGAGTTTGAAACCACGGGGGTCGTAACCGCAGAACATCAAGCGGTTTTCAGCATCGCGCAGGGCGGTCAGAACCCGGCCGAACTTGCTGCGCGCCAGCCGCCAGCCGATGTAGAGGCTGGCCAGCAATAGCGCGACGGTCAGCAGAAACAGCACGGCGCGGGTGCCCTGGGCGGTGATGTCGAAGCCCAGAATGCTGCGGAAACTGGTGAAGCCGTTGTTGCCGCCAAAGCCGGTCTCGTTGCGGAAAAACAGCAGCATCCCGGCGAACGTCAGGGCTTGGGTCATGATCGAGAAGTACACGCCCTTGATGCGCGAACGAAAAGCGAAGAAGCCGAACACCAGCGCCAGCAGCCCGGGTGCCAATACCACCAGGCACAGCGCCCAGGCGAAGTGCTGGGTGCCGGCCCAGTACCAGGGCAGTTCGCTCCAGGACAGGAAAGTCATGAAGGCCGGCAGGCTGTCACCGGCCGCTTCGCGCATCAGGTACATGCCCATGGCGTAACCGCCCAGGGCAAAAAACAGCCCGTGACCGAGGGAGAGCAGGCCGGCATAGCCCCAGACCAGGTCCAGCGCCAGGGCAACGATGGCATAGCAGAGGATTTTGCCGACCAGGGTCAGGGTGTAGGCCGATACCTGCAGGCTGTGGCCGTCGGGCAGCAGTGACAGTAGCGGCAGTGCCAGCAGGGTTAGCAGTACCGCAGCGCCGACGGCCAGCGAGAGGCGCAGCCCGGCTTTCTGTGTGGCGCGGATCAAGAGTGGCTGGTTCATCAGTCGATTACCCGTCCCTTGAGTGCAAAGAGGCCTTGCGGGCGTTTCTGGATGAACAGAATGATCAGCGCAAGGATCAGGATCTTGCCGAGTACCGCACCGATCTGCGGCTCCAGCAGTTTGTTGGCCACGCCCAGGCCGAAGGCCGCCCAGAGGCTGCCGGCCAATTGCCCGACGCCGCCAAGCACCACCACCAGGAACGAGTCGATGATGTAGCTCTGGCCGAGGTCCGGGCCGACGTTGCCGATCTGGCTCAGGGCTACGCCGCCGAGGCCGGCGATGCCCGAACCAAGGCCGAAGGCGAGCATGTCCACACGCCCGGTGGGTACGCCGCAGCAGGCGGCCATGTTGCGGTTCTGTGTCACCGCCCGCACGTTCAGGCCAAGGCGTGTGCGGTTGAGCAGCAACCAGGTCAGCAGTACCACGAACAGGGCGAAGCCGATGATCACCAGGCGGCTGTAGGGCAGCACCAGGTTAGGCAATACCTGCAGCCCGCCAGACAGCCAGGCCGGGTTGGCGACCTCGACGTTCTGCGCGCCGAACAGCAGGCGGATTGCCTGAATCAGCATCAGGCTGATGCCCCAGGTCGCGAGCAGGGTTTCCAGCGGGCGACCATACAAGTGACGAATCACCGTGCGCTCCAGCAGCATGCCGACCCCGGCACTGACGCAGAACGCCACCGGTAGCGCCAGCAACGGATAGAACGGTAGTGCCTCGGGCATCAGGCGTTGCACGAGTACCTGCACCACATAGGTCGAGTAGGCGCCAAGCATCAGCATCTCGCCGTGGGCCATGTTGATCACGCCCAACAGGCCGAAGGTAATCGCCAGGCCCAGCGCCGCCAGCAACAGGATCGAGCCGAGTGACAGCCCACTGAATGCCTGGCCGAGCAGTTCACCGATCAACAGCTTGCGCTTGACTTGGGCCAGGCTGGTTTCAGCGGCGGTGCGCACGGCTTCATGGGTTTCCACCGCTGGGTCAAGCAGGCTCTCCAGGCGGGTGCGGGCCATCGGGTCGCCGGTTTCGCCGAGCAGGCGTACAGCGGCCAGACGCACCGCCGGGTCGCTGGCGGCCAGTTGCAGGTTGGCCAAGGCCAGGCCGAGGGCCGCGTGCACGGCGCTGTCTGCTTCGCTGGCGAAACGGCGTTCGAGAAAGGCAACCTGGGCCGGCTGCGCGCTTTTCTGCAACTGTTGCGCGGCACTGAGCCGTACGCGGGGATCCTCGACCAGCAGTTGATGGCTGGCCAGTGCGTTATCCAGCAGACCGCGCAGACGGTTGTTCAGGCGCAACTTGCGGCTATCGTCCGGGCTGATGCGGCCTTGCTGCAGTGATGTGAGCAGTGCCAGCCGGGCCGGGTCGGGTTGTGCCGCCCAAGCCTGCAGCAGGCGGGCCTGTTCGGTGGCGTTGGCAGCGACGAAGTAGTCGGCGTCGCCGGCCTCTGCGGCCAGAGGCAGCAGCAAGGCGAGGCCGATGATCAAACGGTACACGGCAGTGAGCATAGTGATGTCTCTTGAGGAGGGCCTGCAGGCACCGGCTGTGCCAGTACCTGCAGGGAGGGACTACTCAGTTGCCCTTCACTGCATAGTCCGGGCGCTTGTCGTTGCCAGGGATAAAGGGGCTCCAGGGTTGCGCGCGCAGCGGTTGCTCGGTCTGCCAGACCACGTTGAACTGACCGTCGTCCTGGATTTCGCCGATCATGACCGGCTTGTGCAGGTGGTGGTTGCTCTTGTCCATGGTCAAGGTGAAGCCCGACGGTGCCTTGAAGCTCTGGCCGGCCAAGGCTTCGCGAACCTTGTCGACGTCGGTGGACTTGGCCTTTTCCACGGCCTGTGCCCACATGTGAATGCCAACGTAGGTGGCTTCCATCGGGTCATTGGTCACGGCCTTGTCGGCACCTGGCAGGTTCTTCGCTTTGGCATAGGCCTTCCAGTCGGCGACGAACTGGCTGTTCACCGGGTTTTCCACCGACTCGAAGTAGTTCCAGGCGGCCAGGTGCCCGACCAGCGGTTTGGTGTCGATGCCGCGCAGTTCTTCTTCGCCCACCGAGAAAGCCACGACCGGTACGTCGGTCGCTTTCAGGCCCTGGTTGGCCAGTTCCTTGTAGAACGGCACGTTGGAGTCGCCATTGACGGTGGAGATCACTGCGGTCTTGCCGCCTGCGGAGAACTTCTTGATGTTGGCGACGATGGTCTGGTAATCGCTGTGCCCGAACGGCGTGTAGACCTCTTCGATGTCCTTGTCGGCCACGCCCTTGCTGTGCAGGAAGGCGCGCAGAATCTTGTTGGTGGTGCGTGGGTAGACGTAATCGGTGCCAAGCAGGAAGTAGCGCTTGGCCGCGCCGCCTTCTTCGCTCATCAGGTACTCCACCGCCGGAATGGCCTGCTGGTTCGGCGCTGCACCGGTGTAGAAGACATTCGGCGACATTTCCTCGCCTTCATATTGCACGGGGTAGAACAGCAGGCCGTTGAGCTCCTCGAACACCGGCAGCACGGACTTGCGCGATACCGATGTCCAGCAGCCGAATACCACGGCGACCTTGTCCTGGGTCAGCAGTTGGCGGCTCTTCTCGGCGAACAGCGGCCAATTCGAGGCCGGGTCGACCACGACAGGTTCCAGCAACTTGCCATTGACCCCACCCTTGGCGTTGATCTGTTCGATGGTCATCAGCGCCATGTCCTTGAGCGACGTCTCGGAAATCGCCATGGTTCCCGACAGCGAATGCAGGATGCCGACCTTGATGGTCTCGGCGGCCTGGATACTCCAGCTCAAGCCCATCGCGGCGATGGATGCGCTCAGGGTAAAGGCCTTGATCAGACTGCGACGCTTCATAGTGCACTCTCCATTGAATTCGATTGTTCTGTTTGGCAGATGGCGACTTCAGGAGAGAGCGTTAGCAAGCGCTGTGCCGACTTGTGTACAGGCTGGTGGGCTGCGTGTTTACAGGTTCAGGGGCAAATGGAATGCACTGTGATGACGCCCCGGTACGCTCGTTACGGGGGCGATTGCACAGGAATGGCTCATGGCTGGTATTGAGTCGGGCAGGGCGAGGTCAGGTTGCCGGTGCCAGGACGCGACGGCCCAGCCCTCGGTCCAGCAGCCATACCACCAGCATCGAGGCACCCACCAGCGGGAAGGCAATGCCCAGGCCGAGCATGATCACGGTGGCCGACTTCCAGCGTGGCAGGTCATGTCGCAGGGGCGGTACGCCCAGCCCGCCCTGAGGTCGGCGTTTCCACCAGATCACCAGCCCGCTGACCGAGCCCAGCAGGATCATCAGGCAGATCAGCAATACGATGAGCTGGTTGACCAGGCCAAACAATTTGCCCTCGTGCAACATCACCCCCAGCTCAGTGGCTCGGGCAACGCTGTTGTAATCCTGCCAGCGCACATCCACCAGCACCTTGCCGGTGTACTGGTCGACATGCAGGGTGGCGTCGTTACGCGGGTCGTCGGCGAACACGGCAATGGTGAAAACACCTTCGGCCGTGCTCGGCAGGGTGATGCTGTAGCCCGGTTCAACCTGGCGCGCAGTGGCAATGTCTTCGACCTGTTGCAGGCTTACCTGTGGCAAAGCGGGCGCAGAGTTTGCGGCCACGTGACCGGTATGTTCAGCGTGCGCGCCGGATTGTGGCATTGGCGTGTTTTCCACGGCCCAAGGCACGGTCTGCCGGTTGGCGTTGTTGAGGGTGCGGGCCTGCTGGTCGGACTGCGGTACTTCGTTCCACATGGCCGCCGGAAAGCGGTTCCACAGGTCGGCGTATTGTTTGCCCCAGAAGCCGGTCCAGGTCATGCCACTGAGTAACATCAGCAACAGTAAGGCTGAGCCCCAGAAACCGCTGACGGCATGCAGGTCGCGCCAGAACAGACGCCCGCGTGCGCCCAGGCGCGGCCACAGCACGCCAGCCGAAGCTTTGCCGCGTGGCCACCACAGGTACAGCCCGGACACCACCAGGACGATGCCCCAGCCTGCGGCCAATTCAACCACGCGGTCACCGACCGTGCCGATCATCAGCTCGCCGTGTAGCGCACGGGCCACCGCTTGCAGGTTGCGCTTGGCATCCTGCGCGCCGAGTACAGTGCCGGTGTAGGGGTCGATGAATACATTCAGTTCTCGCCCGCCCTCATGCACCACGAATTGCGCACTGCGATCGGGCGCTGGGGCAGGCAAGTACTGCCCGACATGCCCCTGTGGGTAGGCGTGTTGTACGTGTTGTTTCAGGGCGTCGGCGCTTTGCCGGTGATGGCCCGCCTCGACCACCATCAGGTCACGGTACATCAGCGGATCAAGCTGTGGCTTGAACAGGTAGATGATCCCGGTGATGGCCAGCAGGATCATAATCGGAGCCACGAACAACCCGGCGTAGAAGTGCCAGCGCCAGGCCAGGTTGTAGAAAGACGGTTGTATTATTTTCATTGCACGCTCCAGCGGTGTGGGCGCGGCTTTTCAGCCGCGCCCGGCTGCATCAGAAACTCAGGTCGACTTTGGTCCAGAACGTACGGCCCGGCTCGTTGATCGCTTGTGGGTCATTGGCCGGATAACCGAAGCCGGCGTTACCCGCCAGGTTCAGGTGTTCGGCGTAGGCTTTGTCGAACAGGTTGTCGACGCCCGTGCTGAGCTTGAGGTTCTTGTTCACGCGGTAAGCGCCGTTGAGCGAGAACACGCCGAAGCCCCCACTCTTTTCATAGTCCTTGCCGACCACGTTGCCTTTGTTTTCATCAATGCGGTTCTGCGCCGCTACCACGCGCCACAGCGCGCCGGCACTCCAGTCATCGCGACTGTAGGTCAGGCCCAGGCGGCTTTCCAACGGAGGCATTTGTGGCAGGGCTGCGCCATCGCTGCTGTTCTTGCCCCAGGCGTAGGCCAGGGTGGCATCGGCCTTCCAGTTGGAGGTCAGCTTGTAGGCGGCACCGAGCTCACCGCCCATGATCCGTGCATCGATGTTCTGGGCCTGGGAGCTGTTCTGGGTGTAGTCGAACAGGATGTAGTCGCGCACCTGGCCAACATAACCGGAGGCCCAGGCCTCGACCACGTCGGTCTGGTACTGGATACCGAAGTCGAGCTGGGTGGTTTTCTCTGGCTTGATCGCGTCGAAGGCATTCACCGAGCCGTCAGGGCCGGATTTGGGCGAGAACAATTCCCAGTAGTCCGGGAAGCGCTGGGCATGCCCGAGGCCGATGTAGGTGGTAGCCGGGATGGCCGCGAGGTCGTGCTCATAGCGTACAAAACCGCTGGGCAGGGTGTCGGCACGGGTGTCACCGTAGGTGGGGTTGGGCCGCGGCATCATGCCTGAGGTGGTCTTGCGATAGTCTTTGGCCGAGGCGCGGTCCAGGCGTGCGCCGGTGATCAGCCGATCCTGCTGGGTGGTTTCCCAGGTCAGTTCACCAAACACGCCGTAGTTGTGGAAGTCGGCATCTTTGGTCCACGGTTTGTCTTTGTGTGCATCGATGCCCATGCCGCCACGTTGGCGGTGTTCGTTGGTCTGCGCATCGATACCGCTGATCAGCTTCACGTCGGCCCAGCGCCAGGTCGCCTTGATCCGCGCACCCATCGTGCGGCGGTCGACGTTGCTGACCATCGGCCCGGCCATCATGCCGCTGGTGGGCGGTGTACGCAGGCTGTAGTTATCCATCACGTGATCGGCGTAGTTGTAGTAGACCTGCGCTTCGACCTTGTCGAGCACGTCGCCAAGGTTGGATTTCTCGAAGCGCAGGCCCAGGCTTTCGCGTTTGAACTGCGACCCGTCCATGCCTCGCCCGGCATACCGCGCTTCACCGTCGCCCTTTCCGGCGGTCAGCTCCAGCAGGGTATCGGCGTCTGGCGTCCAGCCGAGGGCGACGTCGCCGTTCCACTTGTCCCAGCGGGACGGCACCGTATCGCCGTTACCATCCTCGTAGTCATCCGAGTGCGATTGGTTGCCGATGACACGTACATAGCCCAACTGGCCGCCTGCCGCCGCGTCCAGCACCTTGTCGAAGCGGCCGTTGGAGCCAGCCAGCACGCTGGCGTTGACTCGGCTGCCAAGCTCGCCGAATTGCTCGGGCTCGCGCTCGAAAAGGATGGTTCCTGCTGATGCGCCCGGCCCCCAGAGGACGGTCTGCGGGCCTTTGATCACGGTCAGGCGATCGTAGGTTTCCGGTGCGATGTAGGACGTCGGCGCATCCATACGGTTTGGGCAGGCGCCGAGCATTACGCCGCCGTTGGTGAGGATGTTCAGGCGTGAGCCGAACATGCCGCGCAGCACCGGGTCGCCGTTGGTGCCGCCTGCGCGAATGGCGGAGAACCCGGGGATGGTCTTCAGGTAGTCGGCACCGTCGCTGGCGGGTACGGGCTGGCGAGGGTCCTTGGGGTTGGTGACCACGGTCAGCGGTGAACTGGGCGCCACAGCGGTGATGACCGTGGGGCTCAGTTCGGCTGGGTCTTGAGTGTGGTTCTCATGGCCTTGCTCGGCGGCCAGGATGAACGGGCTGAGCAGGGAGCCACAGGCCACGGCGATAGTGCCGCGCAGGGACAGACGAAACATAGCGGTGCAGCCAGACATAATCATTCCAACGTTTTTCAGTCAAAGGCAGATGTCGACCTTCGGGCAGACGCCCGGGCCGAGTTCGATAACAAGTGGGTTCAGACTGAAAACGAGGTAGGCGGAGCGCGGGTTCGAGCGCCGGGGAAGATCGCTTGGCGGGCATGGCCTTGGCGAGGCTGGACGATCAGCCCTGTGCTGGCCGGTGTGACGGTGCTGTCCAGCAGGCTGTGCGTCTGGGGCAGGGCCGGGCAGTGGAAGAACAGGCTGCAGTAGCCGCACTTCTCCCACAGGACGTGCAGTGACGGTGAGGCCTTGTGTGCGCTGGTCGCCTGAGCACCCTCGTGACAGGCCATCTCCATGCCCGCAGGCATGGAGGCACGATGATCCATCGGCATCGACTGAGAAATCAGTGGGCCGATGAAGATCATCAACATGGCGAACAGGCTCAGCCAGCTGCCGCGAGGTGATGCGGGCCGGATCTGGCGTTGGCGCAAGGTGCTCATCGCGGGGACGCGTCAGCGATCAATGGCTGTGGGCAGCCTCTTCGGGCGGCTGCTTCTGTACCGCGACCTCAACCGTGATATCGCCGGCTTTCTCAAAATGCAGTGTGAGTGGAAAGCGCTTGCCGTCGCGCAGCAGGCTGCGGTCCTTGGGTTGCATGAGCATGACGTGATAGGCGCCAGGGGCGAAGACCAGGTCGCTGCCGGCGGGAACGACGACGCTAGGCACCTGCTGCATCTTCATCAGGCCGTCCTTCATCAGGTGCTCGTGCAGCTCGGCATTGTCGCTGATGGGGGAGGCGACGCTGAGTAGGCGGTCGGCGTTGTTGCCCTTGTTGTGAACAACGAAATAGGCCGCCACATTGGGCGCGTTGGGCGGTAGTTCTTGCGACCATGGGTGCGCGATGTGCAGATCGCCCTTAGTGTATTCATGGGCGTTGGCAAACGTCACCGGCAGCAACAGGGCGGCCAGGGCAAAGGCTTTCAATAGCATGGTAGTTCTCCAGTCGATTCGGTTTCGCAACGGATAGCGTAGAGAATCAAACCAGAGGTGGGGCACGAGGATTGAGGGCGGGCCACAATTGCCGCGGTGTTGGCTGAAGCGTGCTGAACAGGGGTTGCGGTATGCCAAACGCCTGTTCGGGCAACAGCAGTCGCGGTGCTTGTGCCGGTAGCGCCAGCACGGGTGCCGATCCGGAGCAGCACCAGCAGTGCTGCATCACGGAATGATCGTCATTCGCCGGCCCGGGCTCGGTCTGGCCCAGCGAAATCGCTACCAACTGCGTACCGCTGCCAGAGCAGAACGCCCCCCAGAGCAGTTGCTCGGCTTGCCCCTTGGGGGCTGCCGCAGACAACGGCATCGCCAGCATGTTCACCAATACGGCGATGCAGGCGATCCAGGCATAGGCAAGCCGTTGTCGTGGCATGGAAAGATCCGGTCAGGAATCGTGAGTGTTGGCCATTTAGCCAGAAGTGCCAGTATAAGTACAAAAGCCCGGGTGCGATGAAGTGCCGCAGGCTGAGCCTGCCGGACTGACCGGGCGTTTAACGCAGCGCCTCCAGCAATGCCTGTGTCGACCAGAACAGGCGGTCTGCCTCCGGCAATGCCGGGCGCTTGAGAATCAACACCGGCACCCCGCGCTCGCGCGCCACGTCCAGTTTGGGCTCGGTGGCGCTGCTGCCACTGTTCTTGCTGATCAGCACGTCGATCTGCCGACGCTCAAACAAGGCACGTTCGTCGTCGATGCAGAACGGCCCGCGTGCACCGATGATTTCGCAGTGCTCGTTGCCAAGGCAGCTCTCCAGTGCGCGCAGGGTCCAGAATTGCTGGGACGGTATCTCGTCCAGGTGCTGCAACGGCTCGCGGCCCAGGGTGAACAGCGGGCGCTGGAAGGGGGCCAGCGCCTGCATCAGTTCGCCCCAGTCGGCCACTTCACGCCAGTCATCTCCAGGTTGTGCTTGCCAGGCCGTGCGACGCAGTGCCCAGCACGGAATGCCCACCTGCTTGGCCGCGAGAACCGCGTTGTGGCTGATTTGTGCGGCGTACGGGTGTGTGGCGTCGATCAGCAGGCGGATGCCTTCTGCCTGTAGGTACGCCGCCAGACCTTGTGCGCCGCCGTACCCGCCAACGCGCACCTGGCAGGGCAGATCCTGTGGCACGCGCCCAACCCCCGCCAGGCTGTAGACGTGCTCGGGGCCCAGTTGACGCGCTATGGCCAAGGCTTCGGTGACGCCTCCGAGCAGCAGGATACGTGGGCTCATTGCACACCCGCCTGGCCGACAATGCCGCCTTGGCGGTCGATGGCGAAGACTTCCACCTGCACCTGGGGTGGGACGATGGTTTGCGCGAAGGCCCGGGCATGAGCGCAGACGGCATCGCCCAAGGCTACGCCCGCCGCGTGAGCCAGCGCTAGCGCCTGCTGGCTGGTGTTGGCCTGGATGATGGCCGCCTGTAGCTCGGCGTCGGCACCAATGGCAGCGGCCCACCCGGCCAACTGTGGCAGGTCGATACTGGAGTGGCGGCTGTGCAGGTCCATGTGCCCGGCGGCCAGCTTGCTGATCTTGCCGAACCCCCCGCAGATACTCAGCTTGTCCACAGGCACCTTGCGCAGGTGCTTGAGCACCGCACCGACGAAGTCGCCCATTTCGATCAGGGCGATTTCCGGCAAGTTGTAGTACTGGCGCATGGTGTCTTCACTGGCATTGCCGGTGCAGGCTGCGATGTGCAGGTAACCGTTGGTTCTGGCGACATCGATGCCTTGATGAATCGAGGCGATGTAGGCTGCGCAGGAAAACGGTCGGACGATGCCGCTGGTACCGAGAATCGACAGCCCGCCGAGAATCCCCAGGCGTGGGTTCATGGTTTTCAAGGCGAGGTTTTCGCCATCGCGGACATTCACAGTCACTTCAAACCCTCCGGCGTAGGCGGCTTCCTCTGCCAGCCGTTGCAGGTGTTCAGTCATCATCTTCCGAGGCACAGGATTGATGGCTGGCTCGCCCACCGCCAGCACCAGCCCGGGGCGGGTCACGGTGCCGACGCCGCTGCCCGCGACAAACCGTACGCCCGGCTGTGCTTGCAGGCGAACGCGGCTGTAGAGCAGCGCACCGTGGGTGACATCCGGGTCGTCACCGGCATCCTTGAGGGTTCCCGCTTCGGCGCCATCGTCGAGCAAACGGCAGAACTCCAGGCGCATCTGCACGACCTTGCCCTTGGGCAGGGTGATCTGCACCGCATCACTGGCTTGCCCCGTCAGCAACAGGCGAGCCGCCGCCAGGCTGGTGGCTGTGGCGCAGCTACCGGTGGTCAGGCCACTGCGCAGTGGCGCGGGTTGTTCGGCCGTTTCGTCACGCATCGAGGGGTTTGACCAGATCGAGCAGGGTAATGGGGAGCGCCTGGCGCCACGTGTCGAACTCACCCAGCGGCTGCGCCTGGGCGATGTGAATACGGGTCAGTTCGCCGCCGTGGCGCTCACGCCAGTCGGCCAGGGTGGCCTCACTTTGCAGGGTCACGGCGTTGGCGACCAGGCGGCCCCCGGGGCGCAACTGATTCCAGCAGTGCTGCAGCACACCCTCACGGGTGACACCGCCGCCGATGAAGATTGCATCGGGCTGCTCCAGGCCTGCCAGCGCGTGCGGTGCGCGCCCGCGGATCAGTTGCAGGCCGGGTACGCCGAGTGCATCGCGGTTGTGTTCAATCAGCTGTTGGCGGCCTTCGTCGGCCTCAATGGCCAGAGCCCGGCAACTGGGATGCGCGCGCATCCATTCGATGCCGATGGAGCCGCTGCCGGCGCCAACGTCCCAGAGCAGTTCGCCAGGTTGCGGGGCGAGCCGGGCGAGGGTGATGGCGCGTACATCGCGCTTGGTGATCTGGCCATCATGACGAAAGGCGGAATCCGGCAGGCCGGCCAAGGGCGACAGGCGCGGCGCGTCGGGGTCGGCCTGGCAGTCGATGGCAACGACATTCAGTGCTGCCACGTCCGGGTTGGACCAGGTATTGGCATGCCCTTCGTGTTGGCGCTCCAGCGGGCCACCCAAGTGCTCCAGCACCACCATGCGGCTGGCGCCAAAGCCTCGGGCACGCAGCAGTTCGGCCAGCGCTGCAGGGCTGCTGGCGTCGTTGCTCAGCACCAGCAGGCGCTGACCGGTATAGAGGTGAGCGGCCACCGCGGCGACCGGGCGAGCGACGACCGAGAGGGTGACAACGTCTTGCAGCGGCCAGCCGAGCCGGGCCGCCGCCAGCGAACAGGAAGACGGTGCCGGTAGCACGGTCATTTCACTGGCCGTGACCTGACGTGCCAGGCTAGCGCCCACGCCATACAGCATGGGGTCGCCACTGGCCAATACACACACCGCTTCACCGCGCAGCGCCAACAACGGCGTCAAGGAAAACGGGCTAGGCCAGGGCTCGCGTTCAGCGCCGATGCAGCGTGGCAGCAAGGCCAACTGCCGTGGGCTGCCAAACACCCGCGCAGCGCCGAGCAGCGCCCTGCGGGCTTGCTTGCCGAGGCCGTTGAAGCCGTCTTCGCCGATTCCTACCAGGGTGAGCCAGGGGGCCATGCCGCATCCTCTACACTGCCAATCCGACCAGCAGGCTTATCCTGCTGCCGGACAAAGCAGGCATAATACCGCGCCTTCCAACGACCAGCGCCTTTTGACGATTATCGGGTGATCTTTTGAACGAGCTACAGCCGTCCCCTGCGTTACGCCCCTCGGCCTGTCCGGGGTTGTGGCGCATCGTCCAGGCGCTGGATGGCGGTATTTCCCGGATCAAGCTCAATGGCGGCGAAATCAGTGCCGGCCAGGCTGATGCGGTGGCCGAGGCGGCCGAGCGTTTTGCCATCGGAGTGATCGAGCTGACCAACCGCAGCAACCTGCAGATTCGCGGCATCGGCACCGAGCGCGACGCGTTGATTGCCTGTTTGCTCGCGGCGGGCCTGGGGCCGACCCAGATGGCCGGTGATGATGTGCGCAACCTGATGCTCAGCCCAACGGCGGGCCTGGACCGCGCCATGCTGTTCGATACCCGGCCATTGGCCCGGCAGATTCTCGATTCGTTGCAAAGCAGCCCACGTTTTCAGCAACTCTCACCCAAGTTCGCCGTGCAGCTGGATGGCGGTGAAGCGATGGCCATGCTCCGTCACCCTCATGACCTGTGGCTATCGGCACTGAGCCTGGAAGGTCAGCCCTGGCTGGCATTCGGGCTGGCAGGGTGCCCGAGTGAGGACGGCGCATTGGGCGCGGTGCCGTTGGCACAAGGGCATGCGCTGGTGCTGGCGGTACTGAACACCTTTCTTGATCTGGCTTCGCCTGAGCAGGCGCGTATGCGCCAGTTGTTGGCGACAATGGACGTGGAGGCGTTCGTTGCCCGTTTGCCCCTGACGCTACGGCGCGATGTTGCCGTTCGCCAGTGGCGCAGGGGCGTGGGTGACCTTGCCCAGCCGCTGGGAGTCTACCCACAGCTTCAGCCTGATCATGCGGCCGTCTGTGCAGTGGCCCCATTGGGGCGGTTGAGTGTCGAGCAATTGCGTGGTGTTGCGCGGCTTGCGCGCGAGTGGGGTGACGGTAGCTTGCGCATGACGCCGTGGCAGGGTGTGCTGTTGCCGAACGTCGCCGTGGAGCAGGCCTCGGCGGCCGTGGCCGGTTTGAGCGCATTGGGGTTGCTGTGTGACGTGCGTGAACCCTTGGCCCGACTGGTCGCGTGCACCGGTTCGACGGGCTGCGCCAAGGCGCTGTCCGACACCAAGGGCGATGCCCAGCGGCTGGCCCCGCTGCTGTCCCGATCGGGAGCGCTTGGTGCTGTTCACCTCAGCGGCTGCCAGCGCTCCTGTGCCATGGCCCATGCCGCGCCAGCCACGCTGCTGGCCGTGGGCCCCGGTCATTACGACCTGTATTTTCACGACCCGGCGCAGCCGGGCCTGGGCGTCCTCAGCGGGCGCAATCTGACAATAGAAGAAGCGGGCGTTTATCTGGACACCCGCTTATGGAGCAACATCGATGATTGATTACATCCGCGACGGCCAGGAGATTTATCGCAACTCCTTCGCCATCATTCGCCAGGAAGCCCGTCTTGAGCGGATTCCGGCTGACCTGGAAAAGCTCGCGGTGCGGGTGATTCACGCGTGCGGCATGGTCGAGGTGGTTGATGCCCTGCGTTTCTCCCCGGGTGCGGGCAAGGCCGGGCGCGATGCGCTGGCGGCGGGTGCGCCGATTCTCTGTGATGCGCGGATGGTTGCCGAAGGCATTACCCGTGCGCGCCTGCCGGCTAACAACGAGGTGATCTGTACCCTCAAGGACGACAGCGTGCCGGACCTGGCCCGCGAGCTGGGCAACACCCGCTCGGCGGTGGCGCTGGAGCTGTGGCGCCCTTTCCTGGAAGGCAGTGTGGTGGTGATTGGCAATGCCCCCACCGCCTTGTTCTACCTGTTGGAAATGATTGATGCCGGGGCGCCCAAGCCCGCGCTGATCCTGGGGTTCCCGGTGGGCTTTGTCGGTGCTGCCGAGTCCAAGGCCATGCTCGCCGCTGATAGCCGTGGCGTGCCGTTTGTGATCGTCGAAGGCCGCCGTGGCGGCAGCGCCATGGCCGCAGCGGCGGTCAACGCCCTGGCCACGGAGGTGGAGTGATGCAGGCTCGTGGACGTTTGCTTGGCCTGGGCGTCGGCCCGGGTGATCCGGAGCTGATCACCGTCAAGGCCTTGCGCCTGCTGCGCGAGGCGCCGGTGGTGGCGTACTTTGTTGCCAAGGGTAAGCGTGGCAACGCATTCGGCATTATCGAAGCGCATTTGCAGGATGCCCAGACCCTGTTGCCACTGGTCTATCCGGTGACCACCGAAGCACTGCCAGCGCCATTGTCCTATGAGCAGGTCATCAGCGATTTCTACGATCAGGCCAGCCTTGACGTGGCGGCGCACCTGGATGCCGGTCGCGATGTGGCAGTGATCTGCGAAGGCGATCCGTTCTTCTACGGCTCATACATGTACCTGCACGACCGCCTTGCCGAGCGTTACGACGCACAGGTGGTGCCGGGTGTCTGCTCGATGCTGGGCGGTGCTTCTGTGTTGGGCGCGCCGCTGGTGTATCGCAACCAGAGCCTGTCGGTTCTCTCGGGCGTGTTGCCACACGAAGAACTCAAGCGCCGCCTGGCCGATGCCGATGCGGCAGTGATCATGAAGCTGGGGCGCAACTTCCCCAAGGTCCGTCAGGTGCTGAGCGAACTGGGGCTGGCCGAGCGTGCGTTGTATGTCGAGCGGGCGACCATGGCCAATCAGAAGATCGTCGCGCTGGATGAGGTCGACCCGCAATCGTCACCTTATTTCTCGCTGATTATCGTGCCGGGTGAGAGGTGGCAAGGGTGATGGCGCGCAAGGCTCCGGCCATCGTGATTCTCGGCAAGGGCAGCCTGGCCACTGCCCGGAAAATCCAGCAGGTGTATCCCGACGCCCTTATCCATGGCCTCGCGGGCCGGGTCGAGGGTGCCGACCTGAGTTATCAGGCGTTCGGCCAGACCCTGCGCCAGCTGTATCAGCAGGACACGCCGATTATCGCCCTGTGCGCCGCTGGTATTGTCATCCGTACCTTGGCCGACCTGTTGCTGGAGAAGGGCGCTGAGCCTCCGGTGCTGGCCGTGGCCGAAGATGGTAGCGCCGTGGTGCCGTTGCTGGGGGGGCTGGGTGGCGTCAACGTAATGGCCCGTGAAATTGCCGCCGGCCTGGGCGTCGCGGCGGCGATCACCACCAGTGGAGAATTGCGCTTTGGCACCTGCCTGCTCAACCCGCCCAGTGGTTATGCCTTGGCTGATCTTGAGCTGGGTAAGCGCTTTGTCTCCGACCTGCTGGCTGGTGAGCCGGTGCGTATTGAAGGGGCTGCGCCTTGGTTGGCTCAAGCCCAACTGCCGCACGATGAACAGGCGCAGCGTTCGATCCATGTCGGCTGTGAAGCCCGTGAGCCTTCGCCCCATGAGCTGTTGATCCATCCGCGCTGCGTATTGGTGGCAATCAGCGCAACAGTGCCGGAACCGGCTCAGGCCGTGCGCGCTGCCCTGCAGGCGGCGAAGATCGCGGAGCCCGCGCTGGCCTGCCTGTTGGCGGCAGACAGCGAGATGAGCAGCCCGGCGCTGCGTGATGCCGCGGCTGAGTTGGGCGTTGCCTTGCGTTTCGCCCCGGCGGCTGACAGTGTTGTGGCACTGGCGGCACAGGCCCTGCCTCAACTGCTGCTGCCTCAGGCGATGGGTGACGGCATTGCGATTGCCGTGGCCAGTCAGCCTATCGACGTTCAGTCGATAGGCCGTGCCCGTGGTCGACTGGCGGTGATTGGCCTGGGGCCAGGTGCTGCGCAGTTCATGGTGCCGGCGGTCAAGGCCGAGTTGGCCCGCGCCAACGATGTGCTGGGGTACGAGACCTACGTGCGTATGGCCGGCCCGTTCCGCGACGATCAGGTGCTGCATTGCACCGATAACCGCGAAGAGATGCAGCGCGCGCGTCACGCGTTCGAGTTGGCGGTCCAGGGCCGTTCGGTGGTGGTGGTATCGTCGGGTGACCCCGGCGTGTTCGCCATGGCCTCAGCGGTACTGGAAGCCCTTCATGAGTCAGACGACCCGGCCTGGCATGCGGTTGACCTGGAGATCCTGCCGGGGGTTTCAGCCTCGCTGGCCACCGCCGCTCAAGCGGGTGCGCCATTGGGCCATGACTTCTGTGTGCTGTCGCTGTCGGACAACCTCAAGCCGTGGTCGATTATCGAGAAACGCCTCGACCTGGCGGCTCAGGCAGACCTGGCGCTGGCTTTCTATAACCCGATTTCGCGTTCGCGGCCTTGGCAACTGGGGCGTGCCCTGGAAATCGTACGTCAGCACCGTACGGCGCAGACGCCTGTAGTCCTTGGCCGTGATATCGGTAGGCCGGGGCAAACATTGCGCGCCATCACCCTCGGGGAGCTGACCCCTGAGCAGGTGGACATGCGCACCATGGTGTTGGTGGGGTCGTCCACCACCTGCGTGTTCCCTCGTCCTGAGGGCGGCCAATGGGTGTACACGCCACGCTGGTACCCCGAGCAAGGCTGATCCTGCTGAGGAAAGTTTTCGCTCCTGACCCGCCATCGGCTGTTTGAGTAGTGTGATCGGGAAATCCCAATGAAGGGGTTTCCCAATCAAGACAAGGACTATTCAATCATGAGCGATAAAAACGAATTACTGAGCATCGATTCTGCAGCGGTAGTGGAAAGTTCGCTGGTTGCATTCGGCGCCGGCATCTCCCTGCAAAGCCGTAATGACGCCAAAAACGCTTACCTGTTTGCCTCGCTGGCGAGCAACAAACTGTTTGACCCGACGACTCAGGGAGAGGCCTGGTTCAATCAGTTCCTGAAGGTCATGCAAGATTGTGGCTGGGTAACTGCGCATCGCACCTACGAAAAGGAAACGACCTCCGGTCAGTCGATCAAGCTCTCGAACGTGGTGGTCAAGGCTGTCCAGGCAGCCGCTGCTGCTGCAGTACCGGGTGCCCCAGCGGTAGCGGTACTCGGGGATCTGGCGCGCAAGGCGATTGGTGGCCTGCCCAAAAGCGATCAGGCCTTGTCGCTGTTCAAGCGTAACGTGAACCAAAAGGCGGCTGCGGTTGTGGGTGTGGCTTCGTGCATCGAGACCGCCGATGGTGAGGTGGTCATGGCCATGGGTGCCATTCAGCGTCGAGCCTCCACTCATGATGTGGATGTGCTGTTTTTTGACTGGGATTCGGCTTCTTCCGAAACCTATAAAGGCACTGCGGCACTGTCCTTCAACAAGGTGATCTATGATCGCGTGCGTGCGCGCATCGAGCAGCAACTGGGTGATCGTGCGCTGGCCAAGATCCTGGACTACGACATCTGACGATATGTCGTCGGCGAGATGAGCCGCTGTTCGGCTCATCTCTGCACGGGAGACTATCCAGACGAGGAGGTGAGCATGGATGTTGACGGTTATACCCTTTGGATCAACGGCGGCAGCCTGTTGTTTGTAGCGCCACAGGTTGAGGGCGCTGAGCGGCAGGCGGTACTGGATTCGCACCTGTACGCACAATTGCTGGCAAACAAGCGCGCAGGCTCGCGCTTTACTGAACATAAGGCGTGGTATCGCGCGTATCGGACAGCCCTGACGGATCGCGGCTGGTTACTGACACAGCAGCATCAAACGGTAGAAACGGTTTCGGCGCTAGCGCCCATCGCGCCTGTTCAACCGATTCAGGCACAACTTGCCAGCCAGTACCCAGCGTTCCATGAGGTGCTGGCGAAAGGTGTCGAGGCCATGCGCCAAGCGTCGGACCTACAGGGTTTGGACGCGCTGCGCCAGCAGGTCGTGCAACCACTTGAGGCCAGCACGGTTACCCGTATAGCGCTGGAGGTTGGTGTGGTTCAGACGGGGCCCGTCGTGTTGTTCAACAGCGTTGTCCTGGACACGGAGCAGGTGCCTGGCGAGCATTGGCTGGTTGAGCCGCTGGCGGCCCAGTCGCTGACTGGCGAGACCCGCCTTCAGGGGTTTCATGCCCAGTTGGAGTTGCGTCTCTATGAGCCTTATCGCCAGAAACTTGAGTGTTTGATGGCCGATAAGCGCCAAGTGTTCCCGTACACCCGCAAGGTTGAATCCATTCAAGGAGCGATCACTCATGGATAACATTCAAGCATCGGTGGTGGGGGCCAGTGTGGTTTCGTTTCTGCCGGGTGTGCCTGCCCAGCAGCGGGAGTCTGTGCAGTTGGCAACCCTGTTTGCACAGCGTGCAGCCTTGAGTGCCTATAAGGATGGTCAGGTGGAAGACTGGTACAGCTACTATAAGAACCAGTTGAAGTACTTTGGCTGGGATGCGACCCCGGCCGACGCGACGTATCGCCCTGACCCGAGTCGACAGCGCGTAGTCGATCAGGCGCTGGAAAAGATTTCCCAGGTGGCCGGAAGGCCTTATGCCGAGGCGAGTCGGCGTTCGCTTGAAGCGCTGGAAAAGAACGGCAACGCCTTGTCGCTGTTCGAGAGCCGCTCAAGGAACCTTGACTATGCCTACTTCCAGCTAATCCCCTGTAGCCAGGGGGCTTCGGGCGTGGTCGACATGGTGCTGTACCATGAAACGCTCAACATCTCGGAGCAGAGCCGCGGTTTTCTGTTTCAATCGAGCAAAACTGTTTCATCCGCGCGGGCAGAACTGGTGCGCTTCAACACGCGCGGTTTCGAGCACACACACCGCGACAGGGTTTTGGCGAGGTTGAGTAGTGTCCTGCAGAAAGAAATCCTCAGCCTGGAACTCTAAGGGAGTAGGTAGCCCTTTATCCCGGTAAAGATGATTTGCGCCGCCAGGGCGCAGACGAACAGCCCCATCAACCGGCTGACGATCTGCAGGCCCTGGTCGCCGAGCAGGCGTTCGATGCGGTTGGACAGGTAGAGCACCAGGCCGACCGTGAGGCTGGCTGCAGCGATACTGACGATGGCCAGCAGTTTGTCGTCCCAGTGCGGTTGACCAACCCCCATCACCAGCAGCGCACCGATGGTACCTGGGCCGACCGTCAGCGGTATGGTCAGTGGCACGATGGTGACGTCCTGCTGCACGCTGTCGGTCTGCACCGCAGACTTGCCCTGTGCCATGCCCAGTGCGGAAATGAACAGTACGCTGCCCGCACCAATGCGAAAGGCATCGGCGGTGATACCGAAGATGCCGAAGATTACCCGTCCGAACAGGTACAGCAGAACGCTGGAGACGAGCACGCCAATGGCGACTTTCCAGGCCAGGTGCTTGCGCTCCTTGCTGGAGTAGCCACGGGTCAGGCTGATGAAACAGGACAGAACAAAGAACGGGCTGTAGAGCACGAGCATTTTCAGGTAAACGCTGAACAACTCATGAAGCATGGCGTGGGCTCGCGGCAGATGGACTCAACGAAGTGTATCAGTGCCTGTCGCCTGGCTGGCCTCTTGTTCTCGGCGGGCCACCCATTGTTCGATCAGTTCACGCAGTTGTGACAGCTCAACGGGCTTGGCCATATGCCCGTCCATGCCCGACAGGCGTGCACGCTCCTTGTGCTCGGCAAGGATATGCGCGGTCAGGGCGACCACCGGCGTGCGTTTGCGTTGGGTGTTGGCTTCCCAGGCGCGCAACTGCTGGGTGGCGGAAAAACCGTCCAGCACGGGCATTTCGCAATCCATCAGGACCAGGTCGTAGCGCTGAGCTTTCATTGCCGCCAAAGCCTCTTCACCGTTGCTGGCCGTGTCGGGCTCCAGGTTGAGCTTGCCCAGCATGCCCCGAATGACCTTGGTCGAAATGCTGTTGTCTTCGGCAACCAGGATGCGAAAGTCGCTGGGCATCTGCAGTGGCTGATAGCTGAACGATGCGGCGTGCGGCAGGTGTGGCCCTTTGGCCCGCTGGCTGAGTTCCTCGGCCAGGGTCGTCTTGAGGGTATAGCCGGCCACAGGCTTGGCCAGGATCCGCTTGACCCCGGCGTTGCGCGCGATGATCTTGCTTGGCGCATTGCTGATGCCGGTGAGCATGATCAACAGGATGTCGTGGTTCAGGCTCGGGTCTTCCTTGATTTTGGCGGCAAGTTGCATCCCGGTCATGCCTGGCATGTTCTGGTCGAGCAGTACTGCATCGAAGTAGTCCCGCAGATGGGCCTTGGTGCGCAGCAGGGCCAGCGCTTCCTTGCCTGATGGCACGGCACTGACGTTCATGCCCCAGGCACTGCACTGCTGTACCAGTACTTTTCGGCAGGTGTCGTTGTCATCCACCACCAGCACGCGGGCGTCACGCAGCGGGCCGTCCAGGTCGGCGGCGGGTTGTTCCAGGCGCTGAGGATCCAGCGGCAGGGTTATCCAGAGGGTGTTGCCCTGATTGGTGCTGGTCTTGATGCCGAACTCGCCGTGCATCAAGGTGACCAACTGCTTGGCGATGACCAGGCCCAGATGCCCGCCCAGCTTGCTTTCGGAGAGGTAGTGCCGGCTGTTCAGCTCGGCTTGCAGCAAGGCATCGCGATCACTGTCGGCCATCGGTTGGCCGCTGTCCTGTACGGCAATGCGCAAGCGAGGAGTGTCAGTACGTTGGTCCAGGGCGATCACCAGTAGAATTTCGCCCTGATCGACCGTCTTCAGCGCATTCTCCAACAAGCCCAGCAGGGCCTGGCGCAGGCGTGTCGGGTCGCCACTGATAACCCGGGGAACTTGCGGCTGGGTGAAGCTGATCAACTCCACATTCTGCTGTTCGGCCTTGGCCCTGAAGATACCCAGGCAATCTTCGATCAGGGCATTGAGGTCGAACTGCACGTCGTCGAGTTCGATCTGCCCGGACTCCAGCTTGGAGATGTCGAGGATTTCGTTGATCAGGGTAAGCAGTTCGTTGCCGGCGCTATGAATGGTTTGTACGTAGTCACGCTGCTTGACCGACAGCGGAGTGCCCAGCAGCAGTTCAGTCATGCCCAGCACACCGTTCATGGGCGTGCGGATTTCATGGCTGATCCTGGCGAGAAACTCGGCCTTGGCGTTGACCTCTGCATTGCTCGCGGCCAATGCGCGGCTGGCACTGAAGCGCGCTTCTCTGATGGTACGCAAGCGCTCACTGACGGCCATGTTCAGCAGCAAGCCACTGAGCGCGGTCAGCCCGAGCAGGATGAACAGTAACCATTGGGTCGGCGTACGTGTGAGCACCAGCAAGGCCGGGAGCACGACCAGGCAGCCGATGTTGAACACCAGCATGGCCAAGGTGAGCAGCCTGGCTGGCGCATACCCCTTGTAGCATTGATAGCTGGCCACCAACAGCATGCTCAGGCTGCCTAACGCCATCAGGGCGTAGGTCATCAGGTTCAGCGGCAGGGTATCGACAAACAGCAGCACCAGGCCGCAGAGGCTGATCAGGAGCAGGTCTGCCTGCAGCAGGCGAGTCAGGCGAGGCTGATCGAAGCCATTGAAAAAACGAGCGGTAAAGACCAGGCCGCACAGCGTTGCCAACAGCGCTGTCAGGTACGCCGCAGGGGTTTGGGCAGAATGCCAGAGGTTGATCCAGGGGCTGCCGAGGTTCAGCAGAATCAGTGCGCTGAACAGCATCAGGCCCTGATACGCGGCCAGTGCCAGGCTGGTGGTTGAGCGTGAATAGGCGAAACGGGCGAGGTTGTGCAGTATCAGCATGCCAATGCAACCGAACAGCAGGCCGAACATTACGGCTTCACGCTGGTCGGCGGCGGCTTCGGCAGCAGGTTGCAGGGTTATGTCGGGGCGCAACTGGTGTTCGGAAACCAGCCGTAGATAGACATCCAGTGGCTTTGCACTGGTGGGCAGTCGTAACAAGTGGTCACTGCTACGCAGCACGGGTTCGCTGGTGTCACCGACGCGGCCGTTGAGAGACTGCTTTAGCAGCACGTTGCCATCCAGCACATACAGATCAAGGCTGGACAAGTCCGGAGCGAAGACACGCAACAGTTGTTCGTTCTCGCCCGGGGGTAGCCGATAGTGCAACCACAGTGCGTGATTGGGGGCGGCAGCGTTGAGTCGGCTGATCTGGATAGGGCTGAACTGGTTTCGGTAGCGTTCGGAGCGTACATCGCTCAGTTGCAGGTTGGCTTGCTCGTCAAGCAAAACGGCCCAGCCACCGCTATGTTCGGCAGACGCCGGAAACAGGCAGAACAGGGTCAGCAGGCTGACGGTGAGGCCAATGGCAATCCTGAGCCAACGCACGACGAAATCCCTTCCTTAGCTGAATGCCGGGGTACCACTATGCGCGGCGGGCCGAGACGAAGGCAAGGCCCGCGCGGGGCCTTGTCGTCTGGTCGGGTACGCCAGGCGTACCCGTGGTCTCGTTTTACTGCTGATGTTCACCGCGCTCACGGGCAATGGCACGGTAGCCAATGTCGTTGCGGTAGAAGCTGCCTTCCCAGCTGATTTCACGGGCCAGGCGGTACGCTTGCTGCTGTGCGGCTTCAACGGTTTCGCCCAGTGCTGTGGCACAGAGTACACGACCGCCGGTGGCGACGATTGCGCCATCCTTGAGTGCGGTACCCGCGTGGAACACCTTGCCGGTCAGTTGGGCAGCAGCGTCCAGGCCGTGGATCGGTGCACCTTTGGTGTAGTCGCCCGGGTAGCCGCCAGCTGCCAAGACCACGCCCAGGCTTGGCTGCGGGTTCCACTGTGCTTCGACCTTGTCCAGCGCCTTGGCGAATGCGGCTTCGATCAGCAGCACCAGGCTCGACTCCAGGCGCAGCATGACGGGCTGGGTCTCCGGGTCGCCGAAACGGCAGTTGAACTCGATGACCTTCGGGTTGCCCGCTTTGTCGATCATCAGACCGGCATAGAGGAAGCCCGTGTAGACATTGCCTTCCTCGGCCATGCCGCGAACGGTCGGCCAGATCACCTGATCCATGACCCGCTGATGCACCTCGGCGGTTACGACCGGTGCTGGCGAGTAGGCACCCATGCCGCCGGTGTTCGGGCCGGTATCGCCGTCGCCGACGCGCTTGTGGTCCTGGCTGGTGGCCATCGGCAGCACATTATTGCCGTCGACCATGACGATGAAGCTGGCTTCTTCGCCATCGAGGAATTCCTCGATCACTACGCGCGAACCGGCTTCACCGAAGGCGTTGCCAGCGAGCATGTCGCGTACGGCGTCTTCGGCTTCTGCCAGGGTCATGGCAACGATCACGCCTTTGCCCGCGGCCAGGCCGTCGGCCTTGATCACGATCGGTGCGCCTTTTTCGCGCAGGTAGGCCAGTGCCGGTTCGATTTCAGTGAAGTTCTGGTAATCGGCGGTCGGAATCTTGTGGCGTGCCAGGAAGTCCTTGGTGAACGCCTTGGAGCCTTCCAGTTGGGCGGCACCCTTGGTTGGGCCGAAGCAGTCCAGACCACGGCTGCGGAACAGATCGACGACGCCAGCGACCAGCGGGCCTTCCGGGCCGACGATGGTCAGGGTGACGTTTTTCTCGGCGAAGTCAGCCAACTGCTCCAGCGCGGTGACGTCGATGGCGACGTTCTCGCACTTGGCTTCGGTAGCGGTACCGGCGTTGCCTGGGGCGACGAAGACTTTCTCGACGCGTGGGTCCTGGGCAACTTTCCAGGCCAGGGCGTGTTCACGACCGCCGCTGCCAATAATCAAAACCTTCATGTCAAAACCTCGATGACGCTAATTCTGGAAACTGCGGGAGCCAGCGTTGTGGCGATGGGCGCGTTGCAGTCCTGGGGACTGCACGCGGCCTGTATCGCTGACAACGCCGGCGCCTGAGCGCTTAGTGGCGGAAGTGGCGCATGCCGGTGAAGACCATTGCAATGCCGGCTTCGTCAGCGGCAGCAATGACTTCTGCATCGCGCATCGAGCCGCCTGGCTGGATCACGGCAGTGATACCCACTTTAGCTGCATTATCGATGCCGTCACGGAACGGGAAGAACGCGTCCGAGGCCATGACCGCACCCTGCACCTGCAGGCCGGCGTGCTCAGCTTTGATCGCAGCAATGCGCGCGGAGTTGACGCGGCTCATCTGGCCTGCGCCAACACCGATGGTCTGACGGTTCTTGGCGTAGACGATCGCGTTGGACTTGACGAACTTGGCCACTTTCCAGGCGAAGATCAGGTCGTTGATTTCCTGTTCGGTCGGCGCGCGCTTGGTCACGACTTTCAGGTCGTTGGCCGAGATCATGCCATTGTCGCGGCTCTGCACCAGCAGGCCGCCGTTGACGCGCTTGTAGTCCCAGGCGGCAGCACGCTCGGCAGGCCATTCGCCGCAGGTCAGCAGGCGCACGTTGGCTTTGGCTGCAACCACAGCGCGGGCTTCGTCGCTGACGCTTGGGGCGATGATCACTTCGACGAACTGACGCTCGACGATGGCTTTGGCGGTTTCGCCGTCCAGTTCGCGGTTGAAGGCGATGATGCCGCCGAAGGCCGACTCGGTGTCGGTGGCGTAGGCCAGCTCGTAGGCCTGGCGAATGCCGCCCTCAGGGCTGACAGCCACGCCGCATGGGTTGGCGTGCTTGACGATGACGCAGGCCGGCTTGACGAAGCTCTTCACGCACTCCAGCGCGGCGTCGGTGTCGGCCACGTTGTTGTACGACAGCTCTTTGCCTTGCAGCTGTACGGCCGTCGAGATGCTGGCTTCGGCTGGCTTGGCTTCAACGTAGAACGCCGCGCTCTGGTGCGGATTCTCGCCGTAGCGCATTTCCTGGGCTTTGACGAACTGGCTGTTGAAGGTGCGCGGGAATTCGCTGCGGCCTTCGGTGGTCAGGGTTTGCGCCGACTGGTTGATGGTGCCCATGTAGTTGGCAATCATGCCGTCGTAGGCTGCGGTGTGCTCGAAGGCCTTGAGCATCAGGTCGAAACGCTGAGCGTAGGTCAGGCCGCCGGCCTTGAGGTTTTCCAGGACGCTGGCGTAATCGCTGGCGTTAACCACGATGGCGACGTCTTTGTGGTTCTTGGCCGCCGAACGCACCATGGTCGGGCCGCCGATGTCGATGTTCTCGATAGCGGTCGGCAGGTCGCAGCCTGGCTTGGTGATGGTGGCTTCGAAGGGGTAGAGGTTGACCGCGACCAGATCGATCGGCTTGATCCCGTGCTGTTCCATGATCGCATCGTCGGTACCGCGACGACCGAGGATACCGCCGTGGATTTTCGGGTGCAGGGTCTTGACCCGGCCGTCCATCATTTCAGCGAAGCCGGTGTAGTCGGCGACTTCGACTGCAGCAACGCCGTTGTCCCGGAGCAGCTTGAAGGTGCCGCCGGTGGACAGGATCTCGACACCGAGTTGTTCCAGTTCGCGGGCGAATTCAAGGATCCCGGTCTTGTCGGAAACGCTGATCAAGGCGCGGCGGATCGGCAGGCGGGTGGTCTGGTCGGTCATTTCAGATTCCATAACGCGGTGGTTTCAGCAAAAAAGGCGACCTCATCGAATGGGAGCCGCCTTTTCTGGTTTGGATTCATGCTTAGAGCAGGTCGTACTGCTTGAGTTTCTTGCGCAGCGTGCCACGGTTGAGCCCGAGCAGTTCACTGGCTTTGGTCTGGTTGCCCTTGACGTAGTTCATCACGCTTTCGAGCAACGGCGCTTCGACTTCCGAGAGCACTAGGTTGTACACGTCCGTGACGGCAGCACCCTCGAGGTGCGCGAAGTAGTTGTGCAGCGCCTTCTCCACGCTCCCGCGAAGGGTCTGGCCCTCTTCGCTCGGGGTGTTGAGGTGCTGTTTCAGGTTGACGTTGTCGCTCACGGGCGTTGTTCCACTCACTAAAGTCTCGGTCATCATCGTCATGCGGCCACCCCTTGTCCGTCCTCTGTCTCAAGGCTTTGTTCACGTTCACGGAAAAAGGCGTGAACGTGGGCGCACTGCGCTTGCGTATCGTCCAAACGATTGAACTGGGCGCGAAACTCCTTGGCGCCCGGCAGCGTTGCCAGATACCAGCCGACATGCTTGCGGGCAATGCGTACGCCCATCACATCGCCATAGAAGGCGTGCAGCGCGGCCAGGTGCTCCAGCAGAATTCGTTCCACTTCATCCAACTGCGGTGCCGGCAAGGTTTCACCGGTGCGCAGGTAATGCTCGATCTCGCGAAAGATCCATGGCCGCCCTTGGGCTGCCCGGCCGATCAACAGGCCGTCGGCTCCAGTGGCGTTCAGCACCACACGGGCCTTCTCTGGCGAGGTGATATCGCCGTTGGCAAAAACCGGTATCGACACCGCCTGCTTGATCGCCGCGATGGTGTCGTATTCGGCTTCGCCGGTATACAGGTCGGCGCGGGTGCGTCCATGGACCGCCAGCGCCTGGATGCCGGCCTGCTCGGCGATTTTCGCCACGGTCAGGCCGTTCTTGTTTGCACGGTCCCAGCCCGTGCGGATCTTCAGGGTGACAGGTACGTCCACCGCGGCAACTACCGCATGGAGGATTTCACTGACCAAGGCTTCATCTTTCAATAAAGCAGAGCCTGCGGCTTTGTTGCAGACTTTTTTTGCCGGGCAACCCATATTGATATCAATGATCTGGGCGCCAAATTCCACGTTGGCCCGGGCCGCCGCCGCCAGCATCTGCGCATCACCACCGGCGATCTGTACCGAGCGTGGCTCGGGATCACCTTCGTGGATCATGCGCAGACGCGACTTGCGGCTGTTCCACAGGCTCATGTCGCTGCTGACCATTTCCGAGACAACAAGCCCCGCGCCCATGCGTCGGCAAAGCTGACGAAAAGGCTGGTCCGTCACCCCGGCCATCGGCGCGAGGATCAAGGCATTCTGCAGTGTGTAGGGGCCGATGCGTACCGCCGACATAGGAGTTCCCTGTTGTGGGGCCGGATCATTGGAGTTCGAAAAAGGGATCGCATGATACCCGCTCTCGATGACTGGATAAAGGTCGATTTGGATAAAATCTGAACAGCTATGAGCTTATTCCGACCGGTTACGAGGGCTCGGCAGGCGCCACGAATATGGCGCCGGAGCCCGGAATTACTCGGGCGAGCGGAAACTCAGGCTGTAATTGACGGCCTTTGGCCCCGGATCGAGGATGTCCAGTGCGATGTGAATAGGCGTCTGGCTGGGCATTTCCCCCTTGCCCGCCAATTCGCCACTGAGGTATTCGGCCGGCTTGAAGCGGCGACTGGCAATCAACTGGCCATTGAGGTCGGCGAAGCGCAGTTCCAGCAGGGGAAACGGCTGGGAGAAGGGAGCACGGTTGTAGATGATCGCGTCGACGATCAGTGCGCCAGTGAAATCCGGGTGGCTGCGGACCACCAGGTTGCTGCTCTTTATTCGAGCGATATCGACTTTTGACGGCACGCTGCAGCCCAATTGCGGGCACAGTTGCTGGAACCACGGGCGGTACTGATCCTGACGAGCCAGTTCATCGAAGTGGTACGCAATGTACTGGGCGGCGAGGCCGGAGGCGGCCAGCAGGATCAACAGGCTCCAGAGCAGGCGGCGGCCCCACGAGTTGCGTGGCTTTTGCCAATCGAGCTGCAAAGGGTCGTCTACCAGATCGAGCAATGGCTCCTTGCGCGCTGGTCGACCGGACATCGCCCCCAACCCGGGTTCCTGACGTTCCTGTTCGACCGCTGGTGCTTCATCATCGGCATGCAGGGTGTCGTGTGCCGACAGACGGTCGCTCGGAAGGTCGGGCTCATCGTCGTCGGTGCCATGCGCGCGGCGTGGCTCGTCATCGAAGTCGTTTGAGTCGAGCGACAGGGAGGGTTCTGTGCGTTCCCCCTGAGCCGGTTCGTGGTCTACCGGCTCATTGTCTATCACGGGGGGATGAGACGCTTCCTCCGCGGCTACGGGTGGCTCGTCTGCCGGGTTGCCGAACAGGTCGTCGGCCAGTGGCGGTTCATCACCGTCGCGGCTGGCGCTGAGGCCGGTATCACGTCGTGCTGGCCCCTTGAGCTCGGTGATGGGCTGGATTTCGCGCTGTTCCAGGCGCGCCAGCTCTTCATCGAGGTCAAGGTGGTCGAGGTCCAGTTCGGCCGCGCGCCATTCCCGTTGGCTGATCGCCGGGGCTGGCGGATTTGCCGCCGGCGCGCTGAGCGGCGCAGGTGGCTGCTCGGTTTCGGCGGCCTTGTTCGCAGCCTGCTGCTCAAGCAGTTGGCGGGCAGCGTTGAACACTTGCAGACAGTTGCCGCAGCGCACCACACCGCGCGCCACACTCAGTTGAGTGTGGCTGACGCGGAAACTGGTCTGGCAATGGGGGCACTGGGTGACGAAACTGTCGGTCATGCGGCGATCCGAATTGTGCAAGCGTCCATTCTAGGTGCTCTTAGCGACGGCGACCACTGATACGCACCCAGCCATCGCGTTCGGCGATTGGGTCCAGCTCGAAGTCATTGGCATAGGCGGCTGCGACCTCTGCGCCTTGCTCGGCGAGAATGCCGGACAGTGCCAGCAAACCACCAGGGCGAACCAGGCTGGATAGTTGCGGCGCCAGCGAAACCAGTGGGCCGGCGAGGATATTGGCGACCAGTACCTCGGCCTGCATGGCGGGCATCTGCTCTGGCAGGTAGAGCGGGAAGCGTTCATCGGCGATGCCGTTGCGCCCGGCGTTGTCGCGGGAGGCCTCGAGGGCCTGCACGTCGATATCGGTACCGACGGCCTGGCGCGCACCGAGCAACAGTGCGGCGATGGCGAGGATGCCCGAGCCGCAGCCGAAGTCGAGGACTTCACGGCCTTGCAGGTCCTGGCCGTCCAGCCATTCCAGGCACAGCGCGGTGGTCGGGTGGGTACCGGTGCCGAAGGCCAGGCCCGGGTCGAGCAGCAGGTTGACCGCTTCGGGCTCTGGTGCGGCATGCCAGCTTGGCACGATCCACAGGCGCTTGCCGAAGCGCATTGGCTGGAAGTTGTCCATCCAGCTACGTTCCCAGTCCTGATCCTCGATCACCTCGGCGTGGTGCTCCGGCAGCTCGGCGCCGGTCAGCAGGCGCAGGTGGGCAAACACCGCGTCGGGCTCGGCATCGGCTTCGAACAGGGCCAGCAGGTGGGTGTGCGACCACAGTGGGGTGGTGTTGAGGTCCGGTTCGAAAATTGGCTGGTCTTCGGCATCCATGAAGGTGACGGAGACGGCGCCGACTTCGAGCAGGGCGTCTTCATAGGTTTCGGCTTGTTCCGGGCTGATAGCCAGACGTACTTGCAGCCAGGGCATGGCGTTTACCTTTGGGAAATCTACAGGGGCAGCCAACGGCTGCGTCAAGCGCGCCAGTTTACATGAGTGCGAAGGGTTTGGCGTAGAGGGGATGCATCACCGGCAAGGCCGGTGCCTGCAGACGCGCAGGCACCGACATTGCTGGCGTGATTCAGCGTTTTGATGGCGAGACGATGATCTTCACGTTTTCCTCTTTATTGTTCACCAGCTCGTCAAAGCCGCGCCCGACGATCTGTTCCAGGTCGATGCGCCCTGTCACCAGCGGGGTAATGTCCAGCCGCCCGTCGGCGATGAACGCGATGACGTCAGCAAACTCACCGTTGTACGCCAGGGCGCCGAGGACCTGTTTCTCGGTCGAGACCAGCTCAAAGAAATTGAACTCGCTCGGTTCTTCGAAGATCCCCACCAGTACGCACTTGCCTGCCTTGCGGAGGGTGTCGATGGCCAGTTTGGCGGTGTGCTTGTTGCCGATGCACTCGAAGCTGACATCGGCACCCAAGCCGTTGGTCAGGGCACGGATCTCGGCCAGGGCATCGCATTCCTTCGGATCGAGCACCACGCTGGCGCCCACCTCCAGGGCCTTGGCCTTGCGTGCGGACGACATTTCCAGGGCAATCACCTTGGCTGCGCCTGCCGCTTTGGCACACATGATGGTGCACAGGCCGATGGTGCCGGCGCCAACCACGACGACAGTCTGGCCAAGCAGGTTGCCGGCTTTCTTGACCGCATGCATGCCCACCGCCAGGGGCTCGATCAGTGCGCCGGCCTCCCGAGGGAAACCGGCCGGTAGTTTGTACAGCAGGTTGGCCGGTACGTTGACGCGCTCGGCGAATGCACCGTTGTTCATCAGCCCGGTAAAGGCCAGGCGCTCGCAGATGTTGTACAGGCCGTGGGTGCAGTAGTAGCAGGTGCCACAGTGCTGGCAGGCATCGGCGGCGACCGGGTCGCCGACGGCATAGCCTTCGACGCCGTCGCCGAGCTTGAGGATTTCGCCACAGAACTCGTGGCCCAGGATGCATTGGCCCTGGATGCCGGTCAGTGGGTGCGGGGCTTCGACCGGAATGAATACCGGGCCGGCCACGTATTCGTGCAGGTCGGAACCGCAGATGCCGCACCAGTCCACTTTGATCTGAACCCAGCCCGGCGGTGGGTCGGCGGGCAGTGGTACGTCTTCGACGCGGATATCGTGGCGGCCATGCCAGACGGCGGCACGCATGCTAGCGGTGTTGGAAAGGTCGTTCATGACGTTATCTCCCTGATTGCTCGACGGCCTGAAGGAATGCCAGCAGGCACTGGTTGACCTCTTCGGCGGCTTCCATCTGCAGCATATGCCCCTGGCCGGGGAGGATCTTGACCTGTGCCGGTAGACCGTCCACATGGCTGGCCGGGATGATTGCGTCTTCGGCGCCCCAGAGCAGCAGGCTTGGCTGCTGCTCGACCACCACGCGCAGGTCATGCCGTTGTTGGCCGTTTTCGCAGATCATTTGGGCCAGTTGTCGCAGCGCGCTGTCTACGCCTTCAAGGCGCTTGAACTTGAGCATGTCTTCGAGCATTTGGCGGGTGACCAGCCCGGGGTCGGAGAACAGCTGCACCAGTTGCGGTTTGAGTGCGTTGCGGTTGCTGGCCTCGACAAAGCCTTGCAGGTAATCGGCATTGATTTCCCGGCCCAGGCCTGCGCTGGCCAGCAGGCTCAACGAGTGCACCCGGGACGGCGCCAGGCGTGCCAGGTTCAGTGCTACCGCGCCGCCCATGGAGTGCCCGGCCAGATGCACCCGTTCGATGTCCAGATGGTCGAGCAGGGCCAGTACGGTTTGGCTCAACTCATCCAGATCGCCCCGTTGCAAGGTCTTGCCGGACTCGCCATGACCGGGCAGGTCGAGGGCAATGACGCGGCGTTCGGCGGCCAGGCTCGGGTGATTGAACAGCCAGTTGTTCAGATCGCCGCCAAAGCCATGCACCAGCACCAGGGGCGTGCCACCCTGGCCGAGTTCGAAATAGCGCAGGGTGCGCCTGTCCAGATCGATTTTCTGCGGTGCCGGGCCGCTGTCCTGTTCGCTATCGCCGCCGGGGACGAACGCCTCCTGGAAGCGCTGCACAACCTGATCGATGTCTGCGTCGCTGGCCTCGCCTTCGACCACCACCGCGAGCAGGGCACCGACCGGCAAGGTTTCGTCGGGCCGGGCGATCTGTCGGCGCAACACCCCGCTGAACGGGGCTTCGACGCTGCTGGAGATCTTGTCGG
This sequence comes from Pseudomonas defluvii, assembly GCF_001695625.1. Taxonomy (GTDB): domain Bacteria; phylum Pseudomonadota; class Gammaproteobacteria; order Pseudomonadales; family Pseudomonadaceae; genus Aquipseudomonas; species Aquipseudomonas defluvii. The sequence continues at coordinate 65,284 of NZ_MBPN01000005.1, forward strand.
TCTCGACATCCAGCACTTCGTCGCCCTTGTTGATTTGCGCGCCTTCTTCCACCAGCCAGGCATCGACCCGGCCTTCGGTCATCGACAGGCCCCATTTGGGCATGGTCAGGGTGTGGATCTGGCTCATGCCGCCTTCCTCCCGGCCATGACCTTGTGCACCGCGGCTTCGATCTTCGCGGCTGTCGGGATATAGAGGTCCTCAAGGGCATCGGAGAATGGCACCGGTGTATGTGGTGCGGTGACCATTTCAATCGGTCCTTTCAATGCGGCGAAGGCTTTTTGCGCGACCAGCGCGCTGATGTCGGTGGCCATGGAACAGCGCGGGTTGGCTTCGTCGATCACTACCAGGCGACCGGTTTTTTCCACGCTTTCCAGAATGCTGTCTTCGTCCAGCGGGCTGGTGGTGCGCAGGTCGAGTACTTCGCAATCGATGCCCTGGCGGGCCAGGCTGGCGGCGGCATCCATGGCCAGATGAACCATGCGCCCGTAGGTCACCAGGGTGATGTCGTCGCCGTCACGCAGGTAGTTGGCCTCACCGAACGGGATGGTGTAGAGCTCTTCCGGCACCTCGCCCTGCATGCTGTAGAGCAGTTTGTGTTCACAGAAGATCACCGGATCGTTGTCGCGGATCGCCTGGATCAGCAGGCCCTTGGCGTCATAGGGCGACGATGGGCAGACCACTTTAAGGCCGGGGATATGTGTCCACAGCGAGGTGAGCATTTGCGAGTGCTGGGCGGCTGCGCGCAGGCCCGCACCCACCATGGTTCGCATGACCAGCGGGGTGACCGCCTTGCCACCGAACATGTAGCGGAACTTGGCCGCCTGGTTGAGGATCTGGTCGAGGCAGCAGCCGGCAAAATCGACGAACATCAACTCGCACACCGGGCGCAGGCCTTGGGTGGCAGCCCCGACAGCGGCGCCGACATAGCCGATCTCCGACAGCGGGGCGTCCAGCACGCGCCCCGGAAATTGCGGGTACAGGCCTTTGGTTACGCCCAGTACGCCACCCCAGGCATCCTCGGCGCCGGGTGCGCCGGCACCGCCTGCGACGTCTTCGCCAATGATGAAAACGCTGGTGTCGCGACGCATTTCCTGGGCCAGTGCTTCATTGATGGCCTGCTGGTAAGTGATCTTTCTCGCCATGATGATTCTCCACGTATTTTTGTTGTTGGGGTGGCTCAGGGGTAGGACACGTACACGTCGCTGAGCAGGTCGGCGGCTTCGGGTTTGGGGTCGGACTTGGCGCGGCGTACCGAGTCTTCGATCAGGTCCTCGACCTGGCCATCGATCTGGTCCAGTTGCTCGGTGCTGAGCAGGCCGGCGCGCACGGTGCGTTCACGGAATTGCATGAGGCAGTCGCGGGTTTCTCGCAGGTTTTTCACCTCGTCCGGGGCCCGGTAGGTCTGGGCGTCACCTTCGAAGTGGCCGTAGTAGCGGGTCAGCTTGACCTCTACCAGTGAGGGGCCTTGCCCGGCGCGGGCGCGGGCAATGGCGGCACCGGCAGCTTCATGTACGGCAAAGAAGTCGTAGCCATCGATGGTCACCCCCGGCATGCCGAAACCGGCAGCGCGGTCGGCGATGTGATCGCAGGCCACCGACCAGTTCGACGCAGTGGCTTCGGCATAACCGTTGTTCTCGGCGACGAAGATGCAGGGCAGGTTCATGATCGACGCCAGGTTCATGGCCTCGAACACTGCGCCTTCGTTGGAGCCGCCATCGCCGAAGAACACCACGGCAACGTCATCGGTGCCCTTGAGTTTGGCCGCCAGTGCCGCGCCTGCTACCAGCGGCGCACCTGCACCGACGATACCGTTTGCTCCGAGCATGCCTTTCTCCAGGTCGGCGATGTGCATCGAGCCGCCCTTGCCGCCGCAGACGCCGGTTTTCTTGCCGTAGATCTCGGCCATCATCCCGTACACATCGACGCCCTTGGCAATGCAGTGGCCGTGACCACGGTGGTTGGAGGCAATGCAGTCGCTGTCGCGCAGGTGTGCCATCACCCCGGCGGCGGACGCTTCCTCGCCGGCATACAAGTGGACGAAACCGGGAATCTCGCCAGTGGCGAACTCCACGTGCAGGCGTTCTTCAAAGGCGCGGATGGTGCGCATGACCTGATAGGCATGCAGCAGTTGTTCGGTGGACAGGTGAGTGGACATCTTGTTGTTCTCCAGGGTTGTCTCAGCACGGTTGATTCGCAGGGTGTTGCGGGTGTTCACGGCCAACGGCCAACAGGCGATGGCGGGCGGCGTAGGCGAGCACCGCTTCGACATCGATGCTCAACGGGCCATGGCCGTCGAGGGTGATGGTGGGGCGGTCCTGCTCGCTGAACTCGATTTCGCGTTCACCGTCCAAGGCCAGGGTGCCGCTGGCAAGGCTCAGTGAGTGGGCCACGCCAGGTGTCAGGGTGCCGGCGGCGGTGACTCCGCAGCCCAGCAGCAGGCCGGGTGCCAGCGGTGCCAGCAGGGCCTGGTCGGCGTGGGGGTGCAGGCGTACCCAGGCGCCCTCGGGGGCATTTCGGGGTACCGGACACCACAGCCCGCACAGTGCCGAGAGGCCGATGGCATGAGGTTCGGCGAAGGTCACGAAGACTTCCGCAAGGTCTTCCGTGCGGCTGATGGCGCGGGCACCGACAAAACGTTGTGGCGACACCGCGACGTCCACCAGCGCCCATTCACAGATACCTCGGTTGGGTTCGCGCACGAGCAGGCGTTTGTTGCGCCGCAGGCTGACCGGTGCCGGCACCCGGCCACTGGCATAGAGGCCACCGGCCAGGCCTGCGCTGGTGGCTTCGCGCAGTTCAGGAAAGGCATTGTTGGTGCCGGTGGAGAGCGTCAGCAGTGGGATGTCACCTACCTCGGCAGCCACTGCCTTGTGGGTACCGTCGCCACCCAGCACTGCAATGAGTGTGGCGCCCTGCTCGACCATCAGGCGGGCGGCCAGGCGGGTATCCTCGACGGTCTGGCGCAGCGGCATGTCGAGGATGCGCAGCTGTGGCCAACGCTGCTGGGCAGCCTGTGGCCCGAGGCCCGCCTTGAGTACGGCAGCGGCGATACCGGTCATGTCCGGCGGCAGCAGCACCTGGTCAACCCCGGTCGCGGCAAAGGCCGCCAACAGGCGTTGCACGGCCGAGGCCTTGTCGGTGCTGGAGTAGAGCCCAGCGTTGGCAGTCAGTCGGCGCAGATCGCGACCCGAAGCCGGGTTGGCGATGATGCCTACGGTGAGAACGGGATGGCTCATGGGCACACCTTTGGTTTTGTTTGTCAGGGCTAGAGCAAGCGCGGTGCCAAGGTGCCTTGAGCGATGCGCAAAGGGCCGTTCCAGAGCGGTTTTGTAGTGAGGTTGGGCGCGCGCGTGGCACGGTGCGGCAAGACGCTGGGTGTCAGTCGCAGGGGCCGTTTGCTGAGACGCCGAGACGCTGCGTCTCACAGAGGCCATGGCGCAGGCAGTGCTTGTCGAGGTCCGGCAATGGGCGCTTAATGGGCCGCATAACGACAAGAACACGAGAACCGGAGGCCCCATGCTTGCCGCGAACTCCAAGGCCCACGTCGATTGCGTCAGCCGTGTGCTGAAGAACGCCGATCGTCTGCCTCAAGCGCCGGTCCCGGCGCCTATCCTCGACTCCTGGCGCCGCTCCATGGAGCAGCACCGTCTTGACCCGGCCTCGCTGCAAGGGCCACGTATCCTCTCGCAAAGCTCGCTGAATGAATGCCGCGAGCGCGCCGAGCTGTTCCTGCGCATCGCCAGTGATGCTGTGGCACGCCTGCACGGGCGGGTGCGTGATGCCGACTACTGTGTGCTGTTGACCGATGCCCAGGGGCGCACCATCGACTACCGCGTCGAGTCGACGATTCGCAACGACTGCCGCAAGGCGGGCCTTTACCTGGGTACCTGTTGGTCGGAAGGCGAGGAGGGCACCTGTGGCGTGGCTGGGGTACTGACCAGTCATGCACCGGTCACTGTGCACAAGCGCGATCACTTTCGAGCAGCCTTCATCGGCCTGACCTGCTCGGCTGCCCCGGTATTTGACCCTCAGGGCGCCCTGTTGGGCGTGCTCGATGTCTCGGCGCTGCAATCGCCGGACGACCGTCGCAGCCAGCACTTGATCCGGCAGATGGTCGTCCAGAGTGCGCGTGAGATCGAGAACGCCTTTTTCATGCACAACGCCGAACAGCATTGGGTGTTGCGCGCTCACAGTGCGCCTGGCTACGTCGACAGCCAGCCAGACTTTCTCCTGGCCTGGGATGCCGACGGGCGCTTGCAGGCGCTCAACAGTGTGGCCCGGCGGGTGGTGCTTGAGCAGTGCGGGCAGGTGCCGGAGCACATTGGCCAGTTGTTCGACCTGGAGACCCTGCGGGCCGCGACCGACGAGGCGGCCCAGCGTTTGAACTGGACTGCCGCCGGTGGCGAAGTACACGCCCGGGTCAGTTCGCCACGACGCCAGCCAGTGCAGCGGGCGACTCGAATTGGACAGCTTGCGGTCGATCCGCGAGTGACGGAAGCCTTGCGCCTGGCGACGCGGGTCAAGGACTGCAACCTGGCGGTGCTGGTCCAAGGTGAGACAGGCTCGGGCAAGGAGGTTTTTGCCCGGCAGTTGCATCAGCGCAGTGCGCGAGCGGAAGGGCCTTTTGTGGCGCTCAACTGTGCGGCAATCCCCGAGAGCCTGATCGAGAGTGAGTTGTTCGGCTACGTCGCCGGAGCCTTCACGGGGGCCTCGACCAAAGGGATGCGTGGGCTGCTGCAGCAGGCTGATGGCGGTACGCTGTTTCTCGACGAGATCGGTGACATGCCGCTAGGTCTGCAAACGCGTTTGCTGCGGGTGCTGGCTGAGGGTGAAGTGGCCCCTCTTGGGGCTTCACGGCGTGAGCGGGTGGATATTCAGGTGATCTGCGCCACGCACCGCGACCTGGTTGCAATGGTGGCTGCGGGCAGTTTTCGAGAGGACCTGTACTTTCGGTTGGCCAACGCCCGTTTTGAACTGCCGCCGTTGCGCGAGCGTAGTGACTTGTTGGTATTGATCAATCAGGTGCTGGAAGAAGAGGCGAAAGCCTGTGGTGTGCAGGTGGGGCTTGGGGCGGCGGCGCTGGAGTGCCTGTTGAGCTACCGCTGGCCGGGTAATCTGCGTCAACTGCGGCAGGTGTTGCGGTATGCCTGTGCCGTATGCAGTGCCGGCACCTTGCAGGTGGAGGACCTGCCGCTGGACGTGCGCGGTGCGCAGTGCCCGGCACCCGAGCAGCAGCGGGTCAGCCCGCAGCGGCAAGTGCTGCTTGACGCGCTGGTGCGTCATCGTTGGAAACCGGGTGATGCTGCGCGCGCGCTGGGAATCTCGCGGGCGACGTTGTACCGACGGGTGCATGAACATGGCATTGAAATGCCAAGGATGCAGGCGCCGCGTACGTGAGTCCCCTATAAAACAAAAAGCCCCTGGCCTTTCGGTCAGGGGCTTCTGTACATCACTTTCGGATCACTCCTGGTTAGCCAGTTTGTGTTCCAGATAGTGAATGTTCACGCCGCCTTTGCAGAAACCTTCATCACGCACCAGGTCGCGGTGCAGTGGAATGTTGGTTTTGATGCCATCAACGACGATCTCGTCCAGGGCATTGCGCATACGGGCCATGGCCTCGTCGCGGTCTTTGCCGTAGGTGATCAGCTTGCCGATCAGCGAGTCGTAGTTCGGCGGTACGCTGTAGCCGCTGTACAGGTGCGAATCGACACGGATGCCGTTGCCGCCTGGCGCGTGGAAGTGCTTGACCGTGCCTGGGCTCGGGATGAACTTCTTCGGGTCCTCGGCGTTGATCCGGCATTCCAGCGAGTGGCCGCGAATCACGACGTCTTCCTGGGTGAACGACAGCTTGTTGCCAGCGGCGATGCTCAGCATCTCCTTGACGATGTCGATGCCTGTGACCATCTCCGAAACCGGGTGCTCCACCTGAACACGGGTGTTCATTTCGATGAAGTAGAAGTTGCCGTTTTCGTAGAGGAACTCGAAGGTGCCAGCACCACGGTAGCCGATCTCGATGCACGCCTGGACGCAGCGGGCAAAGACTTCCTGACGGGCTTTCTCGTCGATGCCTGGTGCTGGTGCTTCTTCCAGCACTTTCTGGTGACGACGCTGCAGCGAGCAGTCACGGTCGCCCAGGTGGATGGCATTGCCTTGGCCGTCGGACAGTACCTGAACTTCCACGTGACGTGGGTTGGTCAGGAACTTCTCCAGGTAGACCATGGAGTTGCCGAACGCAGCACCGGCTTCGGTACGGGTCAGTTTGGCCGAGGCAATCAGGTCCTCTTCCTTGTGCACCACACGCATGCCGCGACCACCACCGCCACCGGCGGCCTTGATGATCACTGGATAGCCGACTTCACGGCCAATGGCCAGTGCAGTCTCTTCGTCTTCCGGCAGTGGGCCGTCGGAGCCTGGTACGGTCGGTACACCGGCGCGCTTCATGGCGTCCTTGGCCGAAACCTTGTCGCCCATCAGGCGAATGGTGTCGGCTTTTGGGCCAATGAAGGCAAACCCGGAGTTTTCTACCTGCTCGGCGAAGTCGGCGTTTTCCGCGAGGAAGCCGTAGCCTGGGTGAATGGCGGTAGCGCCGGTCACTTCAGCCGCGGCGATGATTGCCGGGATGTGCAGGTAGGACTGGCTGGCCGAAGCCGGGCCGATGCAAACCGATTCGTCGGCCAGGCCCAGGTGCATCAGCTCGCGGTCAGCCGTGGAGTGTACGGCGACGGTCTTGATGCCCATCTCTTTGCAGGCACGCAGGATCCGCAGGGCAATTTCACCGCGGTTGGCGATCAGAACTTTTTCCAACTTCGCAGGTTTCAACATCGTTGGCTCTCCGCGGTTCAAACGATGGTGAACAGCGGCTGGTCGAACTCAACCGGCTGGCCGTCTTCTACCAGAATGGATTCAATCACACCGCTGGTTTCAGCTTCGATGTGGTTCATCATTTTCATGGCTTCGACGATGCACAGGGTGTCGCCTTTCTTCACGGTCTGGCCAACTTCAGCGAAGTTTGGCGAGGTTGGCGAAGGCTTGCGGTAGAAGGTACCGACCATTGGCGAGCGAACCACGGTGCCGTTCAGTTTTGGCGCGGCGGCAGCTTCGGCAACCGGGGCTGCAGCAGCTGGTGCAGCGGCAGGTGCGACGGCAGCAGCCATAGGGGCTGGCGCGTAGTACTGCTGAGCTGGAGTCTTGCTGTGGCGGCTGATCCGTACGGATTCTTCGCCTTCCTTGATCTCCAGCTCGTCGATGCCGGACTCTTCCAGCAGTTCGATCAGTTTCTTGACTTTACGGATATCCATGAATCATCAACTCCCAAGGTTCGGTCAGGGGCGTATAAACGTGTAATCAAACGTTTCTATGAGCCCGGCCAATGGGCCAGGTACTCGTTATCAGGGCTTTGCGTTCGCTGCCAATTGCTCCAGTGCAGACTCCAGGGCCAGCCGGTAACCGCTAGCGCCCAGGCCGCAGATCACGCCTACGGCGACATCTGAAAAGTAGGAGTGATGGCGAAAAGGTTCACGCTTGTGCACGTTAGACAAATGCACTTCGATGAATGGGATGCTCACCGCCAGCAGCGCGTCACGTAATGCGACACTTGTGTGCGTAAAAGCCGCCGGGTTGATCAGGATGAAGTCCACGCCTTCGTTGCGTGCGGCGTGGATACGGTCGATCAACTCGTACTCGGCATTGCTCTGCAGGTACTGCAGGTGGTGGCCAGCGGCACGGGCGCGCTGTTCCAGGTCCTGGTTGATCTGATCCAGGGTCACGGCACCGTAAACACCAGGCTCGCGGGTGCCAAGCAGGTTCAGATTGGGGCCATGCAGTACCAGTAGCGTTGCCATCTGCGGATCCTTTTTTATTCGTGCGAACACATCAGCGCGGCGACTATGCCGCAAGCACGGGGCAGTGTCCAGTTACCTGCAATAGCCAGCACGATGAGCGAGATTCACGCAAAATATATGACCATTTTGTTAATTTTGGTCATGCATGCCGCTTTTTACGACCACAGCAAGTTATAGACGCAGTTCGCTACGAATGCGCAACAGATGTTCAGCAAATTCGCCGGCGTTTGTCTCGCCAACCACTCGGGCGTCGGTTTTTTCGCTGCCGTTCGCCGCAAAAAACATCAGCGCAGGTGGGCCGAACAGGTGGTAGCGGTCGAGCAGGGCGCGTTGTTCAGCGGTGCTCTCGGTGATGTCGAACTTGATCAAGCGAAAGCCCTCCAGGTGCGCCTGGACAGCAGGTGCACTCAGTACCTCGCGCTCGATCACCTTGCAGCTGATGCACCAGTCGGCGTACCAATCCAGCACCACGGGTTGCCCTGCCGCTTTGGCCTCGGCCAGGGCGGCGTCGAGTGCTGCGGGTGTGTGCACCTTCTGCCATGCGTCGGCCTGGGCGCTGGCGATGGCACTGGCGCTGCTTGGCAGGTGCGTTTTGCCCAGTGGCCTGAACGGGTCGGTCTGGCCACTGAAGGCGCCATACCAGCAGGCCACTGCATAGGCGAGCAGTAACAGGCCGAGCAATTGCGTCAGGCGTCGGGCCGGGCTTTTCTCGATGAACTCAAGGGCACCGAGGAACAGTGCGACACCCGCCGTCAGCAAGCCGATCAGCACCAGGGTCACTTCGCCCGGCAATATCCGGCTTAGCAGGCCGATGGCCAAACCCAGCAGCAAGACACCAATGGCATTTTTCACAGTGACCAGCCAAGGGCCGCTTCTTGGCAGCCAGGCGGCACCGCCGGTGGCGACCAACAGCAGCGGCGCCCCCATGCCCAGGCCCAGGGCAAAAAGCTTCAGCGCGCCGCCCAGCGCATCGCCACTGGCGCTGATGTACAGCAGGGCGCCGGCCAATGGTGCGGATACGCAGGGCGATACCAACAAGCTGGAGAGGATGCCAAGCACCGCCGCACCAAGCAGTGAGCCGCCGCGTGTACGCCCGGCAATATGGTCAAGGCGAGTGCTCACTGCCAACGGCAAGCGCAGTTCAAACAGACCGAACATGGCCAGGGCAAAGACCACGAAGAACAGCGAAAACGGCACCAGTACCCAGGCCGATTGCAGGCGCGCCTGCAGGTTCAGTTCGGCGCCGAACAGCCCCATCAATGCGCCAAGCAGGGCAAAGCAGGCGGCCATCGGCAGGACGTAGGCCAGTGACAGGCTCAAGCCTCGCCACCCACCGATATGGCCGCGCAACACCACGCCGGAGAGAATCGGCAGCATTGGCAGTACGCACGGGGTGAAGGTCAGGCCGACGCCGGCGAGGAAGAACAGCAGCAAGGCTTTCCAGTCGGTATGGGTGCTGCTCTTGGCTGTGTCGGCTGGCGCCGCGCCGCTGCCCGAAATGCTCAGGCGCTCAGTTTCCGGTGGGTAGCACAGGCCTTTGTCGGCGCAGCCCTGGTAGGTTACCAGCAGGGTGAAGGCGCGTTTATCGGCGCCCCGTGGCAGGGTGATGTCGAGGATGCCGTGATATACCTCGACATCGCCGAAGAATTCGTCGTGCTTGGCTTCGCCTTTGGGCAGCTGTGCGCTTTCCAGTGCAATGTCGGCGGGTTCGCTACGGAACTGAAAGCGGTGTCGGTAGAGGTAGTAACCCTCGGCGGCGACGAAGCGCAGGGTGATGGACTGCGCATCGTCCTTGACCAGGCTGAGCTTGAACGCTTCGCGTACAGGGAGGAAATCGGCGCTGTTGTTCAGCGTGGCGGCGCCCAGCGTTGCACTAGGACGGCTGTCGAGCAGGCCGGCGGCGGCAACGGGCAGGGCCAGGACCATAAACAGAAGGCAAAGCAGACGGCGCATGACAATCTCGCGGAACGGGTATGGGCGCATCATAGCGGAGTGTGCCGAGACGTGCAGGCGCCGCGCACCCCCTTACATCCCGCGGATGCCTTTACAGGCATCCGGTGTTCCCCTCAAACCCTGAATGCGCGAACGGCAGTGTTCAGTTCGCCCCCCAGCCTGAGCAACTGTTCACCCTGTTCACGGCCCTCGCCGATACGATGCAGGTTGTCTTCACCCAAGGTGTGGATGCGCTCGCTGTGATCACGAATTTCACTGACCGCGCCACTCTGTTGAGCCGTGACATCTGCGATACGCTCGGCGGTGGCAGCGATGGTCTGAATTGCCCCGACGATTTCATCCAGTGCGCCGTCGGCGGCCTGGGCCTGGCTGGCGGTCGCTTCAGCATGTTCAACCTGCGCACGCATGCCTTCCACCGAATGGCGTGCGGCCTGTTGCAAGCGCTCGATCAGCGTTTGAATTTCTCCAGTAGCCCCCGTCGTGCGCTGCGCCAGCGAGCGGACTTCTTCGGCGACCACGGCAAACCCCCGGCCCATCTCGCCAGCCCGTGCGGCCTCGATGGCCGCGTTGAGGGCCAGCAGGTTGGTCTGTTCGGCAATCGAGCGGATCACCGTCAGTACACCCCCGATGGTTGCCGACTCCTGAGCCAGTTGTTCGATCATCTGGGTGTTGCCCTGCACCTCGCCGACCAGCGAGTGCAGCCCGGTCAGGCTTTGGCCAATGACTCGCTGCCCCTGCTCGACGGCGCGCCCGGCACTGCGGCTGGCATCGGCAGCCTGGCTGGCATCGCCAGCGACCTGGACAATCGTGGCCTCCAGCTCACCCAGCGCGTCGCGTATCTGCGCTGTATCTCCGGCCTGGCGCTCGGCGCCATCGTGCAGGGCACTGCTCATGTCGGCCAGGGCATGGCTGCTGCCGGCCACTTGTTCGGCATTGCTGCGCAAGGTGCCAACCAGTTCCACCAGATAGATGCGCAGGCGATTGAGCGAGTCCTGAATATCGCGCAGCTCGCGGTTGGTTGCGCCCAGGGCGATGGTTTGGCTGAAGTCGCCTTCCGCCCAGCGCGACAGTGCCGGGGAGAGGTTGGTCAGCACCCGCGTCAAGCGTCTTTGCAGGGTGTCGATCAACAGGGCAATCAGCAGGATCATGGCAATCATGACACCCTGGATCAGGCGTACTTCACCCTGTATCTGCGCGTGCTGGCTACGCACGCCTGGCTCCAGTTCGGCAATCGCCTGTTGTACTGCTGCAATGCGCTCATGGGTGCTGTTGGCCAGCTCGGCGCGGCGTTGAATCTGTTCGCGGGTGCGTTGAAGCTCGCCCGGATAACGGCTTAGCAGGCTGTTAAGCTCGCGTTTCAGGGCGATGCCGCTGTCTTCGGCGACGGCGGTGGTTTCGCTCTGCAAGCCCATCAGCGCGGCGAAGTCGTCTGTGCTCGAGGCTGTGCTGGCGGTGACGCCCAGCAATGGCAACTGGTCGAGGGCGCGGGCTTGGCCGACGATGCTTTGCAGCTCGCGCTCTACCTCGTCGGCCAGTTCGCTGCGACCACTGCTGACCAACTTGTCGCGTGCCAGTGAGAGCCTGCCCAAATGCACGCTGGCATTGAGCAGCGCTTGTGGGTAGTGCCCGGCGTCGGGGCTATTGCTGCTCTGGGCATACTGCGCCAGTTGTTCAAGTGCAGCACCAAGCTCGCGTTCGGCTTGCAGCAACAGGGCTTGAGGGTCGCCGGCAAGCTTGCCGGCGGCCAGCAGCTCGGAGCCGGTGAACGCCTGCAGGCTGTCCAGGCTTGGGCGCAGGCGAGCGGCCAGGTCGTCGGGGAGAACGCTCAGTTGTGCCTGCAAGTCGACGATAGCCTGCTGTGCTTCAGCATGGCGCAGCGCATCGCCGCTATTCAGGTAGTCCTGAATGTTGCGCGCGGCCTGGTTCTGAAACTGCTGGGACAGGCCCAGGTAGCGCTCCATCAGCAGATAGGGGCGCTCCAGCGCATGCTGTGACCACCACAGTGTCGCGCCCAAGGCCAGGCAGACGGTGACCAGCAACAAGGTGTTGAGATTGGTAAGCAGCTTCAGGCGCATATCCAGGGTCTACCAACGGCTGAATGGTAAGCCTCTGAAGTTATTGCGTTTTTGTTACGAGGTTATGACGAAGGCGCGGAAGAACTAAAAAAACTGGCACATTGCCTTTATGGTTCGCTGCGCAGCACGGTGTTGCGTCCTGCAGCCTTGGCCCGGTACAGCGCCTCATCGGCGGCGGTTGCCATGCTCAACGCATCGAGCCCATCGTTCAGTTGTACAACCCCGGCGCTGAACGTGCAGTACAGGTCGCGCGGCTGGGCCGGGTAATGAATTTCGGAGAAGCGTTGGCGGATCTCATCCAGCACTTTGTGTGCGGCATTCAGGTCTGTACTGGGCATGACAATCGCAAACTCTTCACCGCCATAGCGACCAATAAAGTCGGTCTTGCGCAGGCGTTGTTTCAGAAACAGCGCCAGGCTTTTGATCACGCGGTCGCCCATGGGGTGGCCGTGGCTGTCGTTGACCTTCTTGAAGTGATCGATGTCGAGCATTGCAAAGCTCAATGGGCGCTCTTCGCGACGGGCGCGGAAGCTGCAGTCTTCCAGCAATTGCAGGATGTGCGTGTGGTTGTACAGGCCGGTGAGGCTGTCGCGGACCATGCGTGCATTGAGGTTGCGGGCTCGCGCCGCACGGTTGCGTACCGTGGTGATCAGATGGTGCGAACGGATGGGTTTGGTCAGGAAGTCATCGCCGCCCTCGCTCATGGCTTCGAGCTGCTTGTCCAGGTCGTCCTCGGCCGACAGGTAAATGATCGGCACACTGACATAACGGTCGTTTTGTCGGATGACCTTGGCCAGCTCAGGCCCCGTGCAGCCTGGCATGTACAGATCAAGAATGATCAGGTCTGGCTGGAAGTCGGCCAGCTCAGCCATGGTTTGAATCGGGTCGGTGAGGGTGCGGGTAACGATGCCTGCGTTGTTCAGCAAGCGCTCGGTGTAGATGGCTTGAGCCCGCGAATCATCAATGACCAGTACCCGGAACGGTTCGTACTGAGTCACGCTGGTCAGCAGTTCGACCTTTTCCAGCAGGCTGGAGGCTTCCAGCGTGCCGGTCAGGAATTCCTGGCCGCCAGCACGCACGGCAGCCAGGCGCGTCGGCGTATCGGTTTCGTGCAGGCTGAAGAACAACAGCGGAAGGGGCTGCTCCAGCCCCTGTTGAGCTTGGGCCGCCAGATGCAGGCCTTGCCCGCTGCCGGTGAAGTCGACGTCCATGACTAGGGCGGCCGGCAGACGCTCGGCCATCGAGGCCCGAAAGGCTTCGGCGCTGTTCAGTGCCTGTACCCCTAGGCCAAAGAACTCCAATTGCGTCGCCAGTCGCTCTGCCCGGTCATGGTCTTGCAGCATGATGTAAACCGGCTTGCGCAGCGGCGGCAGCGGGGTCTGCTCAAGCTGGTCGCCCTGGCGCAAGCCAGTGCGCGACAGGCGTTGCATCAGGCGGTTGAGTTCATTGATCAAGCCGCTGCTCAGGCGCGCACCGTTAGCCTCTATAGCCTTCAGGGTTTGCCCTATTGCCTCGGCCAGTTGACTGTGCTCAGGCTGGTCAAAGCGCTCGGCATAACGCTGCAGTCGCAGGTTGGCTTCGCACAGTTCACCGAGGTCATTGCTCGACCACTCGCTACGCTGCAGGCGTTGCCAGATCTCAAGTATCTGCCGAGCCTGGTGAATGACCCGCTGGGCAAAGTGCTGTTTGAGGCGCTCACGATTTGGGTCTTCTGGCTCGGTCATGTCCTGACTACTTATATAGGGGTGAGGCTGAGTTCCAGTGATGGCTCTATGCTAGCACTACTTTTCAGGCGATCACGTGTCTTGCGTCAAATTACCGCGTTGCCTGCAAATTCAGTTTGTGACCGGATAGTCGCTTATGCGAAGCAGCCGGGTTGATTTATAGTGCAACGCATGATGCCGACCCCCGGCAGGCGAGCGGCTGTGAAAAGCACAGGGTACGCCGGCGCAATGCCTGGGCTTGCGGTCGAACCTTTGAACCGACGTGACTGAAAGGACAATGCCATGCTGGACTGGAAAAACCGTACAGGCAAAGCCGAGGCGCGCGAGCGGGCTGGTACCCGTGAAACAGCAGCGGGCAGCTATTTCAGCGGCCTGTTGTTCAGCCGGGCGCTGGGAACACTCATTGCCATTTATCTGTTGGTGACGATTGCCCTGGGCTGGTACTGGAGCGAGGAGCCTGACCTGTTCCCGGTTCAGCAGAACGCCCAGGCTGCAGCTGAGCGCACGGGCAAGCAGATGGTGATCGGCTATACCACCATCGAAACTCTCAAGACTGTTTCCGGTACGTTGCTGCACAAGCCCGGTGGCTATATCTCCAACGACCGTTTCCCGCCAGGCCTGTGGATGGACAACATGCCGAGCTGGGAGTACGGCGTGCTGGTCCAGGTGCGTGATCTGAGCCGCGCCCTGCGCAAGGACTTTGCCCGCTCCCAGTCGCAGTCCACCGAGGATGCTGACCTGGCCAAGGCCGAGCCGCGCTTCAACTTCGACAACAAGAGCTGGATCTTGCCGTCGAGCGAGTCGGAGTTCCAGGAAGGCATCAACAGCCTGACCCGTTATCAGAACCGCCTGGCCTCGCCTGACCAGCAGGGCGCGCAGTTCTATACCCGTGCCGACAACCTGAACAACTGGTTGGGCGATGTCGCCACGCGCCTGGGTTCGCTGTCCCAGCGCCTGTCGGCCAGCGTCGGCCGGGTCAAGCTCAATACCACCCTGAAAACCGAGTCTGTGGTTGCCGGCCAAGTGCCGCAATTGGATGAGGAAGTGGTCGAGACCCCGTGGCTGCAGATCGACAACGTGTTCTACGAGGCCCGTGGCCAGGCGTGGGCGCTGTCGCACCTGCTGCGCGCCATCGAGGTCGACTTCGCCGACGTGCTGGCGAAGAAGAACGCCACCGTCAGCGTGCGTCAGATCATCCGCGAGCTGGAGGCCTCCCAAGAGTCTCTGTGGAGCCCGATGGTACTCAACGGCAGTGGCTTCGGCATGTGGGCCAACCACTCGTTGGTGATGGCCAACTACATTTCCCGGGCCAACGCCGCAGTGATCGATCTGCGCCAACTGCTGTCCCAGGGCTGAGGCGGTGGCCATCTCTTCCCGCGAGGCGGCGCATCGCGCCGCTTCAGATGCTGAGCGCATCGTCTGGGTCGACCGCGACGATGCCGAGCAGGGTGCCATGCAACGGGCCGAGTTGCGCGAGCGCGGCTTGATCGGTCGTGGCACGTTCATTCTGCTGTTCAACTCGGCCGGGCACCTGTGCGTGCACCGGCGCACACTGAGCAAGGCGCTTTATCCGGGCTATTGGGATGTGGCCGCTGGCGGCATGGTGGCGGTGGGTGAAAGCTACGCCGCCTCGGCAGCGCGAGAGCTGGAAGAAGAATTGGGCGTAACCGGCGTTGAACTGACGGCCCATGAGCGTTTTTTCTTCGATCAGCCCGACAACCGTTTGTGGTGCGCGGTGTTCTCGGCCGTCTGGGACGGCCCCCTGCGGCTACAGCCGGAGGAGGTCAGCGAGGCTCGTTTTCTGCCCCTGGAAGCGGTCATGGCCGACAGCCTGGTGCAGCCGTATTGCCCCGATTCACTGGCCGCGTTGAAACGTTACCTCGACCGTCAATCCTGAGGTCGCTAAATCTGCCTAAAATGGCGCAGATTTGTACTTAGCATTTGCTGCATTTGTCGTTACACTGCGCGGCCTTTTAAAGCCGGGACTGTTCGCAGACCCGGTTGCGCTGCCCCTGCCAGAGTGGGGCTTCGCGGTCGGTACCTCGCTCGGGGCATCGACCAGTTTTTGTCCTCACGATAGAGGATCAAAAGTGGCCAAAAAAGCCGCATCATTCGCTGCCCTTGGCGGCCTGGTGTTCTCCACCGATGCAGGTCGGCATTGCCCGGACTGCAGCCAACCCATCGATGCCTGCATCTGCAAGCAGACGGCCATCCCTGAAGGCGATGGCATTGCTCGCGTGCGCCGCGAAAGCAAAGGCCGTGGCGGCAAGACCGTTACCACCATCAGCGGCGTGCCGCTGCCCCTCGAAGCACTCAAGGATCTGGCCAGCACGCTCAAGCGCCGCTGTGGAACCGGTGGTGCCTTGAAGGACGGTGTCATCGAGATCCAGGGCGATCATGTCGAGCTGTTACTGGCAGAACTGGTCAAACAGGGCTTCAAGGCGAAAAAATCCGGTGGCTGATCGGCCCCGTCGCGATTTTTTGCATTCCCGTTTCTAAACTCGTTCCCGTAGGAAGGGTCTACCCCTGAACACGGAAGACCGTCATTTTCAGGATTTACACTGCGCCCGCTCCGGGCTGGCCGGTGTTCTTCGATTTTTTATATAGGGGACTTCGATGTCCGTACGACGCACACGCAAAGACGATGGCAGCCAATGGACCGTTGCGGACAGCCGCAGTGTGTATGGGATCCGCCATTGGGGGGCCGGGTATTTCGCGATCAACGAGGCCGGGCGCGTCGAAGTACGCCCCAACGGGCCGGGCAGTGCGCCGATCGACCTGTTCGAGGAAGTCGATGAACTGCGCAAGAGCGGCTTGTCGCTGCCATTGCTGGTTCGTTTCCCCGACATCCTGCAAGACCGCGTACGCCAACTGACCGGTGCTTTCGACGCCAACATCGCGCGCCTGGAATACCAGAGCAAGTACACCGCGCTGTACCCGATCAAGGTCAACCAGCAGGAAGCGGTGGTGGAAAACATCATCGCCACTCAGGACGTGTCCATCGGCCTTGAGGCAGGCTCCAAGCCTGAGCTGCTGGCCGTGTTGGCGCTGGCGCCGAAGGGCGGCACTATCGTTTGCAACGGTTACAAGGACCGCGAGTTCATCCGCCTGGCGCTGATGGGCCAGAAGCTGGGCCACAACGTCTTTATCGTCATCGAGAAAGAGTCGGAAGTGGCGCTGGTGATCGAAGAAGCCGCCGAACTCAAGGTCAAGCCGCAGGTTGGCCTGCGTGTGCGCCTGTCGTCCCTGGCTTCGAGCAAGTGGGCTGACACCGGTGGCGAAAAATCCAAGTTCGGCCTGTCGGCGGCACAACTGATCTCGGTGGTACAGCGCTTCCGTGATGCCGGCCTGGATCAGGGTATCCGCCTGCTGCACTTCCACATGGGTTCGCAGATCGCCAACCTGGCGGACTACCAGCACGGTTTCAAGGAAGCCATTCGCTACTACGGCGAACTGCGCGCCCTGAACCTGCCGGTCGATCACATCGACGTCGGCGGTGGCCTGGGCGTGGACTACGACGGTACCCACTCGCGCAACGCCAGTTCGATCAACTACGACATGGACGACTACGCCGGTGTCGTGGTCGGCATGCTCAAGGAGTTCTGCGATGCGCAGGGCCTGCCGCACCCGCACATCTTCTCCGAGAGCGGTCGCTCGCTGACAGCCCACCACGCCGTCCTCGTAGTGCAGGTGACGGACGTTGAGAAACACAACGATGAAGTGCCGACCATCGAAGACAAGGAAAGCCTGCCGGAAACCGTGCAATGGCTGATCGACCTGCTTGGCCCGACTGACATCGAGATGGTCACCGAGACCTACTGGCGCGCCACGCACTACATGAGTGACGTCGCTGCCCAGTATGCCGATGGCAAGATTACCCTGGCCCAGAAAGCCCTGGCCGAACAGTGCTACTTCGCCGTCTGCCGCCGCCTGCACAACTCGCTGAAGGCGCGCCAGCGTTCGCACCGTCAAGTGCTGGACGAGCTCAACGACAAGCTGGCCGACAAGTACATCTGCAACTTCTCGGTGTTCCAGAGCCTGCCGGACACCTGGGCGATTGGCCAGGTACTGCCGATCCTGCCGTTGCACCGTCTTGACGAAGAGCCGATGCGCCGCGCTGTGCTGCAGGACCTGACCTGTGACTCCGACGGCAAGATCAACCAGTACGTCGACGAGCAGAGCATCGAGACCAGCTTGCCGGTGCATGGCATCAAAGAAGGTGAAGACTACCTGCTGGGTATCTTCCTGGTAGGTGCTTATCAGGAAATTCTGGGGGACATGCACAACCTGTTCGGTGATACCGATTCGGTGAACATCTACCAGAACCCGAACGGCAGCGTGTACCACGCCGGTATCGAAACCCACGACACCATCGAAGACATGCTGCGTTACGTGCACCTGTCGCCGGAAGAGCTGATGACGCACTACCGCGACAAGGTCGCCAGCGCCAAGATCAGTGCCCGCGAGCGCACCCAGTTCCTGGATGCCCTGCGCCTGGGCCTGACGCGTTCTTCGTACCTGTCCTCGTAACACGGCGTCGGCTGTCATCGCGGCCAAGGCCGGCTCCTACAGAGATCCGTGCAGAACACTCCATTTCTGTAGGGGCAGGCTTGCCTGCGATGGCATTGGCGGGGCGTCAGTAAGTGCGCGGCGCCCGCATCGTTGGCAAGCCAACTCCTACAGGGATCAGTGTGGAGCACTGCATTATCTGTGTGGCAGGCTTGCCTGCGATGGCATCAGCGGGATTTCAGTGCGTGGGTGGGCTCTTTGAACCATTCATTGCGTTGCTGCATCCGCCAGCTCATCAGGCCCAGTGTCACGCCGCGCAAGGCCATGAACAGCAGAAAACCCAGCCACAGCCCATGGTTGCCAAGCCCGCTTATGGCATAGGCAAAGGGGACGGCGAGGACGACGCTGAGCAGCATACCGTTGCGCATTTCCCGTGCGCGGGTGGCGCCGATGAACAGGCCATCGAGCAGGTAGCTCCACACGGCGATCAACGGCAGCACTGCCAGGTACGGCAGGTACTCGAAGGCGGTTTCACGCACGCTTTGGATGTCGGTCTGCATTTCAATGAACAGGTGGCCGCCAAGCATGAACAGCAAGGCAAACCCCAGGCTTGCCAGCAACGACCAGCCCGCCGCCACGGTCAAGGAGCGACGCAGGGCGGGACGGTCGCCGGCCCCGATGGCGTGGCCACAAAGTGCTTCCACGGCGTGGGCCAGGCCGTCCAGTGCATAGGCCGTGAGTAGCAAGCCGTTGAGCAGCAGGGCATTCGCTGCGACGGTGGCATCGCCCAAGCGGGCGCCCTGCACGGTGATCAGGAAGAACACCGCCTGCAAGGCCAGGCTGCGAATGAAGATGTCCCGGTTGACGCTCAGCAGCGGTCGCCAGCTCTGCCAGCGGCGTAGCGCTGCCCAGGCCAGTTTGCCCGGGTAGGCGCGCAGGGCCGGGCGGGTCAAGGCCAGGCCGAGCAGGGCAGCGCTCCACTCGGCGACCACCGAAGCCCGCGCCGAGCCGATAACGCCCCAGTCCAGGCCCATCACGAACCAGAGGTTGAGCACGATGTTCAGCAGGTTGGTGGTCAGCAGGATCGCCAGCGGTGCACGCGCATTCTGGGTGCCGAGGAACCAGCCTACCAGGGCGAAGCTGGCCAGGGCGGCCGGCAGGCCGAGCAAGCGGGTCTGGAAGAAGTCATGGGTGGTTTGTGCCAGCGCCTGCGAGGGTTGCATCACGCTCAACGCCAGGTGGCTGAAGGGGATCGCCAGCAGGCCCAGCAACAGGGCGAAGCACAGCGCCAGTGCCAGCCCTTGCAGCAGTACCTGGCGCAAGGCAGCGCCGTCCTCACGGCCGGCGGCTTGTGCGGCAAAGCCGGTAGTGCCCATGCGCAGGAAGCCCATCACCCAGGCCAGGACGGTATAGAGGCTGGCGCCGACAGCCACTGCACCGAGTTGGTGGGCATGGGGCAGGTGGCCGATCACGGCACTGTCGACCAAGGCCACCAGCGGTACGGAGATGTTCGAAAGAATCATCGGCGCGGCCAGCGCCCACACGTTACGGTGGGTAGGGCGGTCGCGCCAATCGGCGATCAGTGAGGTCATGCATGCTCCTTGTCAGCCCGCATTGTAGTGGACAGACGGCACTAATGGGCCGACAGGCGGTCTGAGCGCCTGGCCTGTGGCTAAAGCGTGCATTTGCGCACGCTTGCCCTGATGCTGATGAGATATAGTTCACCCCTTAAAGACACTGCTGCCCAAGAGAGTTCATCTCCCATGTTCAACAAAGGATTGTTGCTGGCCTGTGCGCTGGCGCTATTGAGTGCCTGTGACTCGTCATCCGTGGATAAACCCGCGCCTGCACCGGCAGAGAAGGCGGCGCCCAGCGCGCCCAAGCCCGCGCGTGAAGATGCGGCAACCCTGGCCCAACGCTACGCCGGACGCGAGTTGAGCGTGGTGGATGTGTCCGAGGTGCAGTTGGATGGCTCAAGCACCTTGTCGGTGTCGTTCAGTGCACCACTGGACGCTCAGCAGCCATTTGCCGAGCGCCTGCACCTGGTCGATACGGTAAAGGGCAAGGTTGACGGTGCCTGGGAGCTCTCTGATAACCAGATGGAACTGCGACTGCGGCACCTGGAGCCCAAGCGCAAACTGGTGCTGACCATCGACGCCGGGCTGTTGGCGGTGAATGGCAAGCGCCTGGCTGCCGAGTCGGTCAGCCGCCTGGAAACCCGCGACCTGGAGCCGACTGTCGGTTTCGCCAGCCGCGGCTCGCTGTTGCCGACCCGCGTGGCCGAAGGCCTGCCGGTGATCGCGCTGAACGTCGACAAGGTCGATGTCGAATTTTTCCGGATCAAGCCTGAAGCGCTGCCGACCTTCCTGGGGCAGTGGGGCCGCAACAGCAGCCTGCAGACCTATGAGTCCCGCGAGCTGTTGCCGATGGCCGAGTTGGTCTATGGCGGTCGCTTCGACCTGAACCCGGCGCGCAATACCCGTGAAACCCTGCTGTTGCCGATCGCCGGCCTCAAGCCGCTGCAACAACCGGGTGTTTATCTGGCGGTCATGCGTGCCTCGGGTACCTACAACTACTCGCAGCCGGCCACACTGTTCACCCTCAGTGACATCGGCCTGTCGGCGCACCGTTATCAGAACCGCCTCGATGTGTTTACCCAGGCGCTGGAGGGCGGTAAGGCCCTCAGCGGTGTGGAGGTCGAACTGCTCGACAACGAGGGCCGTGTGCTGGGCCAGGGCAAGACCGATGGCAGCGGCCACGCGCAGTTGCCGGCAGCGGCCAAGGCTGAGGTGCTGTTGGCCAAGCAGGCTGAACACACCACGATGCTGCGGCTGAACAACGCCGCGCTGGACCTGGCCGAGTTCGACATCACCGGGCCTCTGGCCAACCCTTTGCAGTTTTTCGTGTTTGGTCCGCGTGACCTTTATCGCCCGGGTGAGACGGTGCTGCTCAACGCGCTGCTGCGTGATCAGGACGGTAAGCCGGTCAAGCCGCAACCGGTCACGGTCGAAGTGCGTCGCCCGGATAACCAGATCAGCCGCAAGTTTGTCTGGGAACCGGGTAGCGAGGGCCTTTATCAATACGCCCTGCAACTGGCTGGCGAAGCGCCGACCGGGCGTTGGGAGTTGCTCTTCGACTTCGGCGGCGGTCAGCGACAGGTCTACGGCTTCATGGTCGAGGACTTCCTGCCCGAGCGTCTGGCGCTTGAACTCAAAGGCAGCCCGACACCCCTGAGCCCTGATGAAACTGCCGAGATATCGGTCAATGGCCGTTACCTCTACGGCGCCCCAGCGTCGGGCAATCGCCTGAGCGGCCAGGCCTACATCCGCCCACTGCGTGAGGCGGTGCCGGCCTTGCCCGGCTATCAGTTCGGTTCGGTCACCGAGCAGGAGTTGAGCCAGGATCTGGAGCTGGACGAAACGACCCTGGATGCCTCCGGTGATGCCACGCTGAGCATCGAGAGCAAATGGTCCGAAGCCCGTTCGCCTTTGCAGTTGACGGTGCAGGCAAGCCTGCAGGAGTCCGGAGGCCGGCCAATCACTCGCCGGCTTGAACAGCCGATCTGGCCTGCCGAGCGGCTGCCGGGGCTGCGTGGCCTGTTTGACGGTGAGGAAACCGACGGTGACGGCCCGGTCGAGTTTGAACTGCTTGTCGCCGATCGCAACGGCAACAAGCTGGCGGTGGATAACCTGCGCGTGCGCCTGGTGCAGGAGCGCCGTGACTACTACTGGAACTACTCCGAAAGCGATGGCTGGAGCTACAACTTCAATGAGAAGTACCTGACCCAGAGTGAAGAAACCGTCAGCATCAAGGCCGGCGGTACCGCCAAGATCAGCTTTCCGGTCGCGTGGGGCCCGTACCGTGTCGAGGTGGAAGATCCGCGCACCGGGCTGGTCAGCAGCCTGCGTTTCTGGGCCGGCTACCGCGCCCAGGACAACACCGACGGCGGCGCCGTACGCCCAGACCAGGTCAAGCTGGCGCTGGACAAGAAAGCCTATGCCGATGGCGACACCGCCACGGTCACCGTGACCCCGCCTGCTGCAGGCAAGGGTTACTTGATGGTCGAGTCCGCCGATGGCCCGCTGTGGTGGGAGGAAATCGACGTGCCGGCCGAAGGCAAGGCCTTCGAGGTCAAGCTGGACCGCAAGTGGGCGCGGCACGATCTGTATGTCAGCGCCTTGGTGATTCGTCCGGGTGAGCGCAAGGCCAACGTCACGCCCAAGCGTGCCGTCGGTATTCTGCACCTGCCACTGGAGCGTGCCGAGCGTAAGCTGGCGGTCAGCCTGACGGCGCCAGAGAAGATGCGTCCCAAGCAACCCCTGACGGTCAAGGTACAGGCGCGTAACGCCGATGGCAGTGTGCCGAAACAGGTGCATGTGCTGCTGGCAGCGGTTGACGTTGGCATTCTCAACATCACTGAATACGCAACGCCTGATCCATTTGCCGCGATGTTCGGGCGCAAGGCCTATGGGGCCGATCAACTGGATATTTACGGCCAGTTGATCGAAGCCGGTCAGGGCCGCCTGGCCAGCCTGGCATTCGGTGGTGACGCCGGCCTGACCAAAGGTGGCAAGCGCCCGGACACCAGCGTCACCATCGTTGCCCTGCAAAGCGCGCCGGTGACCCTGAACGAGAAGGGTGAAGGCCAGGCCAGTGTCGATATCCCGGATTTCAACGGTGAGCTGCGGGTGATGGCCCAGGCCTGGACCGAAGACCGCTTCGGCATGGCCGAGGCCAAGACTGTCGTCGCCGCGCCGCTGATTGCCGAGCTGTCGGCGCCGCGCTTCCTCGCCGGTGGTGATCGCACCACCCTGGCGCTGGACCTGTCGAACCTCTCCGGCAAGGCACAGAACCTTACGGTGCAGTTCAGCGCAGATGGTCAGCTCAGCCTGATGCGCGCCGCCGAGCAGCAAGTGCCTTTGGCTGAAGGCCAGCGCAAGACCTTGCTGATTCCGGTGCAGGCCGTTGGTGGCTTGGGGCAAGGGCAGGTCAAGGTGCAGGTGCAAGGCCTGGTGCTGCCAGGCGAGCCGAACACCGTGTTCAGCCGGGAGTGGACCTTGGGCATACGCCCGGCGTACCCGGCGCTGCTCAAGCATTACCGCGCAACGCTCAGCGATCAGCCATGGAGCCTGCCGCAGTCGGAACTGGCGGTGTTCGAGCCGGCCGGCCTTGAGGCGAGCCTGGCCTTGTCCAGCCGCCCACCGCTGAACCTTGGCGAGCAGATTCGCGCGCTGGAAGCCTACCCGTATGGCTGTGCCGAGCAGACCACCAGTGGCCTGTACCCCTCGCTCTATGCCGATGACGCGACACTTAAACGCCTGGGCCTGAAAGGCGAGGCTGCGGATAAACGTCAGCGCAAGATCGAAGTCGGTATTGAGCGTTTGCTGGGCATGCAGCGCTACAACGGCAGCTTCGGCCTGTGGAGTGCTGACGGTGAGGAAGAGTACTGGTTGACCGCCTATGTCACCGACTTCCTCCTGCGTGCCCGTGATCAAGGCTATGCGGTGCCGGCCGAAGCCTTGAAGAAGGCCAGTGAGCGCCTGCTGCGTTACGTGCAGGAGCGTAACCTGATCGAGGTGCGCTACAGCCAGAACGCCGAGCACAGCCGCTTTGCCGTGCAGGCGTATGCCGCGCTGGTATTGGCGCGCAGTCAGCAAGCACCACTGGGCGCCCTGCGCAGTTTGTTCGAGCGTCGTAGCGATGCGCGCTCGGGCCTGCCGCTGGTGCAGTTGTCCGTGGCTTTGGACAAGATGGGCGACAAACCGCGCGCCGAACAGGCGATGCAGGCCGGGCTGGCGGTTACCCGTGATAGCCGCTACTGGCTGGGCGACTACGGTAGCCCGCTACGGGATCAGGCCTTGATTCTGGCCCTGCTGGAAGAAAACAACCTGGCGGCGGGCAAGCGTGAGGCTCGGTTGTTCGAGTTGTCGGACCTGTTGGCGGCCAATCGCTGGTTGTCGACGCAGGAGCGCAACGCCCTGTTCCTGGCCGGGCGCGGTTTGCTCGGCAAGCCAGAGCAACCCTGGACCGCTCGCCTGGAGGCTGGTGGCGAGGTGCGAGAGCTGAGCCAGGCACAGCCTGCAGTGAAGCTTGAAAGCACTGCGCTGGCTCAGTCGTTGACCGTACAGAACAACGGTGACCAGACCCTCTACCAGCAACTGACCTTGTCGGGTTATCCACAGGTGGCGCCACCGGCCGGTGGCGAGAACCTGAGCATCCGCCGCGATTACCTGGGCATGAACGGCCAGCCGTTGGACCTTAATGGCCTGAAGAGCGGCCAACTGGTGTTGGTACACCTGGCGGTGAGTGCCAGTCAGCGTGTGCCGGATGCCTTGGTGGTCGACCTGCTGCCTGCCGGCCTGGAGCTGGAGAATCAGAACCTGGCGCAAAGCGCGGCCAGCCTGGACAACGCCAGCAGTGCGGTGAAGGAGTGGCACAGTGCGATGCAGAACGCGACCTTGCTGCATCAGGAGTTCCGTGACGATCGTTATGTCGCGGCGGTGGACCTGGACGGATACGGCACCACGCACCTGCTGTACCTGGCCCGTGCAGTGACCCCGGGTGTTTACCGGGTGCCACCGCCACAGGTCGAGTCGATGTACCGGCCAAACTGGCAGGCGGTCGGCGAGGCGCGTGGGTCGTTGGTGGTCAAGGAGCGCTGAGTCTGCTGCCAGTGCCTACAGGGTGATGTCTGTCCTGTAGGCACCGGCCTTGCCGGCGAGGGTGGTCAATGCACCACCCAGCTCAGAATCCACAACCCCAGCAGCAACCAGATGATCCCGATAATGATCGAGGCGCGCATGAATGCGCGAACCGCCGAGTACAGCACCAGCAGCCCGACGATCAGCGTGAGGATGCTGACCAGCGAGGTGTCCATGCCCAACGTGCGCGAAAGGCCTTCGATAAAGCTGCCGCCAGCGTTGGACAGCAGGCTGAACAGGCCATTGAGGCCATCCACTACAAAGCGGATCAAGGCGCCCAGCGCTTGGCCGAGCCATTCGAAAAAACCTTCTACATGCATAATCGCTTCCTGATAATCATCATGGCAGCTTCGCCATTTTCCAGCCTTTGGCCACTCACGGGCCGGCTCGGTTCCCTGTGCCCGGAACAAGGTGTCGGCACGTGATGTTCAGCGTAGTTCGCCCTGATAGTCGCACGGGTAGATGGCTTGCGGGCATCGCGGCGAGTGGGTTGCTGCTGTGCGCGCTGCTATGGCTTGCCGACCGTATCTGGCCGCTGCCGTTGCCTGCGGATGACCTGGCCCGGGTGGTGCTGGCGGAGGATGGTACACCGTTGTGGCGTTTCGCCGATGCCAATGGCGTGTGGCGCTACCCGATCACTCCTGAGCAGGTGTCGCCCCTGTACCTGCAGGCCTTGCTGACCTACGAGGACCGCTGGTTCTATCGCCATCCCGGGGTGAACCCCTTGGCCTTGGGGCGCGCTGTCTGGCAGAACCTGCAGGGTGGCCGCGTGGTGTCCGGTGGCAGCACATTGTCGATGCAGGTGGCGCGACTGCTCGACCCGCATGCCAGAACGCTGCCCGGCAAGTTGCGCCAGCTCTGGCGTACCGCGCAGTTGGAGTGGCACCTGTCCAAGGACGAGATCCTGCAGATCTACCTCAACCGCGCGCCCTTTGGCGGAACATTACAAGGGGTCGCGGCGGCGAGCTGGGCGTACCTGGGCAAGTCACCCCAACAACTGACCCCGGCCGACGCCGCGCTGTTGGCGGTGTTGCCGCAAGCACCGAGCCGCCTGCGCCCTGATCGTCACCCGCAGCGTGCCCAGGCTGCACGTGACAAAGTGCTGCAACGGCTGGCCGAATACCGGGTGTGGCCTGAGCAACAGGTTGCCGAAGCGGCGCAGGAACCACTGTTGCTGGCGCCACGTCAGGAGCCGACACTGGCCCCGCTGTTGGCCCGGCGCTTGAACCGTCCGGGCAGCCCGCCATTGATCCGCACCACCCTCGATGCCGCCCTGCAACGCCGTCTGGAGGACCTGCTGCTGGGGTGGCGCGCGCGCCTGCCTGAACGTACGTCGGCAGCGATTCTGGTGGTCGAGTCGCAGACCATGGCCGTGCGCGCTTACTTGGGCTCGGTCGATCTCGGCGATACCCGGCGCTTCGGTCATGTCGACATGATCAGTGCCCTGCGCTCACCCGGTTCGACCCTCAAACCGTTCCTGTTCGGGATGGCGCTTGATGAAGGGTTGATTCACTCCGAGTCGCTGCTGCAGGACGTACCTCGGCGTTACGGCGACTACCGTCCCGGCAATTTTTCTCAGGGTTTCAGCGGGCCGGTTTCGGCCAGTTCGGCCCTGGCCTTGTCTCTGAACCTACCCGCGGTGCAATTGCTCGAAGCCTATGGGCCGAAACGCTTTGCCGCGCAGATGCGTCAGGGCGGCATGCCGTTGACGCTGCCACCACTGGCCGAGCCCAACCTGTCGTTGATCCTGGGCGGAGCGGGCAGCCGCCTTGAGGATCTGGTCAGCGGTTACAGTGCCTTTGCCCGCAACGGCATGAGTGCCGCGCTGCGTTTGCAGCCCGACGACCCACTGCTGGAGCGGCGCCTGTTGTCGCCGGGTGCGGCGTGGATCACGCGGCGCATTCTCAGTGGCCAGGCCCGCCCAGACCTCGACCCCCATGCCGAGTTGGTGCAGCGGCCACAACTGGCCTGGAAGACGGGCACCAGTTATGGCTTTCGCGACGCCTGGTCGATTGGCGTTGGCCCACGCTACCTGATCGGGATCTGGATCGGCCGCCCCGATGGCACACCGGTGCCGGGCCAGTTTGGCCTGGCCTCGGCGGCGCCGTTGATGCTGCAGGTGCATGACGTGTTGAGTAACCGCGACAGCCAGCGCGGCATCACCGCACCGGTAGCAGCCGTACCGGCCAACGTTGGGGTGGCAGCGATCTGCTGGCCACTGGGCCAGCCGATGGCCCGGCAGGATGACAACTGTCGGCGGCAACGTTTCGCCTGGACGCTTGATGGCACCACGCCGCCGACGTTGCAGGCGCTTGATCAGCCCCTGAGTGTGGGCTTGCTGGAAAAGGTCTGGGTCAATGACCAGGGCTTGCGTGTCGATGCGGCGTGCCCCGGTGCCCATGCACGCGACATCGCCTTGTGGCCTGCGCCGCTGGAACCGTGGTTGCCCCGGGTGGAGCGACGCGAGGCACGGTTGCCGGCCATTGATCCACGGTGCCCGCCGAAGGTGCCGGACGCAACCGCGCCGTTGTCGATTGTTGGTGTGCGCAACGGCGACCAATTGCGCCGACCGGCGACCAGTCGCGACGCGCTGCAACTGAAAGTGTCGGCCTTGGGTGGCAGTGGCCAGCGCTGGTGGTTCCTCAACGGCGCGCCGGTGGGCGAGACTGCTGCACAGGATAGCCTCACGGTCAGTTTCGAGCAGGCCGGCCGGTATGAGTTGAGTGCACTCGACGCCAGCGGGCAGACCGCACGCATCGAGTTTCAGGTCAACGACTGAGCCGCAGTCTATTCAGCCGCGACGAATCATCCAGACGCCGGCCAGTACCAGCAGCAAGCCGGCGACCTTGCCCAGGCTGGCCGGCGCTTCGCGAAAGCCGGCCCAGCCGAAATGGTCGAGGGTCAAGGCCATTGCCAGCTGTCCGGCCAGTACCAGCGCCATGAACAGCAATGCGCCAATGCGCGGGCCGGCAAAGGCGGCCGTTGTAATGAAAAAGGCACCCAGCAGACCACCGCACCAGTGCCACCAGGTCAGGCTCTTGAGTGCGTTGAAACCAGGCACTTCGCGCTGCAGCAACACCAGCGCAAGCAGCGCGACGGTGCCGACACCAAAGGAAATCAGGGCGGCGGCGAGCACGCTGGACACCTGTTTGGCCAACTGGCCGTTGATACCGGCTTGCAGCGGAAGAAAGGCGCCAGCGACGAACGGCAGGCAGAGCAGCCACCAGGCAGGGGCGGGCATGGCAATCTCCAGAAAAAAGGGGCGCGGATTATAACGGCAGGCGGCGAGGGGTGCTCGTCTTGCCTCTGGCAACTGTAGACCGGATGGCCAATTAGACGGTTGTTCGGGCAACACCTACGCTTGGGTTAGACGAAACGCACCGTCGAGCCGCCCCGTACATTCAGGGTCAAGGAGTGTCCTATGCGTTCGATGACCCTCGCATTGTTGGGCCTTTCCTGGGGGTGTGGCGTGTGCGCCGATGCCTTGCAGAATGACCTCAATCGCAGTGCGGTCGAACGCTACCTGCCGACATCTAACCTGCCGATCGATGCCTATCGCCCGGCCGCAGCCGATGTGTTTGTCGCGCCTGCGAAACCGCCTTTGTTGCGTTTGCCGACCGGTACTCGGGTATGGTTTCGAAAGGTGCATTTTGAGGGTGGTACGGTCTACCCACTGAGTGATTTGAAAGACAACTATCAGGACCTGATAGAACGCGCCGTCACCCTCGACGAGGTGCTTGAGGCCACGGCGCGATTGACCGAGCGTTATCACCGCGATGGCTATTTTCTGTCTTATGCGGTGGTGCCGGATCAGGACTTCAGTGAAGGCTCCTTGCGGGTGGTGCTGGTTGAAGGCTACGTGCGCGACGTTGAACTGCGCGGTGATGTCGGCCCGGTGTCGGCCTATGTGACACGCCTGGCAGAGAGGATCAAAACGGAAAGACCACTGACCCGGCAGACCTTTGAGCGCTACACCCGCTTGATGAACCACATCCCAGACGTGACCCTGAAAGGCTTGTTGAGCCCCGCCAGCCCGTCGGACGGTGCTGCCCGCTTGATCGTCAAGGCATCGCGCCAACCCTTGGCGGCCGCAGTGGTACTGAACGATGGCAGCCGTGCAGACCCTCAAGCGCTGTTGAGCCTGGACAGCCAGTCGCAGACGGCGCTGGGTGAGCAATTGAGTGTTGGTGGCTTGTTTGCGTCGGGCGATGATCATCAGCGTTACTACCGTCTCGACTATGCCCAGTACCTGGACAGCGAGGGCAGCCAGTTGAACCTGGCTGCCTCGACCTTCCGCACGGAGTTGGACACGCCGCTACACCTTCGCAATGGCCGGGAGCTGCTGCGGGATTGGCGTAGCGATACCGTATCGGCGGGGCTGAGCCAGCCACTGATTGCCGCACCTGACGAATGGCTGAATGTTGCGGCAAGGCTCTACGCGGTGCGTGACCGCATTGACTATCGGGCTGACGGTACGCCGCTCAATACCTCAACGGATACCGATACCCGTGTGCTCAGCTTTGAGGGGGATTGGCGCAAGGCTGATGAGCGGCAACTGCGGATGATCAGTGGAGGTGTGTACCAGGGGCTTGATTACCTGGGGGCCAAAACCAACAGCGATTACGACCTGGATTTTTTGCGCCTGCGCGTGTCCGGCGTCCAGCGTGACCGTTTCTTCGACAATTGGCAGGGTGTGGCATCGGGGGCTCTGTACTGGAGCGACGACAGCCTGCCGGACAGTGAACGGGCCGTGTTTGGTGGGCGGTATTTTGGGCGAGGTTACCCGGTCGACCAAGCCTCTGGCGACAAAGGATGGGGCTTGGCTTATGAGGTCAACTACAGCGTCATGGGAGAGGGTGGCCTACTGAACGTGGTGCAACCGTATGCTGTACTGGATACCGCCCAGGCCTGGTTCAACAAACTGGATGTACGCAGTGCGCACCTGGCATCGCTGGCGCTGGGGGTGCGCATGGGGGATTTGCGTGACTACAACCTGTCATTGGAGATCGCCAAACCTTTGGCCGATGCAGCGTTTGACAGCGTCGATCGGCATCCGCGTTTTACCGTGAGCGTCAGCCTGAAGTTGTAAACCTGTACGGGATGGCATTTCGTTTTCCTTGCGCTACCGTCAATTAACGAAGCCATTGAATGCCGCTGCAGAGTTGGGGCGCTGCCTGAAAAGACACTGTGAGTGGTCGTTTGAGCAGAGGGGGCCGACATGAGTAGTCGCATTACCATTAGCCTGGTGAGGGCGTTTCTGCTGGGAGCGCTTGTGGCCTGTTTCTGCGGGCAGGTGCTCAGTCGGGATACTGGCGTATCGGAGGCCGTGCCGGTGTTCATGAGTGAGCGGTTGATCGTACCGCCCTCAGGCAATTTTCAACGTCTTGAACAGGTTCTGGGGCGCAGAATCTGGCGGGCACTGGCCGCCGGTCCCTGGCAGGAAGCGTGTCATTTTGAAGCGCGAGCGCTAAGCAGGGGCGGTTCGGTTACTGGATCCACACCGCAGCCAGAAGAAAGCCTGCCATCAGGAACGGTGCGAAGGGCTGTTTGCTCGATGACGCTTCACGCAGTTGCGTGAGGCGTTTTTTCACTCGCAGGCTCAAGAGCGACCACAGCCAGCGCCGGCTCAATAGCCAGATCACCAAGGCCACGCCCGCACCGATAAAGGTGCCCAGGACATGCATCTTGTCGGTGGCTAGTGCCAACGCGGCGAGCAGCTTGACGTCACCCGCACCCACATGACCAAGCATGTAGCCGGGTAAGGTCAGCAGCATGACCAGGGCCAGCGCCCAGCCGCCTTCGCTGGCGTCGGCGCCTATCCAGGTATGCCCGGTGGTAAACAGGTAAGCCAGTGCGCACGTGGCTGCACCCAGTGTCAGGGTATTGGCGACCTCGCGTTCACGTACATCCTGTTCGGCACACAAGGCGAGCCACAGCAGCAGGACGATGCTTTGCATGGGTGAGTTGCCATCCTTTTCGATGATTGATTCTAGGAGCCGTCTGCTCTCTCTTTCAGGGTAGACGCCTTCAGCCACGGCGGAAAAAAAAGCTCAGCGCGGAGGGTAGTTGGCCAGGACCTTGGCGACGGTTTGCTGGATCGCACTGCTGCGCTCTGCAGGGCTGGGCGGGTAGTTGCTCATGACGTGTTCAGCGCTGCCGCGCCAGACCAGCTTGCCGTCATGGCCGTCGAACAGGTCGACCTGAATGGTGGCCACCGTGTAGTCGACGCTGCGGGTTTCGTTGTAGGCCGGCCCGCCCCAGTAGCCGCCCCAATAGCCGTTCCATGCGCCACCATAGTTGGTCGTGACCTGCTGCTGGCGGTTTTCGACGATCAGGTAGGCCTGTACGCTTAGATCGGCATGGCTGCTGCCTTGCGCTGGGCGCAGGCCGCGTTGATCGAGCTGACCACTGATGGCCTGGCGGATGCGTTGCTCGGTCAAGTCACTCTGGATGCGCGGATCGTCGGGCCGGTACTGCAAGGCCGGTTCTTTCCAGGCCCAGCTACGGTAGCTGGCGAAGTCTCGGCTGGCGTCGAAGTCCTGGGTGACATTGTTGCTCTGGCAAGCACTCAACAGGGCAAACAAGGCAAGTAACGCAATACGGCGGAACATGACGGTTCTCCGGTGGCCTCTACAACCTAACTGGGAGGATAACCCTCCAGTGCTTTGTTGATTGCGCTACGCACTGCATCGGCACGGCCCCGCTCGGAGCTCGGGTTCGCGGCTTCGGCGCTGGCACTCCAGACCGCTTGGCCATTGCTGGCGTCGAACAGGTGCAGGCGCACCACTAACACTTCGATTTCGTAGGTCCGCACGATGGGGACGCTGGTGTACATGCCATAACCACCGTGGTGACCATAGCCATAACCGCTGTACCCATAGCCACCATAAGGGTAGTCGTCCTCACGAACCTGGCGCAGGCGTTTTTCCACACTGAGGCTGGCGCTGACCTGCAGGTCGGCGGGCTGCTCGCGGGAGGGCCGCAGGCCGTGTTGGTCAAGTGCGTTACTGACCGCCTCGGCCAGTTGCGCCGGATCGGCGATGCTACTGCCATCGGGCAGTTGGCCATTGCGCCAGCTCCAGCTGCGGTAGTGCGCATAATCACGGTTCGCTGCCGGGTAGGCGCTGGCATCGAAGGTGTTGGCTGCATGCGCGGGTGCTGGCGGCATTGGCAGAGCGCTGGCGACATAAGGGTTGCTGCCCTGACAGCCAACCAAGGCCAGGCAGATCAGGCTCGCAGCAACAGGACGGTACGACATGTCGTGCTCCAGTCGACCCGCTACAGGGGCCGGCAGATCCAGTGCAGGTAGCGGCCCAGCCCGGCGAACACCGGATGGCGGCGATGCGCCAGTTCCATTTCCAGCAGGTCGCTCAACGCGGCCTTGGCCTGGAATTCGCTCGGCATGTAGTCGTGGAAAACCCGCACGCCGCTTTCGTTTTCAACCTGCCACAGGCGTTCAAGGTGCACCTTGAGTTCGCGTGGATCAAGTGGTTTTTGCGGGGTCAGGCTCTGCTTTTCGCCAGCCATGCTGTTGCGCCGCATTTTGCGGAAATGGCCCTTGAGCAGGTTGCGGTACACCAAGGCATCACGGTTGTAGAACGCCAACGACAACCAGCCACCGGGGCGTGTCAGTTGATGCAGGACGGGCAGAATGGCCTCGGGCTCGGCCAGCCATTCAAGCACGGCGTGGCATAACACCAGGTCATAGGGCTCGGTGAGTTGGCCGAGCAGGTCTTGCCAGGGGGCCTGGATGAACGTGGCGTGTTGGCCTGCGTCGGCAAAACGTGCCCGGGCACCGTCAAGCATCGGCGCGGCGGGCTCGGCCAGGGTTACCTGGTGGCCGCGCTCGGCCAGCCACAAGGCCATATGGCCCAGGCCTGCACCAATATCGAGAACGCGTAGTGGGCGCTCTGGCAGGCTCTCGACAAGGTCGGCCTGGAGCACCGCCAGACGAATCGCACCTTTTGCTCCACCGTAGATCTTTTCGGCAAAACGGGTCGCCAGCTCATCGAAGTGACGGTCATTCATCGGGCGAAACGCCTCTCGCTGTCAGCCAACTTGAGTGTGACGACCTGCTCCATGTCCAGGCCCAGTTCACTGCACAGTAATAGCAGGTAGAGGACGACATCGCCGACTTCCTGGCCGGCGTGTTCCAGTTGCTCCCTGGAGAGTTGGCGCGACTGGTCTTCACTCAGCCACTGGAAAATTTCGACCAGTTCGGCCATTTCCACGCTGGCCGCCATGGCCAGGTTTTTCGGGCTATGAAAGCCGCGCCAGTCGTTGTTGTCACGAATGCGGTGCAGTCGCTCGGTCAATGCTTGCAAATTCATGGGGTAGTCTCCTCAGGCTGCATAGCTTCAGCCTGAGCGCGCTGCAACGCAAGGACCTCAAGGCCAGAGGTTGCTGGTTCAGGGGGCTTCAAGCGCTCGCCATGTCCCCTGTATATGCACCAACCCGCCATGGCCACTCAGACGCAGTTGCCCGGTGGGTGCGACAGGGCTGGCGTCGAGTACCACCTCGCTTGGCAAGCGTACCGGTTTGTGGAAATTGACCTCAATCGCGTAACCACCGGTTGGCAGGTGGCCACGCAAGGCGGCCAGGGCCATGGCTTTGCTCCACATGCCATGGGCAATGGCTTTGGGGAAACCGAACAGGCGGGCGCTGATGGCGCTCAGGTGGATCGGGTTGTAGTCGCCACAGAGGCGTGCATAGCGTCGTCCGATGTTGCTGTTGGCGTACCAGCGGGTCAGTTCGCTCAGGGGCAGGGCTTCGGCTTCAGGTTCGCAGGCGGGTTCGCCTGGAAGTTTCACGCCTCGGCACAGCATGCGGCTGGTTTCGCTCCAGAGCAGCCCGAGACCATCGCGGGCTTCGGTGATGAGGTCGAAGGTTGCGCCTTTCTCATGGGCCTGCAGGTTATCCACCCGCACCGCGAAGTGCAGTCGGGTGACACCGCCCAGCGGTCGTATGACGTGAATGCTGTTGCTCAGGTGAACCAGGCCTGGCAGCGGAAACGGAAAGTCGTTGGCAGTGAGCAACTGCAGTTGCAGGGGGAATGCCATTACATGCGGCCAGGTCGCGGGCAGCAGCGGGTCGTCACCAAAGTGGCACAGCGTGCGGTAGGCTGCCAGTCGCTCGGCATTGACCTCAAGGCTGCAGCGTAGCCCGGTCGTCGGCAGGGTGGTGCCGCTGATCTTGCGCTTGCGCGCTGCTCGCAGGTACAGCCCAGGCAGCGCGGCGGTCGTGCTCAGTTCATGCCATTGATGCGTCATGCTCAAGCCCCCATGACCGCTTGCCCGCAGACCCTCAGCACCTGTCCGTTGACCGCGCCGCTGCCCGGCTGCACCAGCCAGGCCACGGCTTCGGCGACATCCTGTGGCAGGCCGCCCTGGCCCAGTGAACTCATGCGCCGGCCTGCCTCGCGCAGGGCGAAAGGAATGGCGGCGGTCATCCGCGTTTCAATGAAACCCGGGGCGACGGCGTTGATGCTGCTCCCCGTGCTGGCCAGGCGTGGCGCCCAGGCCTGGGCCAGGCCAATCAGGCCGGCCTTGCTGGCGGCATAGTTGGACTGCCCGCGGTTGCCCGCAATACCACTGATCGAGGCCAGCAGCACGATGCGGGCGTTGGCGTGCAGGGCGCCTCTGTCGAGCAAGGCCTGGGTGAGGATCTGTGGTGCCTTAAGGTTAACGGCCATGACCGAGTCCCAGTACTCCGGGGTCATGTTGGCCAAGGTCTTGTCACGGGTGATTCCGGCGTTGTGAACGACGATATCGAGGCCATCAGGCAGGCCTGCGATGAGCTGTTCTGGAGCATCGTCCGCACAGATATTCAGTGCCAGGCTGCGTGCGCCCAAGCGGGTTGCAAGCGCTTCAAGCTCGGCCTTGGCCTGCGGTACGTCGAGCAGCACAACGTCTGCACCGTCTCGGATGAGGGTTTCGGCGATGGCCGCACCAATACCGCGTGCGGCGCCGGTCACCAGTGCCTTGCGCCCGGCCAGGGGGCGCGTCCAGTCCTGAACGTGGCTGGTGCAAGCATTCAAGCGCAGCACCTGGCCGGAGATGAAGGCACTCTTGGGCGACAGGAAGAAACGCAGTGCGCCTTCAAGCTGGTCCTCGGCACCGTCGCCGATATACAGCAGTTGCAGTCTGCCGCCGTTGCGCAGTTCTTTCGCCAGCGAACGGCTGAAGCCCTCCAGGGCACGCTGGGCAACACTGGCCAGCGGCGCTTCGAGCTGTTCCGGGGCACGCCCGAGAATCACCACTGACGCATTGGCATCAAGGCTACGTAGCAGCGGCTGGAAGAACTCGCGCAGTTGCTTGAGCTGGTCGATGTCCTCCAGTTCGCTGGCATCGAACAGCACCGCCTTGAGCGATGGCCCCAGGCCCGCCACCCACGCCGGCAGTTGCAGGCCCTCATCGGCATAGCTGTAGACCTCGTCGGTCAGACGTGTGGCAAACCCGGCGACCTGCCGCGACAGTGCGCCACCGCCCAGCAGCAGCGCCCCTTCGATCGGACGCATCCGGCCGGCCTCCCAGCGCTCCAGGCGGGCTGGTGTCGGCAAGCCGATGACACCGACCAGGCGGCGGCCGAAGTCGGAGTTGGCGAAGTCGAGATAGCGGTCGGACATGAATGAGGCCTCCATGAGATCAGCCTCAAAGTGTGGACCATGTTTTGCCGTTGGTCGCTTGAAGGTGGAAAAAACACCTACGCTGTATCGAGTCTGCCCTCAACACAAGGAGGTTGTGCATGCGTTCTTTGCGCCGGGTCGCAATCATCGGTGGTAACCGAATCCCCTTTGCTCGCGCGAATGGCCCTTATGCCAAGGCCAGCAACCAGGACATGCTCACGGCGGTCCTGGAGGGGCTGATCGAGCGCTTCAGCCTGCACGGCGTGCGCCTGGGCGAGGTGGCCGCTGGCGCGGTGCTCAAGCATTCACGGGATTTCAACCTGGCCCGCGAATGTGTCCTTGGCTCGCGGTTGTCAGCGCAAACGCCGGCCTATGATGTGCAGCAAGCGTGTGGCACTGGGCTTGAAGCGGCGTTGATGGTCGCCAACAAGATCGCTCTGGGGCAGATCGAGTGCGGCGTTGCCGGGGGTGTTGATACCACTTCGGATGCGCCGATTGCGGTGAGCGAAGGCTTGCGTCGGATCTTGTTGCAGGCCAATCGGGCGAAAGGTACGGGTGAAAAGCTCAAGGCACTGTTGCAACTGCGCTTTCGGCACCTGAAGCCCGAATTGCCGCGTAATGGCGAGCCTCGCACAGGCCTGTCGATGGGCCAGCACTGCGAGTTGATGGCGCGTACCTGGCAGATTGAGCGTCTGGCTCAGGACGAACTGGCCTTGCGCAGCCATCAGAACCTGGCGGCGTCTTTTGCCGAGGGCTGGCACGATGACCTGCTGACACCTTTCCTGGGTTTGAACCGCGACCAGAACCTGCGCCCCGACCTTACTCTGGAAACGCTTGCTGCACTCAAGCCGGTGTTCGATCGAAGCAGCCAAGGTAGCCTCACGGCAGGTAACTCGACGCCGTTGACCGATGGTGCCTCGGTGGTCTTGCTGGGGAGTGAAGCCTGGGCGCAGGAGCGAGGTTTGCCGGTGATGGCCTGGCTGGTCGACGGCGAGAGCGCCGCAGTGGATTT
>NZ_MBPN01000059.1 GCF_001695625.1 Pseudomonas defluvii
TATCGGTCGCCTGTAGCCATGGAGAAACTGGCGGCGTGAAACCTAAAGCGGTGTCCACTTTTACTTGACCAGTTCAGCCCGGCTCCTACAGGCTGCGCGGGCGCTGTTGGAGCTGGCTTGCCTGCGATGGCGTCGGTGGGGTGTCCGTGAGTTCGCGGCGTTTGTATCGCGGGCAAGCCCGGCTCCTACAGCTGGTGCAGTTCTATTAGAGCAGGTGGGGTGCCAGTGGGTTCGCGGCGCTTGCTGCACGGGCTGCGATGGCGTTGGTGGCTATTTCTTGTTGTTCTTGAACGCCGCTTCCAGCGCTTCGTTGATGGTGCGCAGCACTTTTACCCGGGCCCAGCGTTTGTCATTGGCTTCGACCAGGGTCCAGGGCGCAATTTCGGTGCTGGTACGGTCAACCATATCGCCCACCGCTTCGGCGTATTGCGGCCACTTGTCACGGTTGCGCCAGTCCTCTTCGGTGATTTTGAAGCGCTTGAAGGGGATCTGTTCGCGCGCCTGGAAGCGCTCCAGTTGGGTCTGCTGGTCAATCGCCATCCAGAACTTGACCAGCACCACGCCAGCGTTGTTCAACTGTTCTTCAAAATCATTGATCTCGCCATAGGCCCGCATCCAGTCTGCCTGCTGGCAAAACCCCTCGACTCGCTCCACCAGCACCCGGCCGTACCAGGAGCGATCGAACACGGTGAATTTGCCGCGCCCCGGGATGTGCCGCCAGAACCGCCAGAGGTAAGGCTGGGCACGTTCTTCTTCGGTCGGGGCGGCAACCGGCACGATACGGTATTGACGCGGGTCCAGTGCTGCGGCCACGCGGCGGATCGCACCGCCCTTGCCCGCCGCGTCATTCCCTTCGAACACGGCCAGCAAGGCATGGCGGCGCATGCGTTTATCACGCAGCAGCCCGGCTAGGCGTGCCTGCTCGGTAATCAGTTGCTCCTGGTATTCGTCCTTGCTCAGTTGCTTGCTCAAATCCAGGCTGCCCAACAAGCTGCGCTGATCAATGCTCTGGCTCAACGGCGCGATGTTGCTCGGACGAACCACGCGCCCTTCGGTCTTCAGCGCGTTCTGCAAGCCTTCAAGCAGAATGCGCCCGACTGCCAGGCTTCGGTAATAGGGGTCGACACCCTCGATGACATGCCATGGCGCATAGTCTCGGCTGGTACGGCGCAACACCCGCTCACCAAAACGCACGAAGCGGTCATAGGTCTGTGACTGTTGCCAGTCCAGCGGGCTGATCCGCCAACTGTGCAGCGGGTCGTCCTGCAGGGACTTGAGGCGGGCTTTCATCTGTTTTTTGGACAGGTGAAACCAGAACTTGAAGATCAGCGCACCTTCATCACAGAGCATCCGCTCCAGACGCTCGGCCCCCCCAATGCCCTGGTCGAGCACGGCGTCCTTGAATTCACCATGAACCCGCCCCTGCAGCATCTGGCTGTACCAGTTACCAAAGAATATCCCCATCCGCCCCTTGGCCGGCAACGCTCGCCAGTAGCGCCAGGCCGGTGGATGGGCGAGTTCCTCGTCGCTTTGCTGATCGAAGGTACGGACCTCGATCAACCGAGGGTCCATCCATTCGTTAAGCAGCTTGACCGTCTCGCCCTTGCCTGCACCTTCGACGCCATTGATCAATACAATGACCGGAAACCGTGCCTGCTGCTTGAGTTCGAACTGCGCTTCAAGCAACGCTTCTCGCAACGCCGGGACTTCAGCGTCATAGGTGTCCTTGTCGATGGCGTGACCGATTTCAGCAGATTCGAACATGTACCAGGCTCCCTTGGTTGATAAGCAAGCCTAGCGGATCAGCGCGGCTTTTGTCGGCAGAAAAATCAGTACCATGCGCCAAGTCAAACAGCGTTCAACCGATCGGCTAAAATGCCGGTCTTGCCGTTTTCGAGCCGAACATGACCGACGTAACCAACTATGCCCAGATTGACTGGGACGACCAGGGACGCCCGCATTCGCGGCAGTACGATGACGTCTATTTTTCCAAGGAACAGGGCCTTGAAGAAACCCGTCATGTGTTCATTGAGCAGAACAACCTGCGTCAGCGTTTCAGCGCCCTGCAGGACAACCAGTGCCTGGTGATCGGCGAAACCGGTTTTGGTACCGGGATGAATTTTCTTTGCGCCTGGCAGCTGTTCGCCGAATGCGCCGGCCCTGGTGCTCGCCTGCATTTCGTGACGGTCGAGAAATACCCCCTGAGCCGCGCCGATCTGGCCAAGGCCTTGGCCCTGTGGCCGGAGCTGGCAGATTTCGGCAATGCCCTGTTGGCCGAGTATGTGGCGGTGCATGAAGGCTTCCAGCAGTTTGTCTTCGAGCAGGGTCGGGTCACGCTGACCTTGATGGTGGGCGATGCGCTGGAACAGTTGCCGCAACTCGATGCCCGGGTCGACGCCTGGTTCCTCGATGGTTTTGCCCCGGCGAAAAACCCGGAAATGTGGACCCCGGAGCTGTTCGCTCAGTTGGCCCGGCTCTCGGCCGAACAGGCCACACTCGGCACTTTTACCAGCACCGGCTGGGTTCGTCGCGGGTTGATGGCTGCCGGTTTCGCGCTGAAAAAGATCCCCGGCATCGGCAAGAAGTGGGAAATCGTGCGCGGCGTCTATGAAGGTTGCCCACCCGAGCATGCTGCCCCGGCCACTGTCGCACCCTGGTACGCCCGCCCGCCTGCCCTGCCGGGCCCACGCCAGGCGCTGGTGATTGGCGCAGGCCTGGCTGGCTGCGCGACGGCCGCAAGCCTGGCGGCACGGGGCTGGCAGGTCAGCCTGCTGGATCGCCATGCGCAACCGGCCAGCGAGGCCTCGGGCAACCCGCAAGGTGTGCTCTACCTGAAGCTCTCAGCCCACGGCACCGCCCTGTCGCGGTTGATCATCAGCGGCTTCGGTTACACACGACGCTTGCTGGAACAACTGCAGCGCGGCCGTGATTGGGACGCCTGCGGTGTGTTGCAGTTAGCCTTCGACGACAAGGAAGATCAGCGCCAGGCCAAACTGGCCGAGGCTTTCGACTCGACATTGCTGCAACGTCTGAACCGCGCCGACGCCGAAACCGTGGCGGGCATCGGCCTGGCCAGTGGTGGCCTGTTCTACCCTGAAGGTGGCTGGGTTCACCCGCCGGCGCTGTGCGCCTGGCAGGCCAAGCATCCGAACATCCGCCTGTTGATGCATCACCAGGTACTGGAACTGCGCAAGGCCGATGGCCAGTGGCAGGCCTGGGAGGGCGAGCGCCTGTTGGCCAGTGCGCCGCTCGCGGTGTTGGCCTGCGCGGCGGAGATCCATCGGTTTGACGGCTGCAGTGAACTGCCGCTCAAGCGCATTCGCGGGCAAATCACCCGCCTGCCGGCCACTGGGCAGAGTTCAACCTTGAGCACCGTGGTCTGCGCCGAGGGTTACGTTGCCCCACCGCGCCTGGGTGAACACACCCTCGGCGCCAGTTTCGACTTCACCGCCACCGAGCTGACGCCGACCGCCGCCGAGCACCAAGGCAACCTGGCGTTGCTACAAGAGATCTCCGCCGACCTGGCGATGCGCCTGGGCGCCGATCATCTCGATCCCGAGGTGCTGGAAGGCAGGGCCGCGTTCCGCTGTACCAGCCCGGACTACCTGCCAATCGTTGGCCCGCTGGCTGATCAAAAAGCGTTCGCTCAGGCCTTTGCGGTGCTGGCCAAAGACGCCCGGCAACAACCGAGCACGCCCTGCCCTTGGCTTGAGGGCTTGTACATCAACAGCGGTCATGGCTCGCGCGGGTTGATCACCGCACCGCTTTCAGGCGAGCTGGTTGCTGCCTGGGCTGACGGTGCACCGCTGCCACTGCCCCGTGCAGTCGCCGAAGCCTGCCATCCGAACCGCTTCATGCTGCGTGAACTGGTTCGCGGCAAGCGCAGACAGGGCGAAGCCAGCCAGTAACGATTCGCGTAGGATGTGGGCACTCTTAACTACGTCCAAGTCCTTTTATGCTGATTCCTTACGACCAACTGGAAGCTGAGACCCTGACCCGCCTGATCGAGGATTTCGTCACCCGCGACGGTACCGACAACGGTGACGAAACCCCGCTCGAAACCCGTGTACTGCGGGTTCGCCAAGCGCTGCTCAAAGGTCAGGCCTTTATTCTCTTCGACCTGGAAAGCCAACAGTGCCAGTTGCTGCCCAAGCACGAAGTCCCTCGGGAACTGCTGGACTGAATCAGTCCGTGCTCATCTTCTTGCCGGCCTGCTCGACAATACGCCGGTAGATTTCCGCCCTGTGCACCTCGATATGCCGTGGAGCGCTGATACCGAAACGTACGGTACCGCCTTCCACGGACAACACTTCGATCCTGATCTGACCATCAATGGCGATCACCTCACCTACCTCACGTCCGATAACCAGCATCGCTTTTTCCTCCAACTTTTGGCGAATCTGGAGACTGCTGCATGGGCAAGGTGCCATCAATGCTGCGAGCGGGATTTAGACAGTTCCCACCGCAATTTCAGATTTTCCCTACAAATAAACTTAAAAAAGAGGCTTTCAGGCGTTGTGAAAACGCGGCCCCAATACAATGAGGGTGGCGCCCAGCACACACAGCAGCGCGCCCATCCAGTCCGTGCTCAACGGCCTGGCGCGTTCGATGACTGCCAGCCAGATCAACGAGGTGACGATGTAAATACCGCCATAAGCCGCGTATGCCCGACCGGCATAGGCCGCCTCGACCCGGGTCAGGATCAGCCCAAACAGGGTCAGGCTGAACAACGCTGGCGCGATCCACCACGCGCTCTTGCCCAGTCGTAGCCAGAGATAGAAGGCATAACAACCGCCAATCTCGAAGACTGCAGCGAGGAAGAACCAGAAGTAATTGATCACGCCAGGGCACCTTGGGTTGTTCAGCAAAGGCGCCCAGAATACCTGAGGCGAACGCTCAAGCCTGCGTCGAGCGAGCCTTGCCGCACATTTTCTCGGCCATTGTGGCCATCTCGTCATACAGCGCCTGAGGGTTTTGCTGCTTGAGTTGCCAGGCCTGGCGACCTTGTTCGTGAGGGAGGATCATGAATTCGCCTTGCGCGACGCGCTGGAAGATATAGTCGGCGATGTCACTCGCCGTAATCGGCGAGCTTTCCAGCAACTTGCCCACTTGCGCTTTCATTGCTGGCGTCGGGCCACGGAACGAGTCCAGCAGATTGGTCTGGAAGTACGAGGGGCACACCACGTGCACAGCGACCTCCTGTTGGCGCAACTCCACCAGCAGGCTTTCCGACAGGGCCACCACGCCCGCCTTGGCCACGTTGTAGTTACTCATGGCAGGGGCCTGCATCAAGGCCGCCATGGAGGCAATATTGATGATCCGCCCCTTGCTGCGGGTCAGCAGGGGCAAGAACGCCTTGCAGCCCTTGACCACGCCCATCAGGTTGATTGCCAGTTGCCAATCCCAGTCCTCCAGCGACAACTCGGCGAAAAAGCCGCCAGAGGCAACGCCGGCATTGTTGACGACGACATCAACGCCACCGAAATGCTCTTCGCAGGCCTGCGCCAATGCTGTCAGCTGGCTGTAGTCGCGCACGTCGCAGCGCTGGGTAAAGCCTGTTCCACCGGCCTCACGCACCAGGGCCAGGGTGTCCCGCAAGCCGGCCTCATTGACATCGGCAAGTGCCAGTTGCCAGCCCTCACGCGCCCAACGCAACGCAATTTCCCGGCCCAGCCCCGATCCGGCGCCAGTGATCATCATGCGGTTTTGCATAGACGGATGCCTCGTTCAACCATGGATACGTTCGGCGAGTGTAGCGAAGGCATGGGCCGGCCCCATCCTTCATCAGGTTGCTGAATGGCGCAGGCTAAATGAACGGCGTGACCTGAAAGCACCGTAGGGCTGGAGACTTGAAACCAGCACCTGCGACGCAAAAGCCCCAAAAAAAATGCCAGTCAATCGACTGGCATTTTTCTGTGGCTTAACCGCTCAGCGTCTTAGTGCGATACCGCACCGCTGGCGCCCAGGCCGGTTTGCGAACGAACGAACTGCGGGTAGAACAGTGCACGTTCTTCATCAGCTGCTTTGGACTTGTCGGTGATCGAGAAGAACCAGATACCGACGAAGGCAATCAGCATCGAGAACAGCGCTGGATACTCGTACGGGTAGATGGCTTTCTCGTGACCGAGGATCTGTACCCAAATGGTTGGGCCGAGAACCATCAGGCCTACTGCGCTGACCAGGCCCATCCAGCCGCCGATCATGGCGCCACGGGTAGTCAGTTTCTTCCAGTACATCGACAGCAGCAGTACCGGGAAGTTGCAGCTGGCAGCGATGGAGAACGCCAGGCCTACCATGAACGCGATGTTCTGCTTCTCGAACAGGATGCCCAGGAAGATTGCCAGTACCGCCAGAGCGATCGTGGTGATCTTCGAAACGCGGATCTCGTCCTTCTCGTTGGCGCGGCCTTTACGGAACACGCTGGCATACAGGTCGTGGGACACTGCCGAGGCACCGGCCAGGGTCAGGCCTGCAACCACAGCCAGGATGGTCGCGAACGCCACCGCCGAGATGAAGCCGAGGAAGATGCTGCCGCCCACCGCTTTGGCCAGGTGGATAGCTGCCATGTTGTTACCGCCCAACAGCGCGCCAGCCGCGTCCTTGAAGTCCGGGTTGGTGCTGACCAGCAGGATCGCGCCGAAGCCGATGATGAAGGTCAGGATGTAGAAGTAACCGATGAAGCCCGTTGCATACAGCACGCTCTTACGCGCTTCCTTGGCGTCGCTCACAGTGAAGAAGCGCATCAGGATGTGCGGCAGGCCAGCGGTACCGA
Source organism: Pseudomonas defluvii (assembly GCF_001695625.1). GTDB lineage: Bacteria > Pseudomonadota > Gammaproteobacteria > Pseudomonadales > Pseudomonadaceae > Aquipseudomonas > Aquipseudomonas defluvii. The sequence continues at coordinate 6,773 of NZ_MBPN01000059.1, forward strand.
ACATCAGTGCCAGGCCCAGCGAGAACGCCGAGATCGGATCTTTCACGAGGCCACCCGGGCTCATGATCGCTTCACCTTTAGGGTGAACGCTGATCGACTCGGAGAACAGCATGTTGAAGTCGAAGTTGACGTGTTTCATGACCATCAGTGCCATGAAGCTCGCACCGGACAGCAGCAGTACAGCCTTGATGATCTGTACCCAGGTGGTCGCCAGCATGCCGCCGAACAACACGTACAGCGCCATCAGGATGCCCACCAGGATCACCGCAACGTGGTAGTCCAGGCCGAACAGCAGTTGGATCAGTTTACCTGCACCCACCATCTGAGCGATCAGATAGAACGCTACCACCACCAGCGAGCCGGAGGCCGACAGGGTGCGGATTTCCTTCTGCTTCAGGCGATAGGAAGCGACGTCGGCAAAGGTGTATTTGCCCAGGTTGCGCAACCGCTCGGCGATCAGGAACAGAATGATTGGCCAGCCGACCAGGAAGCCGATCGAGTAGATCAGGCCATCGTAGCCAGAGGTGTACACCAGTGCGGAAATACCCAGGAAGGACGCCGCGGACATGTAGTCACCGGCGATTGCCAGACCGTTCTGGAAGCCCGTGATACGACCACCCGCAGCATAGTAATCCGCTGCCGAGTTGTTGCGCTTGGATGCCCAGTAGGTAATGCATAGGGTGGCGCCAACGAAAACCACGAACATCGCAATGGCAGAAATGTTCAGGGGTTGTTTGTGGACCTCACCGGTCAGGGCTTCTCCCGCCCAGACGGCCGGCGCGAAAACGCCGAAGGCCAGTGTTGCCAGTAAACGCCGGATCATTGCTGAGCCTCCTTGAGAATCGCGTTGTTCAGGTCGTCGAACTCACCGTTCGCGCGACGTACGTAGATCCCAGTGAGAATGAAGGCCGCCACAATAATGCCGACACCCACAGGAATGCCCCACGTAATCGAACTCTCAGGGCTGATCTTGGTGCCCAGAATCTGGGGACCATAAGCGATAAGCAGGATGAAGCCAGTGTAAAGCCCAAGCATGATCGCCGATAGAATCATGGCGAACCGCTCCCGTTTCGAAACCAGCTCCTTGAACCGCGGGCTGTTTTGTATCGAGAGGTAAATGCTGTCGTTCATTGTTTTTGTCCTCGCAGCACAGAGTAGAAAGAACTCACCGCTACTTTATGCTGCCTTGGGACGCACTCCAGACGACCTTAGTCTTAGATGTAAAACTCTTTTGCAGTTTCTGTAACAGCCAGAAATGCAAAGGGCTGCATGATCGCAACGATTCATGCAGCCCTAAAGCCCCGAAAAAAGGCTTGAAGCCGTTACTTGGCGGTCCACTCCGCGACGCGCTCAGGGTGCTTGGCAACCCAATCCTTGGCAGCGGCCTCAGGCTTGGCGCCCTCCTGAATCGCAAGCATGACCTCGCCGATTTCGTCTTTCGACTGCCAGGAGAACTTTTTCAGGAACGTGACGACTTCTGGCGCCTTGGTCGCCAGCTCTTTGCTGCCAATGCTGTTGACGGTTTCAGCAGCGCCGTACACCCCTTTTGGGTCTTCAAGGAAGCGCAGTTTCCACTTGGCGAACATCCAGTGCGGTACCCAGCCGGTGACCGCAATCGACTGCTGCTTGGCATAGGCACGCCCCAGCTCAGCCGTCATCGCCGCACCGGAACTGGCTTGCAGCTTGTAGCCAGTCAGGTCGTAGTCCTTGATCGCTTGATCGGTCTTGAGCATCACGCCGGAGCCGGCATCGATACCGACAATCTTTTTCTTGAAGCTGTCGTCAGTCTTCAAATCGGCCAGCGAAACAGCCTTGACGTACTCCGGCACGATCAGGCCAATCTTGGCGTCCTTGAAGTTAGGGCCGTAATCGACCACGTTATCTTTGTTCTTGCTCCAGTACTCGCCGTGGGTGACCGGCAGCCAGGCGGAGAGCATGGCGTCCAGTTTGCCGGTGGCGACACCTTGCCACATGATGCCGGTCGCAACGGGCATCAGCTTGACGTCATAGCCGAGTTTTTCCTTGATCACTTGTGCCGCGACAAACGTCGTCGCGACGCTGTCCGACCAGCCATCGACGTAGCCGATGCTCACTTCCTTGGCCATCGCCTGCGTGGCGCCCATTGCCAGTACCAGGGCGGAGGCCGCCCCCAGGAGTCGTCGCATTTTCATCAAAGCTTCCCCTCATTACTTCACGGAAAGTGCAGCGCCCGACGATGGTCGAGCATCGTCACGTTATTTTGGTGCATGGCGCCCCCGTCACGCCCACTTACCAGGACAGCCGAAGCATCAGCGGAGTACTGATGCAAGGCATCATCAACCGACACGTCTCGGGAACCTGCTCTGTCAGCGACCTCAAGACACCGAGAAACGACATCATCAGGCCAGCAGGTCGGCACGAGGTTCGAACGGCTGTCGGTTATGCCCGAACTTTGCATGCCAAGGCTTTAGCGGGCGGCGTTTGCGGGTACTATTGGCGGCTTTGTTACCAGACGGCGTCGATTAATGTCCTCCTCCGCCCGCTTCCCCGTGCTGCCTTACCTGCTCGCCTGCCTGCTCGGCCTGTTCGCCCTTGCCGGGCTTTGGTACGGGCTGGGGAAACCGGTGGTACTGCCCGATGCGGCCAGTGCCACGCACAAACTCCAATGCGCGTCCTATACGCCGTTCGATAAAGACCAGTCCCCGTTCGACCAGCCTTTCCAACTGCGCCCGGCGCGCATGGATGCCGACCTGGCATTGCTGGCCAAGCGTTTCGATTGCATTCGCACCTATTCAATGACCGGCCTTGAGGCGATCCCTGAGCTGGCACGCAAGCACGGCCTGAAGGTAATGCTGGGTGCCTGGATCAACAGCAACCCGGCAGACACCGAGAAGGAAATCCAGGCCCTGATTGCCTCGGCCAATGCCAACAAGGACGTCGTTCGTGCGGTGATCGTCGGCAATGAGGCGCTGCTGCGCAAGGAAGTGACCGGCCCGCAACTGGCCGGCCTGATCGCCCGGGTGAAAAGCCAGGTCAGCGTGCCGGTGACCTATGCCGATGTCTGGGAGTTCTGGTTGAAACACCCTGAGATTGCCCCGGAGGTGGACTTTCTGACCATCCACCTGCTGCCCTACTGGGAAGACGATCCGAAGCGAATCGACGACGCCCTCGCCCACGTTGGCGAGATCCGCCAGGTGTTCGGCAACCGCTTCGCGCCCAAGGATATCCTGATCGGTGAAACCGGCTGGCCCAGCGAAGGTCGCCAGCGCGAAACCGCCCAGCCCAGCCGGGTCAACGAGGCACGCTTCATTCGTGGTTTCGTGGCCATGGCCGAGCAGCAAGGCTGGCATTACAACCTGATAGAAGCCTTTGACCAGCCGTGGAAACGCGCCAGCGAAGGTGCCGTCGGCGGTTACTGGGGGCTATATGACGCAGACCGTCAGGACAAGGGCGTGCTTGAAGGGCCGGTGTCGAACCTGCCGCTCTGGCCGCAGTGGCTGGGCTTCGGTGGCGTACTGTTCCTGATCACGCTGTGGCTTGCCGGCCCCGTGCGCGGCACCCGCTCGGCCTTGCTGCTGCCGTTGCTGGCAGCAACCGGTGCCGCCAGCATCGGGCTGTGGGGAGAGCTTGCGCGAATCAACAGCCGGTTTGCCGGTGAGTGGTTGTGGGCGGGCCTGTTAGTCGGCTTGAACCTGCTGGTGCTGGCCCATGCGGCCCTGGCACTGGCGACACGTCAAGGTTGGCGTGATCGCGCCTTCAACTGGCTGGAGGCCCGAGCGGGATGGTGGCTGGTGGCGGCAGGCTTTGCCGCAGCGGTAAGCATGCTGGCGCTGGTGTTTGACCCGCGTTACCGCAGCTTTCCGAGTGCGGCATTGGTGTTGCCGGCACTGGTCTATGCCCTGCGGCCGGTACGTGCGCCACGGGCGGAGGTCGGTGTGCTGACGTTTATCATCGGGGCCGGTATCGCGCCGCAACTGTTCCGTGAGGGCCTGGGCAACCAGCAGGCGTGGATCTGGGCAGCGGTCAGTGTGGTGATGGTGGTGGGATTGTGGCGGAGCTTGAGGGTGCGTCAGTAACGTACAGACGCTACCACAGCTGGTGCGGGCGCTGTTGAAGCAGGTTTGCCTGCGATGGCGTCGGTGGGGTGTCAGCGAGTAAGCGGTGTTTGCATCGCGGGCAAGCCCGGCTCCTACAGGCTGCGCGGGTTCTGTTGGAGCTGGCTTGCCTGCGATGGCGTCGGTGGGGTGTCCTTGAGTTCGCGGCGTTTGCATCGCGGGCAAGACCCGCTCCTACAGCTTGCGCGGGTTCTGTTGGAGCTGGCTTGCCTGCGATGGCGTCGGTGGGGTATCCGTGAGTGCGCGGTGTTTGCATCGCGGGCAAGCCCGGCTCCTACAGGTTGCGCGGGCGCTGTTGGAGCTGGCTTGCCTGCGATGGCGTCGGTGGGGTGACCGTGAGTTCGCGGTGGCTGCATCGCGGGCAAGACCCGCTCCTACAGGCTGCGCGGGTTCTGTTGGAGCTGGCTTGCCTGCGATGGCGTCGGTGGGGTGACCGTGAGTTCGCGGTGGCTGCATCGCGGGCAAGCCCGGCTCCTACAGGTTGCGCGGGTTCTGTTGGAGCTGGCTTGCCTGCGATGGCGTCGGTGGGGTGTCAGTGAGTGCGCGATGGCGTCGGTGGGGTGACCGTGAGTTCGCGGTGGCTGCATCGCGGGCAAGCCCGGCTCCTACAGGTTACGCGGGCTCTGTTGGAGCTGGCTTGCCTGCGATAGGCTCAACACGGTCTCAGGGGGTACGCGGCGCCTGCCTAACCAGGCGCAACGCCGCCAGCACCACGGCAAACACGGCCATACTGGCGGTGTACAAGACCAAGGCCGGAATCCCGAACAGTAATGCCAACACCGCCATACGCCAGCCGGCACGCCCCGGGATCAGCATCGCCAGCAGTGCCAGGCCCAACGCCGTCCAGGCCAGTACACGCCAGTGGATCATCAAACCCAACGTCGAACGCACCTGACACGACCAGGTCGTCGCCTGCTCCAGGCACAGGCCAACCCACTGTGGGTCTTCCATCAACACGTAACGCACCCCGTAGCTTGCGGCCAGCCACAACGGCAGCAAAACCAGCAAAGCGACAAACGGTAACAAGCGGGGCATGCGTAACTCCAAAATCCTGAAAATCGGCACCCAGCATAATCGTCCAAGCGGTCTATGCAAGGCGAAAGCGCCAGCCTGGGCTACTTTACCCCTATGACCAATCAAACCCGTTGTTGCAGCAACAGATACCGCAACGGCACTATCGGCCGCGATGAATGCAACACCGCTTGGCAACTTTGCCGGCCTCAGGGTTGTCCTAACCTGCGCATTTCGCTTGTATTTTCCGGGGACTCGTCATGCTTCGATCACTGCACCTTGCCACTTTGTTGGGTGGCCTCCTGCTGAGTGCGTGCGCCTTGGCGGCCGATATCGATGCCGCCAGCTACGGTTACCCACTGACCAATCCCTTTGAAGCGACTATCGCCTCGACCCCGCCCGAGCTGCGCCCGGAGCTGCCCAGTGATGAGGATATACGTCAGTCCGACTACAGCCTGAACCTCAGGCCTGAGCGGGCGTTCAGCCTGCCCGACAATTTTTGGCCCGTAAAAAAACTGCGCTATCGCATGGCCCGCCAGGACCATCCCGCACCGCTGATTTTCCTCATTGCCGGCACCGGTGCGCCTTACAACAGCAGCCTCAACGAGTACCTGAAGAAGCTCTACTACAAGGCCGGTTACCATGTAGTGCAGTTGTCGTCGCCCACGAGTTTCGACTTCATGACCTCGGCTTCGCGCTTCGCCACCCCCGGGGTTTCCAAGGACGACGCCGAAGACATGTACCGGGTGATGCAAGCAGTAAGGGCTCAGCACTCACATTTGCCCATTACCGACTTCTACCTCACCGGCTACAGTCTCGGCGCCCTCGACGCGGCGTTTGTCAGCCATCTGGATGAAACCCGACGCAGCTTCAACTTCAAGCGCGTACTGCTGCTCAACCCACCCGTGAACCTCTATACCTCCGTCAGTAACCTCGACAAGTTGGTGCAGACGCAGGTCAAGGGCATCAACAACAGCACCACGTTCTACGAGCTGGTGCTGGGCAAGCTGACCCGTTACTTCCAGCAAAAGGGCTACATCGACCTCAACGATGCCTTGCTCTACGACTTCCAGCAGTCGCGCCAGCATTTGTCCAACGAGCAGATGGCCATGGTGATTGGTACCTCGTTCCGCTTTTCCGCGGCCGATATTGCCTTCACTTCGGACCTGATCAACCGCCGCGGCCTGATCACCCCGCCCAAGTACCCGATCACCGAAGGCAGTAGTCTGACGCTCTTCTTCAAGCGCGCCCTGCAGTGCGACTTCGACTGCTACCTGACTGAGCAGGTCATCCCGATGTGGCGTGCCCGTACCGATGGCGGCAGCCTGCTGCAACTGATCGATCAGGTCAGCCTGTATGCCTTGAAGGACTATCTCAAGGGCAGTTCGAAAATCGCCGTGATGCACAACGCCGACGACGTGATCCTCGGCCCTGGCGATATCGGTTTTCTGCGTAGCACCTTTGGTGACCGCCTGACGCTTTACCCACATGGAGGCCATTGCGGCAACATCAATTACCGCGTCAACAGCGACGCCATGCTGGAGTTTTTCCGTGGTTAAAAAACTTCTATTCCTATCGGCGCTGTTCACCGCCGGCCTGGCCCAGGCCGACGGCCCTTCGAACCAGACGCGTACGGCGGACGCGGATGGTTTTACCCAGCCGCTCAAGACCCTGAAGTTCAACCCGGGCCTGGACCAGCGCGAATTTGAGCGTTCGACGCTCACCGCCCTGAACGTCTACGACCCATGGGAGTCCTGGAATCGCCGGGTGTACCACTTCAACTACCGCTTCGATCAGTGGGTGTTCCTGCCCGTGGTCAACGGCTATCAGGCGATTACGCCGGGCTTCGTTCGTAGCGGCGTAAGCAACTTCTTCAGCAACCTGGGCGATGTACCTAACCTGTTCAACAGCCTGTTGCAGCTCAAGGGCAAGCGCTCGATGGAGGTCACCGCGCGCCTGTTGCTGAACACCACGATTGGGGTCGCTGGGTTGTGGGATCCGGCCACCAAAATGGGCATTCCGCACCAAAGCGAAGACTTCGGCCAGACACTGGGCTTCTATGGTGTGCCCGAAGGCCCCTACCTGATGCTACCGATCCTAGGGCCGTCCAACCTGCGTGATACCGGCGGACTGGTGGTGGACTATAGCGGCGAGACGCAGATCAACTTCCTCAACGTTGCCGAGGTCAGCAGCAATCACCCGGAACTGGTCGTGCTACGGGCGGTCGACAAGCGCTACACCACCAGTTTCCGCTATGGCCAGACAAACTCGCCATTCGAGTATGAGAAAGTGCGCTACGTCTACACGGCAGCACGGCAACTGCAGATCAATGAGTGATCAGAGCCCGAGAAACCGGCTGAGCTGCGAACGCTTGGCCAGGGCATCGCGCCGCCCCAGTTCAATCAGCTCACTGCAGTAGCTGGCCTCGAACAGCAGGTAGCTGAGCACTCCGGCGCCGCTGGTCCTGGTCGCCCCCGGCCCACGCAGGAACAGACGCAATGCTGCTGGCAACTCGCGCCGGTGACGGGCTGCGATTTCATCCAGCGGCTGGCTGGGCGCGACCACCAGCACTTCCACCGGCGTCAACCCCAAGTGCTTGGGGCGTCGCTCGGACGGCAACAGATGGCTCAGGTGGTTAAGCCGCTGCAGTAACTCCAGGTCGTCTTCCAGGCTGTCGATGAAGGTGCTGTTGAGCATGTGCCCGCCAATTTGCGCCAAGCTCGGGTGCTGACCTCTGAAGCTACGCTGATGCGGGTGAGGTACCGCTGGCTGCTGGGGGTTACCACTGACCCCGACCACCAGTACCCGGTTCGCGCCCAGGTGCAGCGCCGGGCTGATCGGCGCCGACTGGCGCACCGCACCATCACCATAGAACTCCTGGCCCAGCATGACCGGCGCAAAAAGCAAGGGGATCGCCGAGCTGGCCAGCAGGTGTTCGATGGTCAAGCGCGTGGGCATGCCGATGCGTCGGTGGCGCAACCAAGGGTCGATAGCACCACGCCCCTGGTAGAAGGTCACGGCCTGCCCTGACTCGTAACCGAAGGCGGTCACCGCCACGGCGTGCAGGTGTTTTTGCTCGATCGCCGTGGTAATGCCGTTCAGGTTCAAATGCGTGTTGAGCAGACTGCGTAACGGTGAGCTGTCGAGCAACGCAACCGGTACTGGCCTGCCCAGCCCCAACAGGCTGTGAAAGACAAAGCGCGCGGCCTGGCGCACCACGCCTGGCCAATCACTGCGCAGCACCTGACTGCTGCGAAAGCCTTGCCAAAGCTCGGTGAGCTTGTGAATCGTCTCGGAAAACTGCATGGCGCCGCTGGCCAGGGTGACGGCATTGATGGCGCCGGCCGAGGTACCGACAATCACCGGGAAGGGATTGGCGGCACCCGCTGGCAACAGATCGGCAATCCCGGCCAGCACCCCGACTTGATAAGCGGCACGGGCCCCGCCGCCGGAGAGGATCAGACCGGTGACCGGTTCTGCTGCTGCCATGCTGTTGCTCCCTGAGAACTCGCTGGAAAGTCCGTATATGGACTAACGCCGTTTTTCGTAAAGCTTCGGCGCCCCTGGTGGCCGCGATTTGAAGCGTCGATGCGCCCAGAGATACTGCTCAGGGCATTCACGAACCGAGGCCTCGACCCACTGGTTGATGCGCAGGCAATCGGCCTCTTCGGTCTCACCCGGGAAGTCGGCCAGCGGCGGATGGATCACCAGCCGGTAGCCGCTGCCATCGGCCAGGCGCTGCTGGGTAAAGGGGATCACCCTGGCCTTGCCCAGGCGGGCGAACTTGGTGGTTGCCGTCACGGTCGCAGCCTCAATGCCGAACAGCGGCACAAACAGGCTCTGCTTGGCGCCGTAGTCCTGGTCTGGCGCGTACCAGATCGCCCGACCGGCACGCAGCAGTTTGAGCATGCCGCGCACGTCTTCACGCTCCACCGCCAGCGAGTCGAGGTTGTGCCGCTCGCGCCCCTGGCGCTGAACAAAGTCGAACAGCGGGTTCTTGTGTTCGCGGTACATGCCGTCGATGGTGTGTTTCTGGCCAAGCAAGGCCGCACCGATCTCCAGCGTGGTGAAATGCAACGCCATCAGGATGGCGCCCTGGCCATCACGCTGCGCGGCCTGCAGGTGTTCCAGCCCTTCGATGTGCGCCAGGCGTGCCAGGCGGGCTTTTGGCCACCACCAGCTCATGGCCATCTCGAAGAATGCGATACCGGTGGAGGCGAAATTTTCCTTGAGCAGGCGAGTCCGCTCGTCGGACGACAGCTCAGGGAAACACAACTCGAGATTGCGTGCGGCAATACGCCGACGCTCGCCAGCGACGCGGTACATGGCCAGCCCGAGGCCACGGCCGATAGCCAGCAATACCCGGTAAGGCAACTGTACGATCAACCAGAGCAGGCCCAGGCCCAGCCACAAAGGCCAGAAGCGCGGGTGCAAAAAATACGGACGAAAACGCGGGCGATCCATTCAAGATTCCGGAAAGACAAAGGCCGCGCATTCTACAACGGTTCGGTGCGGGTTGCGGCTAACGAACGATCTCGTTATAAGTCTGGGCACTTTTTCGTAACAAGTCGCCCGATGCAGACCATGAGCCAAACTCAGACGCCCGACCAAGAACCCGTGTTCCAGCTCAAGGGCAGCATGCTCGCCATTACTGTGCTTGAGCTTGCGCAAAACAACCTTGAGGGCCTGGATCGGCAACTGGCCGCCAAGGTTGCCCAGGCCCCAAATTTCTTCAGCAATACGCCGTTGGTACTGGCCCTGGACAAGTTGCCCGCCAGCGAGGGCGCCGTAGACCTGCCGGGGCTGATGCGCGTCTGCCGTCAGCACGGCCTGCGCACCCTGGCGATTCGCGCCAGCCGTATCGAGGACATTGCTGCCGCGATAGCCATCGACCTGCCCGTGCTGCCGCCTTCCGGCGCTCGCGAGCGGCCCGTGGAGCTGCCAGAGCCGGTGGTCGAGAAGAAAAAGCCCGAACCACCGGCAGAACCTGCGGTAAAACCGACCAAAATCATCACTTCGCCTGTACGCGGCGGCCAACAGATCTATGCTCAGGGCGGCGACCTGGTGGTGATTTCATCGGTCAGCCCGGGGGCGGAACTTCTTGCCGACGGCAATATCCATGTGTACGGGGCAATGCGGGGACGCGCCCTGGCAGGGATCAAGGGGAACACCAAGGCGCGGATTTTCTGCCAGCAAATGACCGCTGAACTGGTCTCGATCGCCGGGCAATACAAGGTCTCCGAAGACCTGCGCCGCGATCCGCTGTGGGGGGCCGGGGTACAGGTCAGCCTGTCCGGCGACGTGTTGAACATCACCCGTCTTTAACGGATACTGCCGCCATTTTCCGCGCAACTTTTTTCGACGTTGCCGTTTTGTATTTTTTGGGACTGAACGTCCTTTTTTCTTTAGGGGTGATACACCTTGGCCAAGATTCTCGTGGTTACATCCGGCAAGGGTGGTGTGGGTAAGACCACCACCAGCGCCGCTATCGGTACCGGCCTCGCTCTGCGTGGCCACAAGACAGTCATCGTCGACTTCGACGTCGGCCTGCGTAATCTTGACCTGATCATGGGCTGTGAGCGCCGCGTGGTGTATGACTTCGTCAACGTCGTGAATGGCGAAGCCAACCTGCAACAAGCCCTGATCAAAGACAAGCGCCTTGAAAACCTGTACGTACTGGCTGCCAGCCAGACTCGTGACAAGGACGCGCTGACCCAGGAAGGCGTCGAAAAAGTCCTGATGGAACTCAAGGACTCGTTCGACTACGTGGTATGCGACTCGCCGGCCGGTATCGAGAAAGGTGCCCACCTGGCCATGTACTTCGCGGATGAAGCGATCGTCGTGACCAACCCGGAAGTCTCCTCGGTACGTGACTCCGACCGTATGCTCGGCCTGTTGGCGAGCAAGTCGCGCCGCGCCGAAAACGGCGAAGACCCAATCAAGGAACACCTGCTGATCACCCGCTACCATCCAGAGCGCGTGAGCAAGGGCGAAATGCTCGGCGTCGAAGACGTGAAGGAAATTCTCGCCGTGGCGCTGCTGGGCGTTATCCCTGAATCCCAGGCGGTGCTCAAGGCATCCAACCAGGGCGTTCCCGTCATCCTCGATGACCAGAGCGACGCTGGCCAGGCGTACAGCGATACCGTTGACCGCTTGCTGGGCAAAACCGTGGAGCATCGTTTCCTCGATGTACAGAAGAAGGGATTCTTCGAGCGCCTGTTTGGAGGCAACTAATCAATGAACCTTTTTGACTTCTTTCGTGCCAGCAAAAAAGTAAGTACCGCCTCGGTTGCGAAAGAGCGTCTACAGATCATCGTGGCGCACGAGCGCGGTCAGCGCAGTACCCCGGACTACCTGCCAGCCTTGCAGAAGGAACTGGTGGAGGTGATCCGCAAGTACGTCAACATCGGCAACGATGATGTGCAGGTCGCTCTGGAAAACCAGGGCAGCTGCTCGATCCTGGAACTCAACATCACCCTGCCCGACCGCTAACAGGCAGCCGGGCAAGCCACCACGGCGGCCGCCGGGCCTTCGCACTGCGAGGGCTCGACGGTCGCCGTTGGTGTTTACAGAGAGCACGCAATGCCGCTGTCCAACGTCCACATCCTGCACCAGGATGCCGCTGTCCTGGTGGTCAATAAACCGACCCTGCTGCTGTCCGTCCCGGGCCGCGCCGAGGACAACCGCGACTGCCTGATTACCCGCCTGCAGGAAAACGGCTACCCGGAAGCCCGTATCGTCCATCGCCTGGACTGGGAAACCTCCGGGATCATCCTGCTGGCACGTGATGCCGACAGCCACCGCGAGCTGTCACGACAGTTCCATGACCGGGAAACCGAGAAGGCCTACACCGCACTGTGCTGGGGGCAACCGGAGCTGGACAGCGGCAGTATCGACCTGCCCCTGCGCTACGACCCGCCAACCAAGCCACGCCATGTGGTGGACCATGAACAGGGCAAACATGCGCTGACCTTCTGGCGTATCGTCGAGCGTTGCGGTGACCATTGCCGGGTTGAGCTGACGCCGATTACCGGCCGTTCGCATCAGTTGCGCGTGCACATGCTCTCCATCGGCCATCCGCTGCTGGGCGATCGCCTGTACGCCAACCCCGAAGCATTGGCGGCCCATGAACGGCTGTGCCTGCATGCAAGCATGTTGAGTTTTACCCATCCGGTGACCGGCGAGCGTTTGCGCTTCGAGTGCCCGGCGCCGTTCTGATCGATTGCATCGTCTCTATCGCTGGCAAGGCCGGCTCCAGCCCCCTTGCTGGAGCCGACCTTACTGGCGATTCGGGCCGCCCCAATCCCCAAGCAATACGTTAAACTCGCGCCACTGCTGTCTGGAGTGACTTATGCGCGATGCTCTGAATCAAGGCCTGATCGATTTTCTGAAGGCCTCCCCCACGCCGTTCCATGCCACCACCGGCCTTGCTTTACGCCTTGAAGCGGCGGGTTTCCAGCGCCTTGACGAGCGCGACAGTTGGGCCACCACCGCTGGCGGCCGCTACTACCTGACCCGAAACGACTCCTCGATCATCGCGTTCAAGCTCGGTCGACACTCGCCCTTGATCGACGGTATCCGCCTGGTCGGCGCCCATACCGACAGCCCGTGCCTGCGGGTCAAGCCACAGCCGGAACTGCAACGCCAGGGCTTCTTGCAATTGGGCGTGGAAGTTTACGGCGGCGCGCTGCTGGCGCCGTGGTTCGACCGCGACCTGTCCCTGGCCGGGCGGGTAACCTTCCGCCGTGACGGCAAGGTTGAAAGCCAACTGATCGACTTCAAGCTGCCGATTGCGGTGATCCCCAACCTGGCGATCCACCTCAACCGCGCCGCCAATGAGGGCTGGGCAATCAACGCCCAGACTGAGCTGCCGCCTATTTTGGCCCAGGTGGCCGGCGACGAGCGCGTAGACTTCCGCGCCCTGCTCACCGATCAACTGGCGCGTGAGCACGGCCTGAACGCCGACGTGGTGCTGGACTACGAACTAAGCTTCTACGACACCCAGACCGCTGCGCTGGTTGGCCTGAACGGCGACTTTATCGCCGGGGCGCGGCTGGACAACCTGCTGTCCTGCTACGCCGGCCTGCAAGCCCTGCTCGCCGCCGACAGTGACGAAACCTGTGTGCTGGTGTGCAATGACCACGAGGAAGTCGGCTCTTCCTCGGCCTGTGGTGCCGATGGCCCGATGCTGGAGCAAACCCTGCGTCGCCTGCTGCCTGACGGCGATGATTTCGTCCGGACCATTCAGCGCTCGCTGCTGGTCTCGGCCGACAACGCCCACGGCGTTCATCCGAACTACGCCGACAAGCATGACGGCAACCACGGCCCCAAGCTCAACGCCGGCCCGGTGATCAAGGTCAACAACAACCAGCGTTACGCCACCAACAGCGAAACCGCGGGTTTCTTCCGCCATCTGTGCATGGCCGAGGAAGTGCCGGTGCAGAGCTTCGTGGTACGCAGCGACATGGGTTGCGGCTCGACCATCGGCCCGATCACCGCCAGCCACCTGGGCGTGCGTACCGTCGACATCGGCCTGCCGACCTTTGCCATGCACTCCATTCGCGAGCTGTGCGGCAGCCATGACCTGGCGCATCTGGTGAAAGTACTGACGGCGTTCTACCGCAGCCGCGACCTGCCGTAACACCCGGCCTGCAGAAGCAGGCCTTGCTGGGTAGTTGAACCGGGCCGTGTGGGATCAAGCTTTGCCAGCGATGCGCGTATCGCGTACTGGCTGGCAGGCCGTTGATCCCATCGTAGGCAAGCCTACTCCCACAGGGATCTGCGCAGAGCACTGCATTTTCTGTGGTAGCAAGGCTTGCCTGCGATGCTGCCCTTTGCCGGGCCAACCACTGAAATGCATCAACCCTCTGTTGGTATTTCCTTGTCCAGACGATGCCCCTCCTGCGCCATAAGTTCCCAAATGGAGAACTCGGCAGGAAGTTTGCCGAGGCGTTGTTCTTCCTGGGCGAGAAGGCGTTCAACTTTTTCACGATCATCCGCCGGATATCGCAAACGCTCTACAGGGCTGAGGTTGTCCAGTAACTCCATGTAACCTCGATAAACCGGGCGCGCATCACCCGCAGAAAAAATAAAGCTGGCTGCTGCCTGAAAACACTCGAAATCCAGCCCATCCTTTGCATAATCCGCTACATAACGCTCTTCATCCGTATATTCACCGCTTTCGTCTTCTACGATCGCCGCGAGCTCCGAACGGGATAGCCCTGCAAATGGATTATCCGGCCTACCCCTTCCTTCATGAATGGACAGTAGGAACTCAAAGGACTTCTGCTTTCGAGACAGTTGCTCAGGCGAGCTCTCTGTCGATACCTCTGACTGTTTGAAAGCCTCTGCGCCATACATCCTCACCCGCAACCAAGCCGTTTTACCAAGGCCATGGGTACCGTAAATTCTTTCGTATTTATCCCTGGCTTGATCATTCTGGCCATCGACCTGCGCCATGCTGGCGCTCAACTTCAACCCCTCCGCCGAGAGGCTCACGCTCTCCTTCGTATTTGAGGTTGAAAGGTCTTCTGTGGGTGCTGGTTTTGGTGGCGTTCTAACAATGGCTACCGATGATGGAATTGTGCCTATTTTCATGTTGTTTTCCCTAACCTAGCGAATACCATTACGCAGTCGACAACCACGAACTACCGTAATCCAGGCCGATGCATACAGTGTCAACCACTTAAACGCATCAACCCTCTGTTGGTATTTCCTTGTCCAGACGATGCCCCTCCTGCGCCATAAGTTCCCAAATGGAGAACTCGGTAGGGAGTTTGCCGAGGCGTTGTTCTTCCTGAGCAAGAAAGCGTTCAACTTTCTCGCGATCACCCGCCGGATATCGCAAACGCTCTACAGGGCTGAGATTGTCCAGAAACTCTATGTAACTGCGATAAAAAGGGCGAGCATCGCCTCCTGGAAAAATAAAGCTGGTTGAAGCCTGAAAATATTCGAAATCCAAGTCACTTTTGGCATGAAGCGCCACATAACGCTCTTCATCCGTATACTCACCGCTTTCGTCCTCCACGATTGCCGCAAGCTCCGGACGGGACAGCCCTGCAAACGGGTTCGCCGGCTTACCCTTTCCCTCATGAATGGACAGCAGAAAATCAAAAGACTTCTGCTTTCGAGACAGTTGCTCAGGCGAACAATCTGCCGACACCTCGGGCTGTTTGAACGCCTCTGCGCCATACATCCTTACCCGTAAAAAGGCCGTTTTACCAAGGCCATGGGCACCGTAAATTCTTTCGTATTTATCCCTGGCCTGATCATTCTGGGCATCGACCTGCGCCATGCTGGCGCTCAATTTCAATCCTTCCGCCGAGAGGCTTACGCTCTCCTTCGTATTTGAGGTTGAAAGGTCTTCTGTGGGTGCTGGTTTTGGTGGTGCTCTAACAATAGCTACCGATGATGGAATTGTGCCTATTTTCATATTAATCCCTCCAACCGCTCCAATACAACGAGGCACTTATTCAAGTGCCTCGCTGAACGATTACTTAATAGAGAACTTCACGGTGTAATTGAAGGGTAGATTGGAATCTGCACCCACCAGTGTTGCGGTACAGATTGCAGGGCTCGAACCAATAGACACTGCATCCTTCTTCCAGCTAGGCAGGTATCCACCCAGATGCATTTCAACCAGGTGCGATGCCGAGAACCGGCATTTTTTCGAGCCCACTGCGTAAGTAAATCGCATACCGGACGCAATATCACTTCCACTGGTATGAACAAACCTAATACTGGAGTTTTGTAATATATTTGTCGGCAGGGGATTAACACTTCCAAAAAAATACTCATAGCCGTACACAGCTTCTGCACTGGTTTCATTTACAACTGTCACAGTCGCCAGATTAGCCGCCTGTACCGCCCCACCCACCGTACACCCCAACACCACCAAGGAACCCAACAACACTTTCTTGACATTTATCATTCGCGACATCCCTTCAAAGGTTAACGACACGCAGCTGTTGCTGCATGTCCGCGCCAGGGCGATTCATCAATCGCTCATGACTCTTTTAACCAGTCGGCTGGAAGCCTTGGGCGCTGTATCAGACGCGGTCTGATATCGATGTAGGAAATTTCTCTGCTGTTAGAATCAGCACGGGCCGTGCCCACGCTGACCTCCATCAACCCCGGCCCAGCGATTCCGGCCTATGCTTGCCCCATGAATTTCCACGCTTTGAGAAGGTCCTTGCGCATGTCAGAGTTCCAGATGATGTTCCTCCCGGTGATCGCCGGCCTGATCCTGTTGACCGTCGGTTTCAACATGCGTGAGCGCAATATCGGGGTGCTGATGATGTGGATCGGAACCTTGGGCATGATTGGCATCATGGCCTGGAAGATCCTTGAGAAACTGAACTGACAAATACACTACACTCGGCCGATTGATTGCCTGAGGTCGATTTGCCAGTGCCTGCCTTTTTCCGCTTTTTCGCGCTGTTTCTGATGCTGCTGGCGCCTGTCGGCCTGGCACAGGCGGCAGGTTTGCCGGGTTTGCTCGGCGCCAGCAAAGCCCAGCCCGAAGCCACCGAGCCGCTGAGCCAGTCCCTGGACGAGGTCATCAAGCGCCTGGAAAACGATCAGCAACGTGCCAGCTTGCTGGCCGATCTGAAGAAGCTGCGCGACAGCACCAAGCAGGCGCAGCCATCAGTAGAGCAAGGCGTACTGGGGGTGATTGGCAACACCGTGGCCAGCCTCGAGAAGCAGTTCAGTGGTGACGCCAGCCCCTTCACGCGGTGGTCGCAGGAGCTGGACCAGGCTCAGGAGGAACTGGCCGCCCTGATGGTGCCGGTGAAAGAGTTGCCCGCCATGCTGTTCGGCTTTGCCGCGGTCATCGCCCTCTGGAGCCTGTTGGCTTACGGTTTTATCTGGGTCGGGCATCAGGTGCGGCTACGCTTCGGCCTGACCGAGGAACTCCCCCATCACCCCAAAACCTGGGACATGGTGCGCTTCGCCTTGCGTAAGCTTGGCCCTTGGCTGGTGGCGCTGATCATCACCCTGTACCTGAGTTTTGCCCTGCCCTCGTCACTGGGCAAGTCAATGGCCATGGTGCTGGCCTATGCGCTGGTGGTCGGTACCTGTTTCTCGGCCATTTGCGTAATTGCCTTTTCCTTGCTCGACGGCCCGCATCGCCATCATGCGCTGCACATTTTACGGCGCCGCGCGTTCCGCCCGCTGTGGCTGATCGGCAGTTTTGCCGCGTTCGGTGAGGCGATGAACGATCCGCGCCTGGCCACTGCGCTGGGCACCCACCTGGCGCATAGCCTGGCAACGCTGGCGAATGTGCTGGCAGCCCTTTCCAGCGGGCTGTTCATCCTGCGTTTCCGGCGCCCTATCGCTCACCTGATCCGCAACCAACCGCTGTCGCGTCGCCTGACCCGCCGCGCCCTGAGCGATACCATCGAGATTCTCGGCAGTTTCTGGTACCTGCCGGCGTTGGTACTGGTGGCCATCTCATTGTTTGCCACGTTTATTTCAGCAGGCGACACCAGCACCGCACTGCGCCAGTCGCTGATGTGCGCCGTACTGCTGGTGCTGTGCATGGTGATCAACGGCCTGGTCCGTCGCCATGCTGCAAAACCGCACCGGAGCAACCGCCGCCAACCGCTCTACTACGAGCGGCTCAAAAGTTTTGGCTACACCTTGGTACACCTGACGATCTGGCTGCTGTTCATCGAATTGGGTCTTCGGGTCTGGGGCTTCTCGCTGATCGGTTTCGCCGAGGGCGACGGCCATGACGCTGCCATGCGCCTGCTTGGCCTGGGCGGCACGCTGCTCGCCGCGTGGCTGGTGTGGATACTCAGCGATACCGCCGTGCACCATGCCCTGACGCGTTCACGCAAAGGCGCGGCCAATGCCCGTGCACAAACCATGATGCCGCTGATCCGCAACGTGCTGTTCGTGGCCATTTTCATCATTGCGGTGATCGTCGCCCTGGCCAACATGGGCATGAACGTCACGCCGCTGCTGGCGGGTGCAGGGGTCATCGGCCTGGCGATCGGTTTCGGCGCGCAGTCGCTTGTGGCCGATTTGATCACCGGCCTGTTCATCATCATCGAGGACTCCCTGGCCATTGACGACTATGTCGATGTCGGCGGCCACCTGGGAACCGTCGAAGGCCTGACTATCCGTACCGTACGCCTGCGCGATATCGACGGTATCGTCCATACCATCCCGTTCAGCGAGATCAAAAGTATCAAGAACTACTCGCGGGAGTTTGGTTACGCGATCTTCCGCATCGCGATTCCCCACAGCATGAACATCGATCAGGCCATCAGCCTGGTTCGCGATGTTGGCCAGAAGCTGCGCAACGACCCGCTGCAACGCCGCAGCATCTGGTCACCGCTGGAGTTGCAAGGCGTGGAGAGCTTCGAGTCTGGCTCGGCCATCCTGCGGGCGCGGTTCAAGACCGCACCGATCAAACAGTGGGAGGTTTCACGGGCGTTCAACCTGGCGCTCAAGCGCGAGCTTGATGAAGCCGGCCTGGACCTGGCCACTCCGCGCCTGTCGGTGCAGGTGATCACCGCCGGTGGCGGCGCCGAGGGCAACAACACTTAACCGGCATCGGCTCGAATGCGGATCGCATCATGCCGCCAATACTCCAGGTCGCAGTCGATCAAGCGCCCGTGCTGATCGCTGTTGACCCGAGTGATCTGCAGCCCGGGGCTGCCCGACGATACTTTCAGGGCCATACCCGCGGCGACGGGCAATGCCGTAGGCAGAATTTCAAAACACACCCGGCCGTACTGGATCCCGTAGTGCTCGGCGTACAACTCAGTCAATGACTGGCCCAGGTCGAAGCTGAGGATATCCGGAAAGTGCTCAGGGTTCAGGTAGTGCTCGGCATACAGCACCGCACGCCCGTCGATACGCCGTAACCGACAGATCTGAATCACGCTGGACAGCGGCGACAGTTGCAAGCGCGCACAGATCGCGGCGGGCGCAGGCTGAAGACGTGCCGACAACAACTCGGTAGCCGGCACCCGTCCCTGGGCACGCACCATGGCGTGAAAGTGGCTACGCTCGATCAGATCATAGGTCAATCGCTCGGGTGCAACGAACCAGCCACGACGCTCCTCACGGTAGATCACCCCAAGGGCTTCAAGCTGCACCAGCGCTTCACGCAGGGTAATACGCGTCGTGTCGAACACTTCGCTCAGCTTGCGCTCGGCCGGCAACTTGCAACCGGCGGCCAGCAGGCCGTGCTCGATCTGTTCCTGCAACGCCTGGCATATGGCTGTTACTGCGCGTGGTGGCAGTGGACGCATCAAAGGTTACCTATCTGGACTAGTCCAGCGCCAATACTGAGCAGTAAAACGCTCAGAAAGGGGCGCTCGGGAATACTTCAAGACTAGGCAATGCAGATGAACGCCAGATGACATTACCGCTCAACGGTCATCCAAACCCTCTCGAACAAGGCCTTCAGGCGTTGCGGATCAAGCACTTGAATCTGGTCTACGCTGTATTTTCAGAGCCAGCTGCCATGCCGGAACAACCCGCAGCGACATCAAAATGTCATGCACCCGGCCTACCTTGGCTCAGGTATTGCTGACCTAGACCAACCGAATCGCAACAACGTCCAACACCCCATGCGTTTTGCAAGGCACCCAATAAGGAGCTTCGGATGAAACAGCTTTTCCTGGCGTCACTGTTAGGTTCTACCATTGCCCTGTGCACCTCGGCGATGGCCGCCGGTACCGACCTGAAAGCCCTGGAGGACGCTGCCCGTAAAGAGGGCGCGGTCAACAGCGTAGGCATGCCAGACGCCTGGGCCAACTGGAAAGGAACCTGGGAAGACCTGGCCAGCAAGTATGGCCTCAAGCATATGGACACCGACATGAGTTCGGCTCAGGAGGTGGCCAAGTTCGAGGCAGAAAAAGACAACGCCAGCGCTGATATCGGCGACGTTGGCGCCGCCTTCGGCCCGATTGCCGCAGCCAAGGGCGTGACCCAACCCTACAAGCCCAGCACCTGGGATCAAGTGCCTGCGTGGGCCAAGGACAAGGATGGCCATTGGGCGCTGGCCTATACCGGCACGATCGCCTTCATCATCAATAAGCAGTTGGTGAAAGAAGCCGACATGCCAAAAACCTGGCATGACCTGGAAAAGGGCAAGTACAAGGTCGCGATCGGTGATGTTGGCACCGCCGCCCAGGCGGCCAACGGTGTACTGGCTGCCGCCATCGCTTACAAGGGTGACGAGAAGAATCTCGAGCCGGGCCTGCAACTGTTCACCAAGCTGGCGCAGCAGAAGCGTCTGTCGCTGGCCAACCCCACCATCCAGACCCTGGAGAAGGGTGAAGTGGAAGTGGGTGTGGTCTGGGACTTCAACGGCCTGAGCTACCGCGAGCAGATCGATCCGAAGCGCTTTGAGGTCTTGATCCCGGCAGATGGCTCGGTGATCTCGGGCTACACCACCATCATCAACAAGTACGCCAAGAACCCCAATGCCGCCAAACTGACTCGCGAATACATTTTCAGCGATGCCGGGCAAACCAACCTCGCCCGCGGCAATGCCCGGCCGATTCGTGCCGAACACCTGAAACTGCCCGCCGATGTACAGGCCAAGCTGCTGCCCAATGAGCAGTACAAGGCCGCTCAGCCGATCAAGGATGCCGCGGCCTGGGAAGCCACCTCGAAGAAACTGCCGCAGATGTGGCAGGAGCAAGTGATCATCGAGATGGAGTGAGGCTGTGGGCGCAACCGGGAAACCGTGGCGCCCCGATCGCCGGCAAACCAGTTCCCACAAGGCTCATGTGGGCGCTGGCTTGCCAGCGATGAAGCCCTCCCGCGTACTTCGGAGAAATCATGAAACACAACGTCATTCTGGTCCTGCTTGATGGCCTCAACTATCAGGTCGCACATCACGCCATGGGCCACCTGCATGCCTATGTCGAAGCCGACCGTGCAGCCCTGTACCGCCTCGAATGCGAGCTGCCGGCACTGTCCCGCCCGCTGTATGAGTGCATCCTTACCGGCGTAGCCCCCATCGACAGCGGTATTGTTCACAACAACGTCACGCGCCTGTCCACGCAGCGCAGCATCTTTCATTACGCCCACGAAGCAGGCCTGAGCACGGCGGCAGCGGCCTACCACTGGGTCAGCGAACTGTACAACCGCTCACCGTTCGACCCGTTGCGTGATCGCCACACGCACTCGCCGAAACTGCCGATTCAACACGGCCTGTTTTATTACGTCGATCACTACCCGGACTCGCACCTGTTTGCCGATGCCGAGTACCTGCGACGCCGGCATGCACCGAACTTCCTGCTCGTGCATCCGATGAACATTGACGACGCCGGCCATCGCCACGGGCTGGACAGCCGTCAGTACCGTAACAGTGCACGCGGCGCCGACATCCTGCTGGCCGACTATCTGCAAGGCTGGCTCGACAGTGGCTATCAGGTACTCGTCACCTCTGACCACGGCATGAACAACGACCACTCGCACAATGGCCTGCTGCCTGAAGAGCGTGAAGTGCCGCTGTTCGTGTTTGGCGATGCCTTCAGCCTCGACCCTGCCGCCAAACCCTTGCAGACCGAGTTGTGTGGCACGATTTGCGAGCTGATGGGCATTGCCCATGACAAGCCGGTGTGCCGGGAGCTACTCACGTGAACGCGCTCACTCGCGGTAAATACCTGGCGCTGCTCTGCCTGCTGCCCTTTGCGGTGTTTTTCCTGGTCTTTCAAATTGCCCCGCTGGCCTGGGTCGCCATACACAGTGTTCAGGCCGAAAGTGGCTGGGGCCTGGACAACTTCAGCAAGGTGTTCAACTCGAAGTTCTACCGCCAGGCTATCCAGCACAGCCTGGAGATCAGTTTCTGGTCGAGCCTGTTCGGCATCCTGATCGCCATCCTCGGCAGCTACTCGCTGCGCCGGGTCGATTCGCGGCTGCGCGACTTCGTCAACGCCTTCGCCAACATGACCAGCAATTTCGCCGGGGTGCCACTGGCCTTCGCCTTCATCATCCTGCTCGGTTTCAACGGTGCCCTGACCATGCTGCTCAAGCAGGCCGGGATCATCGAAGACTTCAACCTGTACTCCAAAAGCGGGTTGATCATCCTCTACACCTACTTCCAGATCCCGCTGGGTGTGCTGCTGCTCTACCCGGCATTCGACGCCCTGCGTGAAGACTGGCGTGAGTCCGCCGAGTTGCTCGGTGCCAACGCCTGGCAGTACTGGCGGCATATCGGCCTGCCAGTATTGACCCCAGCCCTGCTCGGCACTTTCGTGATCCTGCTGGCCAACGCCCTGGGGGCTTACGCCACGGTGTACGCCTTGACCACCGGCAACTTCAACGTGTTACCGATCCGCATCGCCGCGCTGGTCGCGGGCGACATCTCCCTGGACCCGAACCTGGCCAGTGCCCTGGCCATGATCCTGGTCGGCTTGATGACGCTGGTTACCCTGGTCCACCAATGGCTGCTGAAGAGGAGCTACCATGTCGCGCGCTGAACCCGCTTCGACCCACCTCTATCATCGGTTGGTGGTCTACGCCCTGTTTCTGCTGTTGCTGTTGCCCCTGGCCGGTACCTTGCTCTACTCCCTGGCCACCAGTTGGTCAGCGAGCATTCTGCCCAGTGGGCTGACCCTCAAGTGGTACCTGGCCTTGTGGAGCGACCCGCGCTTTCTTGCCGCATTCGGCCAATCGCTGCTGGTATGCGTGGGGGCGTTGATTCTCTCGGTACTGCTGATTCTGCCGTTGCTGTTCGTGGTGCATTACCACTTCCCCCGGCTCGACGCGCTGATGAACATCCTCATCCTGTTGCCCTTCGCGGTACCGCCGGTGGTGTCCTCGGTGGGCCTGCTGCAGCTCTATGGCTCGGGGCCGCTGGCGATGGTCGGTACGCCATGGATCCTGATCGGTTGCTACTTCACCGTGGCCTTGCCCTTCATGTACCGGGCAATCACCAACAACCTGCAAGCCATTAACCTGCGTGACCTGATGGACGCCGCCCAATTGCTCGGCGCCAGTACCTTTCAGGCCGCGCTGCTGGTGGTACTGCCCAACCTGCGCAAGGGCCTGATGGTCGCGCTGCTTTTGTCGTTCTCGTTCCTGTTTGGCGAGTTCGTCTTCGCCAACCTGTTGGTCGGCACGCGCTATGAAACCCTGCAGGTGTACCTCAACAACATGCGTAACAGCAGCGGCCATTTCAACAGCGCCCTGGTGATTTCCTATTTCCTCTTCGTGCTGGTGCTGACCTGGGCAGCCAACCGCCTGAACAAGGACAAGTCGTGATATGAGCTTCGTCAGTGTGCAAAACCTGCAGAAACGTTATGCCGGCAACCCGGTGTTCAATGACATCAACTGCCACATCGAACGCGGTGAGTTCGTCACCCTGCTCGGCCCTTCCGGCTGCGGCAAATCCACCCTGCTGCGCTGCATCGCCGGGCTGACGGCAGTGGACAGCGGCAAGATTCTTCTGGACGGCCAGGACCTGGTGCCTCTGAGCCCGCAGAAACGCGGAATCGGCATGGTCTTTCAGAGCTATGCCCTGTTCCCCAACATGACCGTGGAACAGAACGTCGCCTTTGGCCTGCGCATGCAGAAGGTTGCCCCCGAAGAAAGCCGCAGCCGCGTGCTTGAGGTACTGCAACTGGTCGAGCTGCAAGACTTCGCCAGCCGCTATCCGCACCAGCTTTCTGGTGGCCAGTGCCAGCGTGTGGCCCTGGCCCGCTCACTGGTGACCCGACCACGCCTGCTGCTGCTCGACGAACCGCTGTCGGCCCTGGATGCGCGGATCCGCAAGCACCTGCGCGAACAGATCCGAAATATCCAGCGTGAGTTGGGCCTGACGACCATTTTTGTGACCCATGACCAGGAGGAAGCACTGATCCTGTCGGATCGCATTTTCCTGATGAACCAAGGGCGTATCGTCCAGAGCGGCGATGCCGAAACCCTCTACACCGCCCCCGCCGATGCCTTCGCCGCCGGTTTTATCGGCAACTACAACCTGCTCGATGCCGACAGCGCCAGCCGCTTGCTGCAACGACCGATCAGCAGTCGCCTGGCCATTCGCCCGGAAGCCATCGTCCTGAGCCTGAACGGCGAACTGGAAGGCCAGGTACGCAGTCATAGTCTGCTGGGCAACGTGATCCGTTACCGGGTCGAGGCCCGGGGTGTCGAGTTACTGGTCGATGTACTGAATCGCTCGTCCGCCGATCTGCATCCCAATGGTCAACGGGTATCCTTGTCCATCGATCCCACCGCCCTCTGCGAAGTTGCCTGAGGGTTGCACAGGAGTTTGAGTGAAATGGCTTTAGCGATTTTCGATCTGGACGAAACCTTGATCCACGGCGACTGCGCCTCGCTGTGGAGTGAAGAAATGGCCCGCCTGGGTTGGGTCGATGGTGAGTCTTTTCTGCGCCGCGACCGTGAGTTGATGGATGCATATGGCCGTGGCCACCTGGCCATGGAGGACTACATGGCGTTCAGCCTGGAGCCCATTGCCGGGCGTACCCAGGAAGAACTGCAGCACCTGGTGGAGCCTTGGGTCGAGAACATCATTGAGCCGATCATCTTCAGCGAAGCCTGCAAACGGATCGCCGAACACCGCAAGCGTGGCGACCGGGTGCTGGTGATATCGGCCTCCGGCACCCACCTGGTGGCACCGATTGCGGCGCGGCTGGGTATCGACGAATTTCTCGCCATTGATCTTGAGGTCGTGAACGGCGTGTACACCGGCAAGACCCGGGGCGTGCTGACTTACCGCGAAGGCAAGATCACCCGCCTGCTGGAGTGGCTGGATCAGGAAGAAGAGAACCTGGAGGGTGCCAGTTTCTACTCTGACTCGCGCAACGACTTGCCGCTGCTGCTCAAGGTGGACCACCCCGTCGTGGTGAACCCCGACCCGGTACTGCGCGGGCACGCCGAGCAACACGGCTGGCCAATCCTGAGTTGGAGCTGACCAGGGCTGTTCACTTGAGCCCTTGGAGTGCTTGATACGTCAATCAACCACATCAATGAATGGGTATGTTCACGAAGTGAGTGCCAATAGCCACAAACATGCGTCGCCCCTGATGACGGCAGGCATATCCATTCGCGATGTTGGGCCCGATGCCCCGTTCCGCCTTTACGGCGTGTCACTTTTGTCGGGGCAAAAGTGGGTCGCCGTAAAAGGCGAAACCAGCCGGTGGTGCCGCTGCCGGGAATGGATATGTTCGCGAAGTGAATGCCACACATCACAAGCGTGTATCGCCGCTGATGCAAGCAGGCATATCCAT
>NZ_MBPN01000060.1 GCF_001695625.1 Pseudomonas defluvii
AATAAAAAACCCCGACCGGCCAAGCCGCGTCGGGGTTTTGTTTTTTATGCGCCGGGGTATCAGCGAGTCACGCGGCTGGTGCCGTCGACGGTCATGATGCGTACACGGTCACCCACGCGGAAAATCTCGTTTTCCTGAACCTGTTGCACATAGGCGCGCATGCTCCCGTCATCTTCGCGCACGGTGATTTCAACACCCTGAGTACGCGTAATGCCCTCTTCTGCCGCAGAGCCGAGCAGGCCGCCGGCAACCGCGCCAATCACGGCGGCCACTACGCTGCCACGGCCACCACCAACGCCACTGCCGGCTACGCCACCAACGATGGCACCCGCACCACCACCGATGGGCGTCTTGGTACCTTCGATTTTCACCGGTCGCAGAGACTCAATGGTCCCCATGCGTACGGTCTGCACGCGCCGAGCCTCATCACGGGAGTAGGAGTCACCGGTCAGGCTGGACGCACAACCACCAAGAAGCAGTGACAGGGTGGTCACGGACGCTACCAGCAGAACAGATTTACGCATAGGATCATCTCCAAAAGACAAGTTGCCATTAGACTCCGCGCGTTGACGGCTGTCACGACAGCGGCAGTATAAAATTGCTTCCATACAGCATCCGTACAGGCGGCCCATCGACCGGTCTGTAAAAACTGTTTTTACTGCGCAGGGATAAACATGGATTACTTCATCATCGCGGCCACTACCGTCGCGGGTTTGTACTTCCACTGGTGGCTCTACGTCCGCATCAAGCGCTGGTCGGACCGTGACCTGGCGCTCTCGTTGGCAGGTAGCGATCCCCTGAAGCGCGAGTACATGCTACAGCGGTTAGACAGCGCCAAGACCCAGAAGGTCAAACGCCGTGACCTGGCAGCCTGGCTGGAACGCGAAGCTGCCGGGTATCAGGCGAGTTAAGGCGCCAGGCGCTCACGCACCCAGTGCCCATCCACCAAGCGGTAGTTGAGGCGGTCATGCAAACGGCTTGGGCGCCCCTGCCAGAATTCGATGCGATCGGGCAGCAAACGGTAACCGCCCCAATGCTCAGGGCAATGCGGCTGGCTGTCGCTGAAGCGCTGCTCAGTGTCCTTGAGCAACGCTTCGAGCTCTGCACGGTCTGCAATCACCTGGCTCTGCGGTGAAGCCCAGGCCCCCAGGCGACTGCCCAAAGGGCGAACCTGGTAGTACGCATCGGACTCCTGTGGCGACACCTTGACCACCTTGCCTTCAATGCGCACCTGCCGCTCCAGGGCTGGCCAGAAGAAGGTCATGGCGCCATAAGGGTTGTACAGCAGTTGCATGCCCTTGGCGCTGTCATAGTTTGTAAAGAACGTGAAACCCTGCTCATCCAACCCCTTGAGCAACAACACGCGACAATGTGGACGGCCATCTGCATCGACCGTCGCCAGGGTCATGGCGTTGGCCTCTACAGGTGGCTGTTCGGTTTTAACAGCTTCAGCGAACCATTGGTGGAACAGAACGAACGGCTCGCTCGGTGCCTGGGCTTCAGCCAGTCCATCACGGGTGTAGTCACGGCGCATATCGGCCAGGGTCTGGGTCATAGCAGCGTTCCTTGACGATCAGTTGGTCTTCGCGGTACTGACGGCAGCAACATCCTTCGCCGCTGGCGCTTTCTTGGCCGTTGGCTTGGCAGCTGGCTTGCTGGCTGCAGCCTTCTTCACCGCGGTGTTCTTCTTCGCTACGGTTTTCTTGGCCGCCGCGGCTTTCTTGGTCGGCGTCTTGGCCGATGGTTTGGCTGCGACCTTGGCCGGTGCTTTGGCATCCTGTACCGCAACCAGCTCAGCCGGGCTTGGCGTTGGTTGACTGTACTTGCTGAGCAACGCCAGCATGGTGTCTTGCGGGGTCAGTACCATCTCCACCCGACGGTTCAACGCACGGCCTTTCTGGCTGTCATTGGCCGCACGCGGCATCAACGAGCCCATGCCACGCAGCATCAAGCGGTCACGTTGCAGGCCGCTGAGACGGAAAATCGCTGCCACCGACTGTGCCCGCTCCTGGCTGGTCTTCTGGTTAGCCGCTGTCGCACCGCTGGTATCACCATGCCCCACGACCAAAACAGCTGTTTTGGGATCGCTCTCGATGACCTTGGCCACCTGAGTGATCGGCCCTAACGTGACCGGCAGCAACATTGCAGGGCGATCAGGGTTGAATGAGCTGTCAACCGGCGCAGTGATGACCAGTACATTATCACGGCGCTCCAGTTCGAACTTGCTGCCCTTGATCGCTTGACGCAAGCGCGGTTCATAGTTGTCGAGCCAGGCCTGGGTCACCTTCGGATCAGGCATCTTCAAGGCTTTAGGTGCATCTACCTTCTTGCTCTCGCCAAATGGCCACCACCCGTGGCTCTCACTTTCAGACTTGGCGTCGGCCTTGGCCACTTTCTCATCGATCGCTTTTTTCACATCCTGATCAGCAACCTTTTCGCTACCACCAAATGGCCACCAGCCATGATCGTTTTTCGCCGAAGCGTTCTGCGGGTGCTGGGCGCATCCGGTTACCGCAAGGCACAAAGCAAGCGCGAGCGTTTTATGAGAGTACATCAACGATACACCGTAAAAAGGATTAAGAATCGGCCGATACAGCCGGGCCGTTGGAAAGCAAAATGGGCCATGGGTTCCAGCACCTGGTCGACATGACTGGTCACAGGCACGTCGCTAGCACCCGTACAAGTTTCTGGGCACGCGGGTCCATCAACACATAGGGGCCCAGGGTGTTGGTGACAAAGCCAAAGGCAACATCGTATTCAGGGTCGGCAAAGCCAACCGAACCACCCGCTCCCGGGTGCCCGAACGCCCTGCGCCCGAGGCCAAAGGTGGCATTGGGAACGTTTGGTTGATCCAGCATCACGCCCAGGCCGAACCGGGTCTGCGTCAGCAAGGTCAGGTCCTGGCCGATACTGTGCTCGCGGGTCAACTCATCCAGAAGCTCCGCCTCAAGCAGGCTGCCCTCCAGCAAACCGGCATAGAAACCGGCCAGGCTTCTGGCATTGCCATGACCATTGGCCGCTGGCTGCTGCATACGGCGCCACTCTGGCTTGTTGGTGCTGGTGAGCACCGAAGGCGGGTTGGTAAACGCTCGTGTCGATAATGCCTGGGGCTCGCGCATGGTCACTTGCAGCAGGCGCTGGGCCGCTTCATCCCCCATCACACCTTTGCCACGGGCGACGTGAGCAACGCGGTGAAACGCTTCATCGGCCAAGCCGATGTGGAAATCCAGGCCCAATGGCCGTGCGGTACGTGCAACGATTGAGGTACCCGGCTCCCGACCATCAGCGCGGCGAATCAATTCGCCAACCAGCCAACCGAAGGTAATCGCGGCATAGCCATGGGCAGTACCGGGCGTCCACCAGGGGGCTTCGGCGGCAAGGGTATCGACCATTGTCTGCCAGTTGTACAACGCTTCGGCAGGCAGTAATTCACGGATGGCAGGCAGGCCGGCTTGATGGCAAAGCAACTGGCGCAGGGTGATGGCTTCTTTACCTGCCGCTGCGAACTCCGGCCAGTAGCGCGCCACTGGCGCGTCGAGCTGCAACTTGCCCTCACCGACCAGTTGCAGTGCAGTCACGGCAGTAAAGGCCTTGGTGCAGGAGAACACATTGGCGATGGTGTCGCTGTGCCAGGCCTGCTCGCCGTCCTTGTCAGCGCTACCGGCCCATAGATCGACCACCGTCTCTCCGCCAACCTGAATACACAGCGCTGCGCCGCGCTCCTGAGGATCGTCGAACAAACCGGCAAAGGCTTCGCGTACTGCTTCGAACTGAAGTTCGTAATGACCCTGAATCTGCACCCGCCGACTCCCTGCACAACCCGTGTTCTAAATGGCGTGCATTGTTCCAGCCTGACGCCGATTTGGGAACAGATAGCTGGCGAATGGTTGCGCGGGACAATACCGCCCAGATCGGCTCCTGCAACAACCGCAGGAGCCGAGAGTTGAACCCTACTTGGCGAGCTGTTCCTGAGCCTGCAGGTTGGCCTTGCGTACGGCACCGATAAAACCCTGGAACGGTACATCGGTAATGCCGACCAGACCAAAGTGACCGTTTTCACCGTCGAGCAAACGTCCGCTGGCAGGCTGGTCCATGTATTGGAACCAGTGCGCGCCAACAATCATAGGCTCGGCCAAAGCGGCCTTGAGGAAGTTCGCATAGGCAGGCCCTCGGTCTTCTTCCCGGGCAACCTCCATTGGCCCGGGCCAAAACGGCCCACGGTCCCTTGAGCCGAACTGAAACTCGGACACCAGTACCGGCTTGTCCAGTGCCTTGAGCTGAGTGAAGTCATAGCCATCTTGAGGCGTGGGCGTGTAGAAATTGAAACTGATCACATCACAGTACTCGGCACAGGCTGCAACCGCCTCCGGACTGCTCACCGCATAGCGGCCGCCCAGTAACAGGTGGTTGGGCGCATGCCAGTTCAACGCGTCGTCGATGGTCTTGAAGTAGGTTTGCGCAAATACCTTCTGGAAATACTGGTAATCCGCTTCTATCTCGGGGTGCTCAGGATTAGGCAGTGGCGCCTCGAATCCCGGGTCTTCCATGAGTTCCCAGGCCGTCAGCTGGATGCCCCAGGCCTTGGACAACCCCTCCTGGTTGCGGTACTTGTCTCGCAGTTGCTTGAGAAATGCGCGCTTGGCGGCCACGTCCGTAGTCTGGCGCAATGTACCGAACGCCAAGGCATAGCGGGCCTTCGGGTCGTCGCCCGGTGCCGCCCAGGCCAGTTCGTTATCCGCGAAGTATCCGATCAACCAGGGATCATCCCGGTGATCACGCGCAGCGATGGCCACTGCGCGCTCGGTCGCCATCGCAAAACGCGGATCAAACGGGTCGGGCATGGCCCCCCACCAATCCATCCCGGTACTGATACTGCTGTAGTCGCCCACGATGGCCAGCGGCAGGGTGTAAGGCACGCGACCAAGTTGCCCCAGGGCCGGGTCGCTCCAGTTACCCAAGGTGTTGAAGCCCCAGGCCTGCAATCGGTCGAGGGCATGAGACTGCCAGCGCTTGGCATCAAGGCTCACCGCAGGACAGTGACTGGCATCGGCACAGGGCTGGCCGTAGCTGCGCTCAAGGTTGGCAGCATAGAAATCGAACCAACGGCCCTGATCGAACGCGCGACCACGGGAGGAACCATTGCCATCGTGATTGTTCCCTTCACCATAGAGGGACGCCAACCGCTCCTGGCCTTGCGGCAGGCTCGTAAACATAGCCTCACGGCCCTCGACATAGGTACGGCCACCCTCTGCAGCCACGGTGTTGACCCCCAGCGAGTAGAACGGATGCCCTTCAGGTGTGACCAGGAACCAGCGACCGTCGCGCTTCTCGGTACGAAAGAAGCCCTTGGCCTCAAAGGCCAGCCCGCCCTTCCAGCCACCGAAGGTATCTAGCGGCAACTTGGCACGCTCAGCCAGCCACCCCTTGAGCTGTTGCTGTTCCTTGGCAGCAGCGCTGCGCAGTTGCTCATCACTGGTCACCTTCTCAGGCCAGCGGCCACGACTGAACTGGCCATAGACATCGATAATGCCGGCATAAGCGGCCTTTTGCAGTTGATCGTCGTCCTGTGTGCCGAAACGCTCGATGAGCACGCTTTGCGCGACATTGGGCTTGGTCATCGACAAGGTCACCGACACCACCTGCGAGAGGTCCAGTTCGCCCGCACTGCTGGTCAGCAACACGCGCTGGCCCTCATGCACCCAGGGCATCGGCGGCCCGGCACGCATGCCCTGGCTCAGCGGTGAACTGGCCTTGAGCGGCACCCATACAGTCTGTGCAGGGCCGGCAGGCAGGTCGATGCGACTGGTAAGGGTTTTGCCATCGCTGCTCTGGAGCGTGACATCCAGCGTCAACGCCCAATCCATTGCACTTTGCAGGCGCAAGGTCATGGCGCTTGCATTTGACCAGTCCCAGGCCCCCGTCTGCGGGCTGAGGCGCAGGCTCGGACGCTGCGCCGGGTTGAAAACCACACGCCGCAGCACCTCGCCTTCCGCCGTTTGCTCTGCATTGTACTGCGGCAAGCTGGCATCCTCGGTCGCGACCTGCACCACGGCGGTCGGACGAACGAAGCTGAACAGCGTCTGTTGCCCGGCCAGAAGCGGCTGAGCGAACAACAGGGCGAATACGGCAGGCAGGGTGCGGTGAAGCATAAGGCTGGAGCTCTCCTTGATGACCCGGGTGGGGCCTTGATCTCAGTGATAGACAACGCCCAGGTACATTAAGCTCCGGGCGTCAGGAAATTTCCCGGCGAAAAGGTGGCAATGCGTTGAGAATAGCCTTGCCATAGCGTTGAGTGACCACGCGACGATCAAGCAGGGTAATGATGCCGCGGTCTTCCTCTGTACGCAGCAGGCGACCACAGGCCTGGATCAGGCGCAAGGACGCATCCGGGACAGCAATCTCCATGAACGGATTACCGCCTCGCGCTTCGATCCATTCGGCCAACGCGGCTTCAACCGGGTCATCAGGTACCGCGAAGGGGATCTTGGCGATGACCACGTGCTCGCAGTAGGCCCCCGGCAGGTCGACACCTTCAGCAAAACTGGCCAAACCAAACAGCACACTGGAATCGCCACCGTCCACCCGCGCCTTGTGCTTGTTCAAGGTTTCCTGCTTGGACAGGTTGCCCTGGATAAACACCTGCTTGCGCCAATCACGGTCCAGGCCATCGAAGACGTCCTGCATCTGTTTACGCGACGAGAACAGCACCAGCGAGCCCCGCGAGCCTTCGACCAACTCAGGCAGGTCGCGGATGATCGCGGCTGTATGTGCAGCCGCATCACGCGGGTCGGCGCGCAAGTCAGGCACACGCAGCACGCCTGCGTCGACATGGTGAAACGGGCTCGGCACAACCGCAGTCACAGCGGCCTTGGGTAAACCCGCACGCATGCGGAAGCGGTCGAATTTACCGAGGGCTGTCAGGGTAGCGGAGGTAACCAGTGCGCCATGGGCCACGCTCCAGAGGTTGCGCCGGAGCATTTCGGCGGCAAGGATCGGGCTGGCGTTAACCTCAATGTCAAACAATGCGCCGCTTTCGGCCAAGGTCAGCCAACGCGCCATGGGCGGGCTGTCCTCGGGATCTTCGGCGGTAAAGGCAGTCCACAGTTCCCAGTTGCCCTGGGCGCGCATCAACAAACTGCCGAACAGCGGGTACCACTCTTCAGCCTGATGGCTGGCGATGCCGATGTTCACCTCGCCATCCATACCCTCCTTGAGCAACTCGGTCAGGCGGGTGAACAGGTCGTTCAGGCGCGAAAAGCCTTTCTTCAGTTCAATACCCATTTCCCGCATGTGCTCAGGCACCACGCCAGCCACAAAACGGTGACGCGGGCGCTCACGGCCCTCCATGTCTTCACCGGCACGGAAATCCGCCAGTTGCTCGCAGGCCGTGAACATGAACTGTTGCTGCGTCTTGATCTCTCGCGCCAGCTCCGGCACCTGTTCGATCAGCTTGCCGAGGTCGCCCGGCAGTGGATGCTGGGCCAACAGCTTGGTCAGGTTCTTGGCCGTTTGCTCAAGCCAGTCGGCGGTGGAGCGCAAACGCGTGTAGTGCGCGAAATGGCCAATGGCCTTGTCCGGCAGGTGGTGCCCTTCGTCGAAGACATAAATAGTGTCGCGCGGATCGGGCAGCACTGCACCACCGCCCAGGGCCAGGTCGGCCAGGACCATGTCATGGTTGGTCACGATGACATCGACCTTGCCCATGCCTTCACGGGCCTTGTAGAAGGTACATTGCTGGAAATTCGGGCAATGTCGGCCGGTGCATTGGCTGTGATCAGTGGTCAACCGTGCCCAGTCCTGATCCTCCAGAGCCTGAGGCCAGCTGTCGCGGTCACCGTCCCATTTATTGCCGGCAAGTTTCTCGATCATGCTGGTGAAGAGCTTCTGGCTGGCTTCGTCCACCTCGATCTTGAAGCCTTCTTCCTCGAACAACTGGGCCGTCGCCGACTGTGCATGGCCTTCCTGCAACAGCAGGTCGAGCTTGGACAGGCACAGGTAGCGCCCACGCCCCTTGGCCAGGGCGAAGCTGAAGTTCAGGCCACTGTTGCGCATCAGGTCCGGCAGGTCCTTGAATACGATTTGCTCCTGCAGGGCAACCGTGGCGGTGGCAATCACCAGGCGCTTGCCAGCAGCCTTGGCCGCCGGAATCGAAGCGAGGCTGTAGGCCACGGTTTTACCCGTACCGGTACCGGCCTCGACCGCCACCACCGCAGGGTCGCCGCTGCGTCGTCCCTCGTCGTCGCACTCGATATCGCCCAATACTTTGGCGACTTCGGCAATCATCAGGCGCTGGCCATAGCGCGGCTTGAGGCTCTTGGCTTCGAGAAAACGCGAGTAGGCGCCCTGAATTTGGGATTTGAGTTCGTTGCTGATCATGGTGTCGGGGCGCCCGAAGGGCTGGATATATTTTCAGTGTTTCGATTGGGCCGCTATCATAACCCGCTATTGCCCTTTGCGCTGAACGGAGTTCCCGATGACCGCCTTTGCCATCCCTTATAGCCTGCATGTTCTGGCCACCCTGGTCTGGGTCGGCGGCATGTTCTTCGCCTGGCTGGTACTGCGCCCGGCCGCTGTTGCCGCCCTGGACGGCCCTGCTCGCCTGCGCCTCTGGGTAGAAGTGTTTCAGCGTTTTTTCGTATGGGTCTGGGTCGCCGTCGCAGTGCTGGTGATCAGCGGCATGGGCATGCTGCACCTGCGCTTTGCCGGTTTTGAAACGGCCCCACGCTATGTACAGGTGATGATTGGCGGCGCTATCGCCATGTTGGCGCTGTTTATTCGTATCCAGACGTTGCTGCTGCCTGCATTGCGCAAGGCCGTACAGGCTGAAGACTGGTCGGCAGGTGCCGGTGTGCTCGGGCGGATTCGTCGACTGGTCGGCGTAAACCTGCTGCTGGGCCTGGCCGTGGTAGCGGTGGCCTCTTCACGTCTGCTGGTGTGATATCACAAGGCTGATCGGCAGGAGGCGAGCGTGCCAGCGATACAGACGCTGCGTACGTGCCGCCCCCGCCGAGATTGTTACAAACGCTTCAGTGTGAAAGCGCCTGCGGCGCCCGCCAAACCGGGCTGCCCTGGTGCGCCAGGTTTACCGCTCGCGCCGCCTTGGGTACGGTACACAAAGCACCCTTTGCTCGCCCCGCCTTTCCCCGGCTTACCGGCAGCCCCAGCCAGGCCCGGCGCCCCACCATCCACTCGCACCTTGAT
This sequence comes from Pseudomonas defluvii, assembly GCF_001695625.1. Lineage (GTDB taxonomy): Bacteria > Pseudomonadota > Gammaproteobacteria > Pseudomonadales > Pseudomonadaceae > Aquipseudomonas > Aquipseudomonas defluvii. The sequence continues at coordinate 9,202 of NZ_MBPN01000060.1, forward strand.
CTGAGCCTCGGGGTAGCTGGCGGGCAGCGCCAACAGCACACGCCCACCTGCTGCGCCGTCATGGCCATCACCACCGTTCTGGCCGTTCGCCCCGGGTTCAGCCTGCCCCCAGGTACAGCCACCGGCCTTGCCATTGGCCCCATCAAGCCCGACATACCCAGGCGCACCTGCGCCTCCGCGAGCGTCAATCGACAGTTGCACGGCCTGCAAACGATGCAGGCGCAGCTCAAGGTCTCGTCCCGGCATGGCAGCTTTCTCGAATGTCCCGGGGGCACCGTGGGCAAGGATCTGACTGCCATCCGCCAACTCGGCAGCGCCAGCTTCAATACGTAGCGCCTGCGCAGCCGGTACAACCGCGATCCGCGCCTCTCGGCCCAGGCGCAACGAGCCGACATTCAGTTCGGTCAAACTGGCCGGCAACAGCAAGGTCCCGTAGTCCGCCACATCAAGGCGCTCCAGTTGAACCACGCTGCTTTTGTTGGGCAGACGCAGTACCGAATGCGCTCCGACACTCAGGCTCTCGGCCATTGCCAATGGGCTGACCAATGTCAGCAAAACCATGAATTTACGCATGACCTGCCTCCTGGCGCGGTGTCGGTATCGATTGGATGTGGAAAACACCGACAAGCAGGATCTGCAGACGGTCGAACCAACGATGGCTGCGCTCACGCAGAAGACGGTTGAACACCAGCACTTCCAGGACATGCAATGCCAACAATGTCGCCCCAGCGGCGTTGATCAGCAGGTGGAAGGGTTTTTCCGCAGGACTGAGCAGATTCATCAACACCACCCACCAGAACACCACTGTCAAGGCCTTGCCCAGGCCCCAGAACACCTTCATACGCGCCCGCCCCTCTCGACTTGTTCTTTTTATTGGCAATACCAAGACCTCAATCCCTTGGCATCGCCTGCAACAGTAACCCTGCCTCCCGACTTGCGCCAGAGGGTAGCGCCATCGGAAAGGCTTCTGCATCTGCGTTGACACACAGACAACGGCAGGCCCACGGCACGTCTGGGGCCGTGGACCTGATAGAGGCTCAGCGCTCGATCCGGATTTCCACCCGGCGGTTCATGCTGCGGCCATCGTCTGTTTTGTTATCAGCCACTGGCTGACTTTCGCCTGCGCCCCGTACCGATACGAAGCTACTGCGCGGTACGCCGCTTTCAACCAGATAATCGGTCACTGAATAAGCGCGGCGCTCAGACAGTTTCTGGTTGTAGGCATCGCTGCCGACACTGTCGGTATGCCCGGTCACGCTCAGCCTGGCGCCCGGCGCCTCGCTTTTCAGACGACTGGCAACCTTGTCCAGGCGCATTTTATCAGCGGCGGTCAGCTTGGCTGAGTTGAACATGAAGCGGACATCACGAATAACGATCACTTCTTCCTTGACCACTACCGGTTGCTCAACAACCGGTGCAGGTGGGCAACCGTTGGCATCGACCTGAACGCCACGCGGTGTGCCCGGGCACTTGTCGCGGCTGTCCGGCACGCCATCGTGATCTTCGTCACCGTCGCCATGGGCCCAGCAGTAGCCGGCTGCCAGGCCGCCACCGAGCAACGCGCCCCAGCCTGCCCAGCTGGAACTCTCGATCGCACCCAACGCCGCGCCACCGACGCCTCCGACGGCGGCACACTTAGGCCAGTCGGTTTTTTGCAAACCTGCACAACCAGTCAACACGCTGGTTAGCAGAACCAGAGGTAATGCTGTGCGTACTATGCTCATTTGATGCGTCTCCTCGGGGAATCGGTGCATAAGCGATGCTCCGTTGAGTAAAGACCGCACACCCCAACTCCGCCAGCAATAAGCCATGACTCAGTGTAGTCTTGGATTATCTGATTTGAGGACTGCTGATGACCGAGAGTTTTTCCCAACGCACCCCACAGCAGGCATTGGCTGCTCTGCTGGAGCGCCAGGCACCGCAACGCTTGTTGGTCGTAGGCAGCCGTTTCCCGGCTCTGGATGCGTTCGCGCAAGCCCACCCGCAGGCTGAGATTCACGTCACCAATCCCGGCCCCCTCCCCCTTGAACTGGCCTCGCAACGCTTTGATCTGGCACTGTTGGTCGACTGCCTGGAACATTTGCCCAGACGCCAAGGCCTGGAGCTGTTGGGCGGTATCCGAAACCTCAACGCCAGTCGGGTTGCGGTATTGGCCGATCTGCCTGCGTGCGGCTGGAAAGACACCGACTTCTTCGCCCTGGCCCTCCAGGCCAGTGAACGCTTCCAACGCGACGAACAGGTGCTAAGCCTGTTCACCTATGATCTACGAGAATACAAGCAGGTTCCGGACTGGCTGAATGCCAAGTTCTGGGCCAACCCGCAGAATTTTGGAAAGTACTGGTGGTAGAACAATGAGTGTCACGGTTTGTCCCTGTGGCAGCGGCAACCTGCTGGATGCCTGCTGCGGCCACTATCACGCAGGCTCGCCGGCCCCTGACGCACAGACGTTGATGCGTTCGCGCTATAGCGCCTACGTATTGGGGTTGGTCGATTACCTGGTGGCAACCACCCTGCCCATTCAGCAAGCAGGCCTGGACCGCAACGCCATTGCCGAGTGGAGTACGCAGAGCACCTGGCTGGGGCTGGACGTGGAATCTGCGGAAGTCTTTGGCGGACAACCGGAACATGCCTTCGTGACCTTCACCGCACGCTGGCATGACAGCACCGGTGAGCACGCCCATCGCGAGCGTTCGGCATTTGTGCAGAACAAGGGTACCTGGTACTTCATCGACCCAACGGTTGGATTGAAAGCCGGGCGCAATGACCCTTGCCCCTGCGCCAGCGGACAGAAGTTCAAGAAGTGCTGTGCCAGCTATCTAGGAAGCTAGCCTGATGCCTATTCGAACCAGCCTCATGCTGATAAGCCTTCTACTATTGAGTGGCTGTGCGAGCTGGTTCGGAACTCCCTACCAAGACCCAGAGGTTCATCTGGTCAAGGTCGAAACCGTCAAGGCACGTCTGCTGCAACAAGAGTTCGTACTGCATTTTCGCATCGACAACCCCAACGATTCACGTCTGCTGGTCAGGGCACTGCGCTACAAGGTGCGGCTGAATGAGCTGACGCTGGCCGAGGGCGAGTCCGACCAGTGGGTCAATGTGGCCGCCCACAGTCACAAGACATTCAAGGTGCCAATAAGGACCAACCTCTGGGAACACCTCAAGGACGTCGTCAAGCTGCTCAAGCATCCTGAACGACCGATCCACTACCGACTGGATGGCGACCTGAGCAGCGGATTTTTCTGGCCACGCAGCCTGCACTTATCACGCAGTGGTGAGATAATTCCCGGCGATTTTATTCCGGAGTAACCGCAATGACCCAGCAACCTCATGTTCATGGCCCCGATTGCAACCACGATCATGACCATCACCACGATCACGACCATGGTCATGTCCATGGCCCGCACTGCAACCACGCGCCTCAAGAGCCGGTACGCAATGCCCTGAAGGACGTTGGCCGTAACGACCCATGCCCATGCGGCAGCAACAAGAAATTCAAGAAGTGCCACGGGGCCTGAGGGCAGCCGCGTAGATCAACGCTGCATCGAGGTCGCACCTTGTGATATCCATAAGGCGACCGCTGTGCCCAAGCGCAGCCTGGCGGCAGCGACATTGTCGCTGCCGAACCCTCGACGGAGCGTGCCATGATCGACCTGTATTACTGGACTACCCCCAATGGCCACAAAATTACCCTGTTTCTTGAGGAAACCGGGCTGCCCTACCGCATTCACCCGATCAACATCGGCAAAGGCGAACAGTTCGCTGCCGACTTCCTGAAGATCGCCCCGAACAACCGTATTCCAGCGATCGTCGACCATGATCCGGCCGACCATCAGGCGCCGCTGTCGCTGTTCGAATCGGGCGCCATCCTGCTGTACCTTGCGGAAAAAACCGGACACTTCCTGCCCAAGGATCTGCGTGGCCGCCAGGAAACCCTGCAATGGCTGTTCTGGCAAATGGGCGGCCTGGGCCCGATGGCCGGCCAGAACCACCACTTCAACCGGTTCGCGCCCGAAAAAATCCCTTATGCAATCAAACGCTACGTGGATGAAACCGCGCGCTTGTATGGCGTGCTGAACAAACGCCTGGCCGACCGACCGTTCGTCGCTGGAGCCGAGTACAGCATCGCCGACATGGCCATCTACCCGTGGATTGTTTCCCATCAGTGGCAGAGCCAGAACCTCGATGATTTCCCGGCACTCAAGGCCTGGTTCGAGCGCATCAAGGCGCGTCCTGCCACACAGCGGGCCTACGCCTTGGTCGAAAAGATCAACCCGCCACAACCCTGAGTCACAGGCAAGGGGTGCAGCACGTTGAAAATAAAGGCTGTGCCCCCGCTTGCATGGTGTGGTCGCGCTCACTAACGTAGCGCCTTTCCGCCGCCATACCCTGCAGGAGCCTTACCATGGCCTCGCCAGCCTTACCCCCTTTTCTTCCCCGATTCGGCGTTGCCGCAGCGATGCTCGGGCTACTCAGCCTCGGCGGCTGCCAGATGGGCGGCTACCACGACAGCGTACCGCCGACCACGGGTGTACAACCTCTCAAGGGTCTGGCGCAGAACGTTTCGGTGCGGCGCAATGCCATGGGCATGCCGCTGATCGAGAGCAGCACCTTCCATGACGCACTCTTCACCCTGGGCTATGTGCAGGCCGGCGACCGTATTGGTCAGATGGTTGGCATGCGTCTGCTGGCCCAAGGACGCCTGGCAGAAATGGCCGGCCCAGATGCCTTGGAAGTCGACCGCCTGATGCGTGCGGTCAACCTGAAGCAGAGCGCCAACCAGCTCTACGCCGACGCATCACCACGCCTCAAACGCTTCTTTGAAGTCTATGCACGCGGGGTCAACGCCTATCTGTTCCGCTACCGCGACAAGTTGCCAGCCCCGTTGGCCCAGACCGGCTACCGTCCGGAGTACTGGAAGCCGGAAGACTCGGCGCTGATTTTCTGCCTCTACAACTTCAGCCAGTCGGTAAACCTGCAGGAAGAACTCGCGGCCTTGGTGCTGGCGCAGAAAGTCGGCAGCGACAAGCTGGCCTGGCTGCTGCCGAACTATCCGGATGAACCACTTCCGCATGCTGAAGCCGATAAACTGGGCGGACTGAAGCTGAGCAGCCAACTGCCCAACCTGGCTGCACTCAACGCCGTGAGCCAGCAGTTGGCTGCATTCAACCTGCTCGGCGCCCCCGGCTCCAGCAACTGGGCCATAGCCGCACCGCATAGCCGCAGTGGCAAAAGCCTGCTGGCCAGTGACAGCCAAGGTGCATGGGCCTTGAGCCCGGTACAGATCCGTGCGCCGAAATATCAGGCTGCCGGCTTCACCCTTGCAGGCCTTCCACTGGTGCTGTCTGGATTCAACGGCAAGCTGGCCTGGAGCACCAGTGCGGTCATGGGCGATAACCAGGACCTGTTCCTGGAGAAAATCCGCCGTGAAGGGAACCGGCTGTTCTATCAGGTAGACGGCAAATGGCAACCGGCCATGGCCCGTAACGAAACATTCTTCATCAAGGGGCAGCGCCCAATCCGCGACACCCTGTATGACACCCGTCATGGCGCCCTGCTCAACCCAGCGCAGAACGCAAGCCTTGCCCTTGCCCTGCAAACCCCGACGCTCAAAGGCGACAAGAGCCTCGATGCGTTCTTCGACCTGTCGCGCAAGGCCAACGTCGAAGGCGCCTTTGAAACCAGCCGCGAGATTGGTGCTCCGGCACTGAACCTGGTGTTTGCCGATGCCAGCAATATCGGCTGGCAGGTCACCGGCCACTTCCCCAACCGCCGTGAAGGCCAGGGTCTGTTGCCTTCGCCCGGCTGGGAAGGACGTTACGACTGGGACGGCTATGCCGACCCGATGCTCCATCCCTATGACCAGGACCCGCCTCAGGGCTGGCTGGGCAACGCCAACCAGCGCAGCGTACCGCGCGGTTACGGCATGCAACTGTCCAACACCTGGTACTACCCCGAGCGTGCGGAGCGCCTGGCGCAGATGGCAGCCAACGGCAAACATGACAGCCGTAGCCTGATGACCATGCAGAACGACCAGACCACACTGTTCGCTGCCAAGCTCAAAAGCATGTTCCAGGCGCCGGGCATGGCCCAGCCTTTGAAACAGGCTATCGACGCCCTGCCTCAGGATCAACGCGCCAAGGCCCACGAAGCCTACGACCGCCTGATGGCCTTTGATGGCCGTCTCAGTGCCACCTCGGCTGACGCAGCGCTGTACCAGTTGTTCCTGCAGGAAAGTGCCAAACTGACCTTCCTCGATGAATTGGGCCCGGAGACCGGCGCTGCCTGGCAGGCCTTTATCAGTAACGCCCGACTTTCCTACTCGGCACAGGCCGATCATTTGCTCGGACGTGACGACAGCCCATTCTGGGATGACCGCAACACCGCGCAGAAAGAGGACAAACCGACGATCCTCGCGCGTAGCCTGGCGGCTGCGATCAACGTCGGTGAGCGCGAAGTGGGTAGCGACCACCGTACCTGGCAATGGGGCAAGCTGCATCTGTACCGTTGGCCGGTCGCCAGCTTCCATGGCCTGGGCGATACGCTCAACCGTGGGCCGCTGGCCGCAGGCGGAGACCACACCACGCTGAACAGTTCAGCCTATGCCTGGGGGCAGGACTTCAATGCGCGCCTGATGCCGTCCATGCGCATGGTGGTGGATTTCGGCCTGGCCGAACCCCTGCAAGGCATCAGTAGCAGCGGGCAGTCGGGCAACCCAGCCAGCAGCCACTTTGCCGACGGGCTGGATGCCTGGTTCAAAGGCCGCTACGTCAGCTTCCCGATGCAGACACAAAACTTCGAACGTGCCTATGGCAGCAAACGCCTGACCTTGGTGCCGGGTCGATAGCCTCATAACTGCCTTGCGCCCTTGCCCCGATCAAGGGCGCACCACGGTGCATCCCCCCCCACAAAGCCAGGGCCAGCTTGGCCTCGGCTTTGCGCCTGATACTCACATCAAAAAACATCAAAGATTGCCCAAATCCTGGGAAAGCGGTCGACGCACGCTATTGAGGCCTGAAAGTAACAGTCAGGCGCTCTCGGTGCGCCTTGCCTCTTACCCTGTTCCATTCCTGGGCATTAAAGGCACTACAGTTTCCTTGCGACAGGCCTGGTTCAGCGCCTGCTAAGGCCATGCGCAGATATGGTGCGAAATTTGCTATCACATTGATGTCTCACTTCGGTCGGTAACGGCCGGGACACACTTAAAGCACCCCCTCGGACGCAAGGACAACACAATGAAAAAAGCATGGCTGACGCTTTCCGCACTTGCATTGTGCCTGGCCGCTAACACTGCTATGGCCAAGGAGTACAAGGAGTTGCGCTTCGGCGTCGACCCTTCCTACGCACCGTTTGAATCCAAGGCCGCTGATGGCAGCCTGGTGGGCTTCGATATTGATCTGGGCAATGCGATCTGTGCGGAGTTGAAGGTCAAATGCAAGTGGGTTGAAAGTGACTTCGACGGCATGATTCCGGGCCTCAAGGCCAACAAGTTCGACGGTGTGATCTCGTCGATGACCGTCACGCCCGCTCGAGAAAAAGCGATCGACTTCTCAGATGAACTGTTCTCCGGCCCAACCTCGCTGGTTTTCAAGAAAGGCGCAGGCCTGAGCGCCGACCCAGCCTCACTGGCCGGCAAGACCGTAGGCTATGAACAAGGCACCATTCAGGAGGCCTACGCCAAGGCCGTTCTGGACAAGGTCGGGGTGAAGACCCAGGCCTATCAAAACCAGGATCAGGTTTACGCCGACCTGATCTCTGGACGCCTCGATGCCTCGATCCAGGACATGCTGCAGGCTGAACTGGGCTTCCTGAAAACCCCACAGGGCAGCGGCTATGAAGTCAGCAAGCCCGTCGACAGCGAACTGCTACCGTCCAAGACAGCCATCGGTATCCGCAAAGGTAACAGCGAGCTGCAAAAACTCCTCAACAAAGGTATCAAAGCGTTACACGATGATGGCACCTACGAAAAACTGCAGAAAAAACACTTTGGTGACCTGAACCTGTACAGCGGCAAGTAAGCCGCAGAAGCCGGCCTTGCCAAGGGAGGCTCCTGCGCACTGGCGGTTCAGTGCATACGCCTGAATCGCCAGTGCCGTCGGCTCCTGCACTGCCGAATACTGTTTTTTCACCACGGCCATAGGGTCATGTCATGTTCGAAGACCTGCTGCAGCATCTGGGGCTCTCGGCATTCAGCTTGAAGGGTTTCGGCCCACTGCTGTTAAAAGGCACCTGGATGACCATCAATCTGTCGCTGATGTCACTGCTGGTCAGCGTCGGCCTGGGCCTGCTCGGCGCCAGCGCCAAACTCTCTTCCGTACGCGTGCTACGGATTACCGCTCAGGTCTACACCACACTGATTCGTGGAATACCCGATCTTGTGCTGATGCTGCTGATTTTCTACAGCCTGCAAACCTGGCTGACCAGCCTGACCGAAGCACTGGAATGGGATTACATCGAGATCGACCCGTTCGCGGCCGGGGTCATCACCTTGGGCTTCATCTATGGCGCCTACTTCACCGAAACCTTTCGCGGTGCGATTCTCGCGGTTCCCCGTGGCCAGGTCGAAGCGGCGACAGCCTATGGCCTCAAACGCTTCCAGCGCTTTCGCTTTGTGGTCTTTCCGCAAATGATGCGTTATGCCTTGCCGGGTATCGGCAACAACTGGATGGTCATGCTCAAGGCCACCGCGCTGGTGTCGATCATCGGCCTGGCCGACCTGGTCAAGGCAGCCCAGGACGCCGGCAAGAGTACCTATCAGCTGTTTTACTTCCTGGTGCTGGCGGCGTTGATCTACCTGATGATCACCAGTGCCTCGAACGTTGCCCTGCGCTGGCTTGAGCGGCGCTACAACGCAGGTACCCGGGAGGCACTACGATGATCGAACTGCTGCAGGAATACTGGCGTGCTTTTCTCTACACAGACGGTACCCATATCACTGGGCTGGCGATGACGATGTGGCTGCTCTCGGCCTCACTGCTGATCGGCTTTCTCGTCTCCATTCCCTTGTCGATCGCACGGGTTTCGCGGTCTTTCTGGATCCGCATGCCGGTACAGTTCTACACCTACCTGTTTCGTGGCACCCCGCTGTATATCCAACTGCTCATCTGCTACACCGGCATCTACAGCATCGCGGCCGTGCGCGCGCAACCGTTGCTCGACAGTTTCTTTCGCGACGCGATGAACTGCACCATCCTGGCGTTTGCCCTGAATACCTGCGCCTACACCACGGAAATTTTCGCCGGAGCAATCCGCAGCATGGCCCATGGCGAGGTAGAGGCAGCCAAAGCCTATGGCCTGCGCGGCTGGAAACTCTATGCTTACATCATCATGCCGTCGGCCCTTAGGCGCTCGCTGCCGTTCTACAGCAATGAGGTGATCCTGATGCTGCACTCGACCACCGTGGCTTTTACCGCCACGATCCCGGACATCCTCAAGGTCGCCCGCGACGCCAACTCGGCTACATTTCTGACATTTCAGTCGTTCGGTATCGCTGCACTGATCTACCTGAGCGTGACCTTCGCCCTTGTGGGCCTGTTCCGCTTGGCCGAACGACGCTGGCTGGCCTTTCTAGGCCCTGCTCACTAGGACTGTTCATGCATCACAAAACCCACGAAATCCTGGCCCCGGTACCAGGTATCGCCCGGCAAATCCACAGCTTCCATTTCGGCCCCAAAGGCGCCGGTAAAATCTATATCCAGGCGTCACTGCATGCCGACGAACTGCCCGGCATGCTGGTGGCCTGGCACTTGAAGCAACGTTTGAGCACACTGGAAACCCAGGGGCGCCTGCGACAAGAAATCGTTCTGGTACCCATTGCCAACCCGGTGGGCCTCGAACAAGTGCTCATGGACGTTCCACTGGGCCGCTACGAGCTGCAAAGCGGGGAAAACTTCAATCGAAACTTCGTCGATCTCAGCGATGTGATCGGCGATCAGATCGAGGCCAGACTGACGCGGGATGCACAACACAACATCGAGCTGATTCGTCAAAGCCTGCGCCGGGCCCTGGAAGAGCATTCAGCCCTGACACCCCTGCAGTCGCAGCGCCTGACCCTCCAGCGCCTTGCATGCGATGCCGATATGGTCCTCGATCTGCACTGCGACTTCGAGGCCGTAGAACACCTGTACACCACGCCAGAGGCCTGGCCGAAGGTCGAGCCGCTGTCGCGCTACCTTGGCGCGCAGGCCAGCCTGCTGGCAACCGACTCCGGTGGCCAATCCTTCGACGAGTGTTTCACCCTTGTCTGGTGGCAACTGCAACAGCGCTTCGGCAAGCATTACCCGATCCCCCAAGGCAGCTTCTCCGTCACGGTAGAGCTACGGGGTCAAGGCGACGTCAGCCACCCACTGGCCCAGACCGACTGTGAAGCGATCCTGCGCTACCTGGTACATGCCGGTGCCATCGAAGGCGAAACGGCCCCACTGCCCGCGCTGCGCTACCCCGCCACGCCGCTGGCAGGCGTAGAGCCGGTGGCAACACCATTGGGGGGGCTATTGGTGTTCCACGCCAAACCGGGCCAATACCTGCAGGCAGGCGAGCTGATCGCCGAGGTCATCGACCCACTCAACGATCGCGTAACCCCAGTATGTAACACGCAACCCGGCCTGCTCTATGCGCGCTCGTTACGGCGTATGGCGACTGCCGGCATGGTCATTGCCCACGTGGCAGGTCGTGAGGCCTACCGCAGCGGCTACCTGTTATCGCCTTGAGAGTTGAGAGCCGCGCATGTACAAACTGACAATCGAAGACCTGCACAAAAGCTATGGCGAACATCATGTCTTGAAGGGTGTTTCGCTAAAAGCCAACGCGGGTGATGTCATCTGCCTGATCGGCGCCAGTGGCTCGGGCAAGAGCACCTTCCTGCGCTGCATCAACTTTCTGGAACAGCCTGATGATGGTCGTATGACCCTTGATGGCAAACCCGTTGAAATGCGTCATGACCGTCACGGCATGCACGTCGCCGATCCTGATGAGCTGCAACGAATCCGCACACGGCTGGCCATGGTATTCCAGCACTTCAACCTGTGGAGCCACATGACCGTGCTGGAGAACGTCAGCATGGCGCCACGCCGCGTGCTCGGGGTGAGCAAACACGAAGCAGAGGAACGCGCCCGGAAGTACCTGAACAAAGTAGGCCTTGCCCCGCAACTGGCGGAGCAATTCCCGGCCTTTCTCTCCGGCGGTCAACAACAGCGCGTGGCCATCGCCCGTGCGCTGGCCATGGAGCCGGAAGTGATGCTGTTCGACGAACCGACCTCCGCGCTCGACCCGGAACTGGTTGGCGAGGTGCTCAGGGTAATTCAGGGGCTCGCCGAGGAAGGTCGCACCATGATCATGGTCACCCACGAGATGGCCTTCGCACGGCAAGTCTCAAGCCAAGTTCTGTTCCTGCACAAAGGGCTGGTCGAGGAACAAGGGTCGCCGCAGGAGGTACTGGGAGCCCCGAAAAGTGAACGCCTGCGTCAGTTCCTCAGCGGCAACCTGAAGTAAGGTCACGTGAAGGGACGACGGCTCAAGCCACAGGCGCTGGCGGCGGCTCGTCAGGCAACGTCGGCTCGCCCGGCTCCATCGGCTGTGGCGTGCCCGGCTCAGGGGTATTCGGGGTGTCGGGGTCCGGCTGGCCGGGGATCCCGCCTGCACTGACAGGATGTGGGTGCGCAAGCAGCGACCATGCCAGCACACCAACCTGGTTGGGCTGCAGTATCGCCAGCTTGGCGCTGAGGGTCGGGTCGATTTTCATCAGTCACTCCCAATCAGGGCCGGTACACGTAGTGTGCACCGGCGACCTTCATTGGAGTACAGCATACACCCGGAATTCCCTCGCTTCGTCGCCTCAGGCGCGCGGCAAGGTCACGCCACGCTGGCCCTGGTACTTGCCACCACGATCCTTGTACGACACCTCACACTCTTCGTCTGACTCCAGGAACAGCATCTGTGCCACGCCCTCATTGGCGTAGATCTTGGCCGGCAACGTCGTGGTGTTGGAGAACTCCAGAGTGACGTGACCTTCCCACTCCGGCTCCAGCGGCGTTACGTTGACGATGATGCCGCAACGGGCATAGGTGCTCTTGCCCAGGCAAATGGTCAGCACGTTGCGAGGAATACGGAAGTACTCGACCGTGCGTGCCAAGGCGAAGGAGTTCGGCGGAATGATGCAAACGTCACTTTTGATGTCGACAAAACTGCCGGCATCGAAGTTTTTCGGATCGACGGTCGCCGAGTTGATGTTGGTGAACACCTTGAACTCGTCGGCACAACGCACGTCGTAGCCGTAGCTGGAGACGCCAAAGGAGATCAGCCGGTCGGCACCCTCACCGCGCATCTGGCGCTCGACGAAAGGCTCGATCATGCCGTGCTCTTGCGCCATGCGGCGAATCCACTTGTCCGATTTGATGCTCATGGCGGTGTCCTGAAAATAGCGAGGTGAAAAAATCTGATGCGCATCTTACCGGGCCGGGCGCCGGGTTCAAAGTTCCGTGCAGCGGTGGCCGTCAGATAGCGGCCGGATGGCACTTGGACAGGCGCGACATGCACCGTCAGTCATGCATTTGCGCGAAAGCTCAACAAGACCATTGGCACGTTCTGGAAAAAGGGTTAAGGTGGCGTCACTGTGCTGCACAATGTCACTGAGAATCTCTACCTGATGCAAGATTTCGATCAACACATCTTCATGAATTTTCCTGCTCTTTGCACTCAGTCTCGGCCAGGGCGTTTCCTGAACCGTAGTTAACTTTGTCCAAGGAGACATCCAATGTCCAATCGCCAAACCGGTACCGTTAAGTGGTTCAACGATGAAAAAGGCTTCGGCTTCATCACTCCACAATCCGGTGACGACCTGTTCGTACACTTCAAAGCCATCAAGGCTGACGGCTTCAAGAGCCTGAAAGAAGGCCAGCAGGTTTCTTTCGTCGCTACCCGCGGCCAGAAAGGCATGCAGGCTGAAGAAGTAGAAGTTATCTAACTTCCGCTTTTTAGCTTGAAAAAACCCCGCCCTCAACAGGCGGGGTTTTTTTATGCCCTCAGTTTACCCGGCACTGAAATAACCGGCACTGCCGGCGATAGTATCGCCGGCGCCTACAGGCATTAGTCTTCGCTGATGGTAATGCTCGGCATCGCCGGGGTTGCGGCTTCCTGCAGCACGATCCGTGCGCCGACCTGACGTGCCAGCTCCTGGTACACCATGGCGATCTGGCTCTCGGGTTCGGCGATGGCTGTTGGTTTACCGCTATCAGCCTGTTCGCGAATCAGCATCGACAACGGCAATGACGCCAACAACTCGACCCCGTACTGTGCCGCCAGCTTCTCGCCACCGCCTTCACCGAACAGGTGCTCGGCATGGCCACAGTTCGAGCAGATATGTACGGCCATGTTCTCAACCACACCCAGCACCGGAATGTTCACCTTGCGGAACATTTCCACTCCTTTGCGGGCATCCAGCAGGGCCAGATCCTGGGGCGTAGTCACAATAACCGAACCCGCCACCGGCACCTTCTGCGCCAAGGTCAATTGGATATCGCCCGTGCCCGGCGGCATGTCGATCACCAGGTAGTCCAGATTGTCCCATGCGGTCTGTGTCACCAATTGCAGCAAGGCGCCAGAGACCATCGGGCCACGCCACACCATCGGTGTGTTGTCGTCGGTCAGGAATGCCATGGACATGACCTCAACACCGTGAGCCTGAAGTGGCACGAACCACTTCTGATCCTTGACCTTCGGTCGGGTGCCTTCGGGGATGCCAAACATCACACCCTGGCTCGGACCATAGATATCCGCATCCAGAATACCCACACGGGCACCCTCACGGGCCAACGCCAGCGCCAGATTGGCAGCTGTTGTCGACTTGCCGACGCCGCCCTTGCCAGAGGCTACGGCAACGATGTTCTTCACGTTGGCCAACCCTGGAATCTGCGCCTGGGCCTTGTGTGCGGCGATCACGCAGTCGATCTCGACCGAGGCCGCAGCGACACCCTCCATCCCTTCGATGGCGGTCTGCAGCACCTGCGCCCACCCTTTCTTGAACAGCCCGGCGGCATAGCCCAGTTGCAGCTTCACGCTGACGCGTTCGCCCTGGATATCGATGGCCTGGACACAGCCAGCGCTGACCGGATCCTGGTTCAGGTATGGGTCGGTGTATTGACGAAGGACGGATTCGACGGCTGCGCGAGTGACGGCACTCATGGAGACTCCCGATAAAAGACTGAGCAAAACAGGTCACTATGCTAACCCGTGAAACACGCCCAGATACGTGCACGGGGTGAAATATATTTCCCGGCGTTTTATAGTGACCGATCTCCGTTTCATCTCTTGTAGCCGAAAGTAGCCGAGCCCCCATGTCCGAGCCACGCCAGATTCTAGTCACCAGCGCCCTCCCCTATGCCAACGGTTCCATCCACCTTGGCCACATGCTCGAATACATCCAGACCGACATGTGGGTGCGTTACCAGAAGCTTCGCGGTAACCAGTGCATCTATGTCTGCGCTGACGATGCCCACGGCTCGGCAATCATGCTGCGCGCCGAAAAAGAAGGCATCACTCCCGAGCAACTGATTGCCGGCGTGCAAGCTGAGCACAGCAGCGACTTTGCTGACTTCCTGGTGGACTTCGACAACTTCCACTCGACCCACGCCGAAGAGAACCGGGCGCTGTCGAGCCATATCTACCTGAAGTTGCGCGACGCCGGGCACATTGCAACCCGCTCGATCACCCAGTATTTCGACCCGGACAAGAAAATGTTCCTGGCCGACCGCTTCATCAAGGGCACCTGCCCGAAATGCGCGGCAGAAGACCAGTACGGTGACAACTGCGAGAAATGCGGTGCCACCTACGCACCAACCGAACTGAAGAACCCCAAGTCGGCAATCTCCGGCGCCACACCGGTACTGAAAGACTCCCAGCACTTTTTCTTCAAGCTGCCAGACTTCCAGGCCATGCTGCAAAGCTGGACCCGCAGCGGCACCCTGCAGGACGCGGTAGCCAACAAGATCGCCGAATGGCTCGATGCCGGCCTGCAGGAGTGGGACATCTCCCGTGATGCACCGTACTTCGGCTTCGAGATCCCGGACGAGCCTGGCAAATACTTCTACGTCTGGCTGGATGCGCCGATCGGCTACATGGCCAGCTTCAAGAACCTCTGCGAGCGCCGCCCGGAGCTCGACTTCGATGCGTTCTGGAACAAGGACTCGAAAGCCGAGCTGTACCACTTCATCGGCAAGGACATCGTCAACTTCCACGCCCTGTTCTGGCCTGCCATGCTCGAAGGTGCCGGCTATCGCAAGCCTACCGGCATCAACGTCCACGGCTACCTGACGGTCAACGGCCAGAAAATGTCCAAGTCGCGCGGCACGTTCATCAAGGCCCGCACCTACCTGGATCACCTGTCTCCGGAATACCTGCGCTACTACTACGCCGCCAAACTCAGCCGCGGCGTGGACGACCTCGACCTGAACCTCGAAGATTTCGTGCAGAAGGTCAACTCAGACCTGGTTGGCAAGGTGGTGAACATTGCCAGCCGTTGTGCCGGCTTCATCCACAAGGGCAATGACGGTGTAATGGTCGATGGCGACGCAGCACCGGAACTGACCGAAGCCTTCCTGGCCGCTGCGCCCGGCATTGCCGAAGCCTACGAGAACCGCGATTTCGCCCGCGCCATGCGCGAGATCATGGCCCTGGCCGACCGCGCAAACGCCTGGATTGCCGACAAGGCACCTTGGTCCCTGGCCAAGCAGGAAGGCAAGCAGGAAGAAGTCCAGGCGATCTGCGCCCAAGGCGTTAACCTGTTCCGCCAACTGGTGATTTTCCTCAAGCCGGTGCTGCCAGTATTGGCCGCCGATGCCGAAGCATTCCTGAACGTTGCCCCGCTGACCTGGGCCGACCATCAGACCCGCCTCGTCAACCATAAGTTGAACCCGTTCAAGGCCTTGATGAGCCGTATCGACCCGCTCAAGGTCGAGGCCATGACGGCTGCCAGCAAAGAAGACCTGGAAGCGACCCAGACCAGCGTAGCAACTGGCAACGGCGAGCTGGCCAAGGATCCGCTGTCGCCGGAGATCGACTTCGACGCCTTTGCGGCGGTCGACCTGCGTGTTGCCTTGATCCTCAAGGCCGAAGCAGTGGAAGGTGCCGACAAACTGCTGCGCCTGACCTTGGACATCGGTGACGAACAGCGCAACGTGTTCTCCGGCATCAAGTCGGCCTACCCGGACCCGGCCAAGCTGGAAGGTCGGCTGACCATGATGATCGCCAACCTGAAACCACGCAAAATGCGCTTCGGCATCTCCGAAGGCATGGTAATGGCTGCCGGCCCTGGCGGTGAAGAGATCTACCTGTTGAGCCCTGACAGCGGTGCAAAACCGGGTCAACGCATCAAATAAGTGACATCCGCCCCGGTCATCTCAGGCCGGGGCGTTCTCTTCCCTTCGTCGTTGCCGGATAATGGCTGACAGCCCTGATTTTTCGGCCCTCCAATGACAGAACTGATCGTTACGCTCATCGGCGCTGCATTGATCAACAACATCGTCCTGCACCAGGGGTTGGCCCTTGATCCCGCCCTGCGTATTGATGGCGCTGCAGACCGACACAAGATCCATGCACTGGGATTGACCACCGGCCTGCTGATGCTGAGCAGCACCCTGATCGGTCAGCTCCTCTATCGCTACCTGCTCCTGCCCTTGCAGCTGGACTATCTGCGCCTGTTCGTGTTCCTGCCATTGTGCATCGTACTGATCACGCCACTGCTTACCCTTGTCAGTCGCTGGCAGCCCCAACTGCCGCAGACGGGTCTGAAGCCTCTGCTGCTTGGCAATGCCGGCGTGCTGGCGCTGAGCCTCACCGCCAGTAGCCCTGAACTCGACGTGCTGCAGGTCATAGCCTTGAGCATGAGCAGCGGCCTGGGCTTTTGGCTGGTATTGATGCTGCTCGACGACCTTAGACAGCGTACCCTCGACAACGACGCCATACCCGAGTCCTTTCGCGGCCTGCCACTGGAGCTGATTGGCGCCGGTATCATGGCCATGGCCTTTCTCGGCCTCAACGGATTGTTTACATCATGAGTCTGATTCAACGCATCGACGCCCTGCTGCCACAGACCCAATGCGGCAAATGCGGCCACGGCGGATGCCGCCCATACGCAGAAGGCCTGGCCAAGGGCGAGGCCATCAACAAATGCCCGCCAGGCGGCGACGAAACGATCGCCGCCCTGGCCGAGCTGCTTGACGTACCGATTCTGGCGCTGGACCCCGAGCGCGGCAGTGCACCGGCTCAGGTTGCCTACATCAGGGAAGCGGAATGTATCGGCTGCACCAAATGCATCCAGGCCTGCCCGGTGGATGCGATTGTCGGCGCAGCCAAACTGATGCACACGGTCATCAGCACCGAATGCACCGGCTGCGACCTGTGTGTTGCGCCCTGTCCGGTCGACTGCATCGACTTGCTACCCTTACCGGCGAACAGCGCAATCATCCCCATCGTAGGCGGGCTGGCAACCGATGCCGAGCAACGGGCTGCACGAACCGCCAAGCGTGACCACTCCAGGCACCGTTACGAGCAACGCAACGCACGCCTGCAGCGTGACGAGGCTCGTAAACAAGCCGAACGCCTTGCCCGCAGCCAACGCCCTGCGGCCAATGCCACGACCGAAACGGCAACCGATGACCCAATCAAGGCAGCCATCGAACGCGTCAAGGCTCAAAAGATCGCCGCAGCCGATGCGGCCCTGAAGCAGGCGAAGATCGCCGCAGCCATGAGTCGCGCCCAGCTGAACAAGGCCCGTACAGCGTTCGGTGAAACCCCAAGCGATGCCCAGCATGCCCAATTACTGGAACTGGAGCGAGAGTCTCAGGCTGCACAAGCGCACCTTGAATCGCTCCAGGCAGTGAGCGAGCATGGCCGCGGCTGATGTCAGCGAGCGCCTGCGCACCGCCATGGGGCTGGTGCTGCTGGCCTGCGCCCCCGGGCTCCTGGCGTTGCTCTGGTTACACGGCTGGGGCTTGCTGCTCAACCTGCTGCTGACCAGCGTCGGGGCGCTGGCAACCGAGGCAGGCTTGCTCATGCTGATGCAGCGCCCTGTTCGGGTCGCGTTAAGCGACGGCAGCGCCTTGGTCACCGCGACATTGCTGGCCATTGCACTACCCGCCTATGCGCCCTGGTGGTTGCCGCTGATCGCCGCCAGTAGCGCGATTGCGATAGGCAAACACCTGTACGGCGGTGTGGGCAAGAATCCATTCAATCCCGCCATGCTTGGCTATGCCCTGGTCTTGCTGTCGTTCCCGGTTGCGATGACCCAGTGGCCTGCCCCCCAACCGCTGGACCTTGGCAGCAGCCTGCACCAGGTGTTTGGTATCGCCAGCAGCACTCAACCCGACGCCTGGGTACAGGCCACCGTACTGGATGGCTTGCGCAACAACCGAAGCCTGACCATGGATGAGTTGTTCGCCCAGCACCCCGGATTTGGCCATTTCGGCGGTAAAGGCACCGAGTGGGCCAGCCTTGGCTTCTTGTTGGGCGGCCTGTTCCTGCTCCAGCGCAAGGTATTCAGCTGGCACGCGCCCATAGGGCTGCTGAGCAGCCTGTTTATCATCAGTTTGTTCTGCTGGAACGGTTCGGGCTCCGACTCCCACGGCTCGCCACTGCTGCACCTGTTATCCGGCTCAACCCTGTTCGCGGCGTTCTTCATTGTCACAGAACCGGTGTCCGGCCCCAGGAGCCCCAAGGCCCGCTTGCTGTTCGGCGCAGGCGTCGGGGTATTGATCTACCTGATCAGAACATGGGGCAGCTACCCCGACGGCATAGCGTTCGCAGTGCTGCTGATGAACCTTGCGGTGCCAGCCCTTGAACGTTGGGCCGGCCGCTGGGAACGGGAGGCGACATGAACCGTACAGGTCTGCGCAGCCGCATGCTGCTGGCCGCTCTTGCGTTACTGGCAGTCGCGGTCAGCATGGCCTGGCATCACTACGCTGCCGCGCCGATCAGGGTCGCACAGGAACAACTCAAGGCACAGACATGGCTAAGCGTGCTGCCCGCTGACGCCTATGACAATAGCCCCCTGCAACACCCCATCCGCCTGAGTGATACCCGCCTGGCACATAGCACACTGCGCGCAGGCTACCGTGCGCTACTTGGCGGGCAGCCGAGCGCCGTGGTGCTGCATAGTCGTACGCAGGGCTACGGCGGCGCGCTGGACATACTGATTGCCATAGACCCCAGCGGCCGGCTGATGGGCCTGAAAGTCCTGCAACAACAGGAGACCCCGGGTCTTGGCGCACAGCTTGTAGAACCCGGCAACACGTGGCTGCAGCACTTCATCGGCCATGGGCTCACAACTACGCCCGATGCCGCCTGGGCACTGAAACGCGATAATGGCCAGTTCGACCAACTGGCCGGCGCAAGTGTGACCTCTCGCGCCGTGATCCAGGCACTACATGACGCACTGCGCTACTTCGATGAGCATGCCAAAGACCTACTCGAAGGGGCCACCGATGAATAGACACTGGCTTGCCGGCCTAAGCCTGGCACCGCTGCTGGGCGCCACGCAAACGCTGCTGCAGGGCGCTTCGATAGCAGCGCTCAGCCTACTGGCAATACTGTTGCATCGCCTCGGCATGACACCCATGAGACGGCTACTGACGGGTATCGGCGCAGAAGTCGCCAGCATGCTTTTGGCTGCAACAATCGTCACCTGCCTGGAACTGAGCCTACGCGCCTATGCCTTGGTGCTTTACCAGAGCCTGGGCCTCTACACCGCACTGATCGCGCTGCAGTGCGTGCTGTTCGAGCATGCGCTGGTACACGCCAAAAGCTGGCGCCCCCCGCTGAGCCTGTTACTCGGGTTCGCTGCACTCTGTATCAGCCTGGGTGTGGCTCGTGAGCTGATGGGCAGCGGTATGCGCCTGGCCCATCTCACCCCTGGGGCCCTGTTCCTTCTTGGCCTGTTGCTCGCCCTGTACAATAGGACCTGGCGCCGACGTGCGCCCTCTAGCTGCCAAGGAATTCGCTGACCCATGAATGCTACAAAACGCCTGGAAATATTTCGCAGGCTGCATGAAGACAATCCAGAACCGAAGACCGAGCTTGCCTACACATCGCCCTTCGAGCTGCTGATTGCGGTCATCCTGTCCGCACAGGCTACCGACGTTGGGGTCAATAAGGCCACTGCACGCCTGTTCCCGGTGGCCAATACTCCAGAGGCAATATACGCACTAGGCGTCGAGGGGCTGTCGGAGTACATCAAGACCATTGGCCTGTACAACAGCAAAGCGAAAAACGTTATCGAAACCTGCCGATTACTGGTGGAAAAGCATGGCAGTCAGGTGCCGGATAACCGTGAAGCCCTTGAGGCACTGCCTGGGGTGGGTCGAAAAACCGCTAACGTGGTGCTCAACACCGCCTTCCGACAACCCGCATTGGCTGTCGACACCCATATTTTCCGTGTCAGCAACCGCACGGGTATAGCCCCCGGCAAGAACGTTCTAGAGGTTGAAAAGGGGCTGCTGAAGTTTGTACCCAAGGCTTACCTGCTGGACGCCCACCACTGGCTGATCCTGCATGGTCGCTATGTGTGCCAGGCGCGCAAGCCACGTTGCGGCAGTTGCCGGATCGAAGACCTGTGTGATTACAAGCACAAGACTTCAGACGATTGAGCAAATAGCGAAAAAGCTGATTAGCCGATTGAAAAAATCTTTTTTACCGGACCTGAGAATCTCGTTATAAGGTGCGCCAATGGCCCTCTTGCCGTGGAGTGACTTATGAGCACCGATAAAGAAGACCTGGATCTGGATGACGACTTTACTGCCAGCGAAGATTCGCCTGTCGCGGATGTTCCGGTAGAGACGGCAAAAACCAATCTGAGTAAACGCCGCACCATTGACAACCTGCTGGAAGAGCGCCGTTTGCAGAAACAGTTGGCGGACTACGACTTCGATCTTTAACGAACAGCCGCCCAATCAACAGGGCGGCGAGTAGTGGGTTATCAAAAAGCCTCCTGGTCGGGAAGCTATTTTGAACGTCATTTCATACCAGATCGTTACGTTGAGCGAGCTCAATCAGATCAACCAGGGAGCGGGCGTTGAGTTTCAGCAGCAAACGCGTCTTGTAGGTACTGACCGTCTTGTTGCTGAGGAACATGCTATCGGCGATTTCCTTGTTGCTTTTGCCGCGCGCCAATTGTTGCAGCACCATCATTTCCCGACCCGAGAGGCGTTCGACCATCTCCGCTTCACTGGCCCCTCCCAGATTGGAACGAACCGAATGCAACGCCTGATTGGGAAAGTAGCTGTAGCCCGACAGCACAGCCTTGATTGCGCTGAGGAGCTCGGTCAAATCCTGTTGCTTGCAAACGTAACCGGCAGCCCCCGCCTGCATGCAACGCATTGAAAAATGCCCCGGCGCCTGGGATGTCAGCACCAGCACCTTCAACGCCTCCCCTGTAGAGGCCAAGCGGGTAATGACCTCAAGCCCGTCGAGTTTAGGGATTCCAATATCCAGAATAACAATGTCGGGAAGATATTCCCGGGCAAGTTGCAGTGCATCTACACCATTATCCGTCTCCGCAATGACTTCGTAACCATGCCGCTCCATCAGCATGCGTACAGCCAAACGAATGACTGGATGATCATCCACGATCAGCACTTTATTCATGGGCAAATCCAAATTTTTGCTGTTCGGTTTTTAAGCTCGCACAATATCCCATTCATTCGAAATATTGCATTCTGCTCCCGCCAAGCACTTACACTCAAAGACACGGCCTACAAAATCATAGGACAATTCCTACAAATTTTATTAATGCCAAACTCAGAAAACAGCAGCACCCGCCAAAGAAAACACAAGTAAAATCCGCTGTAAAACAACATTATCATCATTCAAAGTCACAACCTATGAAGCGACGCCACAATCATTGAAGGAAATTTCCCATAGTGCCATTAGATTAATAGAAGTTCGTAGTCCTCTTTAAAAATCACCCCATACAGCCGCCTTACGTGCCGCCTGAAACAACACATAATTACCCACCTGTACGGACTATTCGAGCGATCCTTCTGAGCATGGCGGCCCGTCATGCATCTCCGCCAAAATGAGCAGAAGGTACTGAATTATGAGCAACGCCGAACCCAAAAGTCCGTTGACCATCATCGCCATCTTCGCCGGAATCATTGAGGCCTCTGCGCTGGCCTCCCTGCCATTTCTCGGTGAAGACAGCCAAGAAATTTACACGTGGTTTCTTGTAGGGTTTCCGCCCTTCCTGACACTGCTTTTCTTTCTTACATTAAATTTCAACACACGATCACTGTATGTCCCTGACAATACTGAATCACCCACAGAGCACGCACAGGAAACAGCAGCATCGAACTGCTTGACCCAAGAAAAAAACAGCAATGAAGAGCCCATAGCCGAGCACTCTTCAAGTGCAGTTGAATATTCAACGACGGGCACGGTAAAACGCGAACAGTGTCGAGATGATCCCAATGACACACTTCATGAGAAACTCAATGAACTGTGCGAAAAACTCGCACAATTAGAACTCATGATAAACACGCCGAACAGCCCGGTTTTACCCGACAACACACCCCCATCCAGCATCTTTCTATCCGGCAGCGGCGCGAATCAGTTTATTGAACATCATGTATTAAGCGCGCTGAAGCAATCACGACTTTCACCCAGTAACGGAAGTGGAGAGTCGTTGGTTTTTTACAATATGGATGCGGGTATTCAAACGACAATTACCAATAAACCCATGTCCTCCACACCCCATAAGGCATGACCAT
>NZ_MBPN01000061.1 GCF_001695625.1 Pseudomonas defluvii
GAGCTTACATTTTCTAAGATCCTCGACTCCTTTTCCAGCCGGTCAGATTTTTTCTACACCCTTAAATGCGAAGAGCCACATTAAGCATCGCCCTTGCCGAAAAAACACCTTTACTTCAACAATCAATTCTGGTCTCCGGCGCTTCTTCCCTGCTGCAGGCGATTCGAGAAAACAATCTGGATATCGCACTCATGCATTTGGAGGATATTCCAGGGGAAGACTTCGATACTCACCTTCTGTACCGTGAACGCATTTTCCTTTTTCACGCCGCTAGAACACAGCAACCCCGAAGCACAACGTGGGACCATGTTCTTAATAGACAACTGTGCCTGCTGAACTCGGCAGTACCTGAATCCATTCAAGATAGACTGACGCAATGTACCGCACAGACTATTCGCACTGATTCAATTGACGTGCTATCGGCACACGTGGCGACAGGAAAATATTCGGCAGTTCTTCCGCAATCTCTCGCCGGCCAACTCGCACACATTCCGAATCTCCACGCAATCGGTATCAGTGGACCAATGTCACACTCAAATGTCGGATTCGTTGCTGGGAAAAATGCGTTCGAGGCACCGTCATCGCACGCATTGCTCGAAATGGTGCACACCCCAGAACTGGCCGCCGCTCTTCAATCCGTTATATCGATCCATCGTCGGTTCCAGCCCAAAGCAGACTCATCCCAAAGCCCCTTGAAATAGCGAGTCTCGAAGAGCAACGCTGTATTGCTTCAACCAGGCAAAGATGGCAGGCACGCCGTGTGCGCCGCTAACAGGCGCCACGTGCTGAGCAACCCATCGAAGGCCACCAGGTCTAGGGGCAACACGGGCGACAGGAGTACCTGCTGCATGCGGCCTCCTCATGTCTCGCTGGGTCAAGCTGACTATTCCTAGATCAAGCTAGGAGGCGCGATGTAGTGATGATCGTTGTCCTCTCCCAGCTAGGAGACGAGCACGGCTCGACGAGCCCGTGTAGATAGATCGTGTCTATCTGCACATAGATTATTCCAGTTTGACCACTTCTGAGCTTGATCCGATGCTGTCAAGACCGCAGAAGGAGACGCGGCCAACGGCTAGGCAGTACCACGATCGTTCTTCTTGACAGCGGTAAGTCTCGTTTCCCACTTCGATTTAGAAGATGGAAACATTAACGCACAGAGGTGACGAAATGACTCCGACCGGTAACCGAATCGTGACTTTCGAGAAGCCCTTGGAAATGAAGGTCAACACCTTCAAATTTCCAGAGCTGATAACCCCTCAAGGGAAAAGTGCACCCCACGGCGCTATCCTCAAAATAGTTACCACAAATATCTGTGGCAGCGACCTTCACATTTATCGCGGTTCGTTTGCTGTTCCCAAGGGAATGACCATGGGCCATGAAATGACCGGCGAAGTGATCGAAGTGGGATCAGACGTCGAAGTCGTGAAGAAGGGCGACATCGTTTCCGTCCCCTTCAATGTGGGTTGTGGGCGTTGCTACAACTGCAAGCATATGCGCTCCGATGTATGCGAGAACACCAACCCCGAAATCGACTGCGGAGCCTACGGGTTCAACCTCGGTGGCTGGACGGGGGGCCAAGGTGATTATCTCTTCGTACCGTATGCGGATTTCAATCTCCTGCGCTTTCCTGACAAGGATGCCGCCATGGAAAAGATCCGCGACCTGACCCTTCTCTCTGACGTACTACCCACAGCTTTCCATGGGTTCGCTGGCCCTGATTGGCCAGCCGCACCGGCCTACGTCGTCGGCGAAAACATCCTGATCTTCGGTGCCGGGCCGGTCGGCAGAGCGGGTGCCGCCTGCGCCAGACTTCTGGGTGCAGGCGCCATCATCGTTGCCGATTACATTCAAGAGCGGCTGGACCTTCTCAAGCCACACGGCGTGGAAACCATCAACCTTTCCGACGGCGTGCCGATCGAGGAGCATCTCGAACGCATTACCGGGCACAGGGAGGTGGATCGCGTCATCGACTATGTTGGTGTGGACTGCCGCGGGTTTGGCGCGGAGGCTGACAAGATCGTGGAGAGCGCTGTTACCAACGCAATGCTCAAATATGTCCGCTTCGGCGGAATGACCAGTACGGTCGGTGTGTACTGCGCAAACCCGATCTCGAAAGACCCGAAAGCCAAGAAAGGCCATATGGATCTGGAATGGTCCAACGCCTGGATCAAGTCGCCGCGAATGTCGGCTGGTCAATCTCCGACGGCCAACTACAACCACGCGTTAATGCGGGCGATACTGAACGATCGCATGCCTTACCTTTCGCCGATGATGAACACTAAGTTCATCAAGCTCGAAGACGCGCCCGCCGCGTACAAGGAGTTCGACGCGGGTTCTGCATACAAGTACGTCATCGACCCGCATGGTTCAGTGCGGCAGTAAGCATCCGGCGCGGGCTAAGCATCAGGATGTCTCACACTTTCTGGTGAGAGGCATTCTGGCTCCGCAGGTCCCCGGCCAGCAACTGGAGCCGGCGAATATTTTCGCCGGCATTTGCCTGCTGCCCCAAGGCGTTGTGATTTTGACGGGGTACTTGCCTTGGCTCGGGCCAGGAGCAGAGCCTCAGCATCCGCAGGTGATGATCAACCGCAGGCGTGTTCGGGCGCCTGGTTCGCAATCGACCAAGGGTCGGACGGAGGCGATGCACGGCGTCCATTGACGTGCATGGCTGGACATAGCCTTCGTCTGATCCTGACCACCCCACGGACTTGATCAGGCTCGCCTGGTGTTGTGCCGGCCTCGGGCCATCGCACGATCAACCCAGCCCTGGCTCATTCAGCCAGAAGTTTCCAAAGACGTGGCCGAACTCGCCGCCGCCAGAATGGCAGTCACTTCTATAGGGAGATAGCACAGTGTTGGATAAGTCGGAACGGGAGGGTGGCCTATGGAGCTGCGCCATCTTCGCTGCTTCGTAGTTCTTGCTGAGGAGCTACATTTCACGCGGGCGGCTGAGCGCCTGCATATCGAACAACCACCGCTATCACGAGCCATCAAGGAACTTGAGGACGAGTTGGGCGTAGTGCTCTTCGACCGCAACCGGCGAGGAACAGTTCTGACGGCGGCGGGTGCGGTCTTCTTGCAAGATGTACGCCGTCTATTCACTGTGCTGGAACAGGCTCGTGAAAACGCCAAGGCTGTGGCAGCGGGCTTGCGCGGTAGCCTGCGCATTGCAGTATCAGATGGAGCTATCCTTCCACGGCTGTCGGCATTTCTGGCTCGTTGTCGCGCCGAGGAGCCGGAGATCGAAATACGCTTGTCAGAGGTGCCTCTGGCAGAGCAAGTGCGTGGCTTGCGTTCGGGCGACTTCATGATCGGGTTCGCGCACACGGCCGATGTCGGCGACGGTATCGCTGCCGAAGCAATCTGGCGCGACCCGCTGGTGATTGCTGTGCCAGCTCGACACTCATTGCTCACCTACAAGGAGGTGCCACTTCAAGAACTCCAAGGCCATCCACTTGTCCTGTGCGACCCGCAGGTATGCGAGGGCTATTGCCGCGAACTCAAGCGGCTGCTCAACACGTTGGAGCACAAGCTGAATGTTGTCGAGGAAGTATCCTCGCTCGACATGATGCTCACCTTGGTCGGCGCCGGCTACGGCATCGGCTTCATGACGGCGACCAAGATTCCCATCTCCCAACGGCCGGATGTGGTGATCCGCCCCTTGGCGATGGATTCTGCCGTGATCACGACCTACCTGCTTCGGCCCGACGGCAGCAATTTATCGGCTTCGGTGGAGCGATTTATCGTTCGCCTACGCGACTCTTCGGACGGTTGACGAAGCCTGGCAGGCCAGACACTCAGGGATCAGTGTCGGCACGCAGATTGCGTTCGGTCGCCGTCATCAGGTCAGCCGCGCTTATTCCGAGTGCCGTAGAAATTTTCAGTATGAGCGGAAGCGTGGGCACGTGCTCACCACGCTCGATCTTACCCATGTGAGAACGCGAAATGCTTGCCCGAGATGCGAACTCGTCTTGCGCGACTCCCTGAGCGACGCGCGCAGCGCGCACGGCCTGTCCGAAGGCTAACGCCGACTCGGATTCATACGTCGATGTGCCAGAAGGACGGCCTGGCTGAATTGTTGATTTCTGCATTAGCAGAAGCGTCAAACAATCTGCCACAATTAACCACGTTAAAAAGGGTAACCGGAATATCTGGTTGATATCTCCTTTGCTGGCAGCCTGTAATTCCCACTTTCTCACCGGAGAATATGGTTGATCAGCCTCCCTTCGCGGGTTAGTATCAGTCCATCTATAGGAGGACGACCTCCCCCACCTTGGGAAGTAATGACCAGGACGACCTGGCCCCGTTATATTTCGGAGGGGTCAATGCCTTGGGTATATCTTCTCGTTGCCGGTGTCCTTGAGATTGTGTGGGCTTACACAATGAAGCAATCTCATGGCTTCAGTCGGCTCTTACCATCGATCATCACGATTTCTACAATGGTGGCCAGCTTCTGGCTGTTAGCAGTCGCCATGCGAACTATTCCACTCGGAACTGCCTACACAATCTGGACGGGAATAGGAGCTGTAGGCGCTTTTCTTGTCGGAATCGCATTTTTGGCTGAACCGGTTAATGCAGCGAGAATCATTGCTGCGATCCTCATTGTTTCAGGGTTGGTGTTAATGAAACTATCCAGCGCCTGACATCGAGGTTATTAATGATGGGTCTCGTTACTGGCCTTATTAACCTCTCAAATTATGAGGTCAGGGACTCCAAGTCGACAGACGACGAAATGCACTTCCAGGTGGACGCACCCGATCCCATCGCGTGCGAGAAATGTGGCGTGCAGGGTGAAATCGTGCGGTTCGGCAAGCGTGATGTTCCTTATCGTGATTTGCCCATCCACGGCAAGCGGGTCACCCTCTGGGTGGTTCGTCGCCGGTACACCTGCCGGGCCTGCAAGACCTCCTTCAGGCCCCAGCTACCGGAGATGGTGGACGGCTTCCGCATGACGCGGCGGCTGCATGAGTACGTGGAGAAAGAATCCTTCAACCACCCCTACACCTTCGTGGCGGCGCAGACTGGCCTGGACGAGAAGACGGTACGCGACATCTTCAGCGCTCGCGCCGAGTTCCTGGGGCGCTGGCACCGATTCGAGACGCCTCGCATTCTGGGTATAGACGAGCTGTACCTGAACAAGCGCTACCGCTGCATTCTGACCAACATCGAGGAGAGAACCCTGCTCGACCTGCTGACCACCCGCCGGCAGGACTTGGTGACCAACTACCTGATGAAGCTGAAAGACCGGCAGAAGGTCGAGATCGTCAGCATGGACATGTGGAACCCCTACCGTACGGCGGTCAAGACGGTGCTACCACAGGCCCGTATCGTGGTCGATAAATTCCATGTGGTGCGCATGGCCAATGATGCCTTGGAGAAGGTGCGCAAGGGCCTAAGAAAGGAGCTGAAACCCTCCCAGAGCCGAACCCTCAAGGGAGACCGGAAAATCCTGCTGAAACGCGCTCACGAAGTCTCAGACCGAGAGCGGCTGATCATGGAGACCTGGACAGGCGCATTCCCGCAACTGCTGGCCGCCTACGAGCACAAGGAGCACTTCTACGGCATCTGGGATGCCATCACGCGCTCCCAGGCAGAAGCCGCCCTGGACGAGTGGATAGCCACCGTCCCGAAAGGCCAGAAGGAAATCTGGAGCGATCTGGTCAGAGCGGTGGGCAACTGGCGCGAAGAGATCATGACCTACTTCGAGACGGATATGCCCGTCACCAATGCTTACACGGAATCCATCAACCGACTGGCCAAGGACAAGAACCGTGAAGGGCGTGGTTACTCCTTCGAGGTGATGCGGGCACGAATGCTCTACACCACGAAGCACAAGAAGAAGGCCTCAACTGCGAAGGTCTCTCCATTCTACAAGAAAACCATCTGTTACGGACTGTCGGATTTCGCAGAGGAACTCAATTACGGGGTCGATCTATCAACCATCTGAGGGTGGTATAAGGTTGGTGGGGTGAAGGAGCCCCATCAACCATTAAATCCGGATACCCTTAGTTAGTTAGCCTAACAAAATACAAAGGAGCACAGCATGACCCTCACCGACAGCCTGAAACGCCTGCAATGGCACATGTGGCACCACTGGCGGCAGTACGCCCAGCACAGCGGCAGCATGGAGTTGAGCAACAGTGAACTGGATTACCTCTACGCCCTGATCTCCGCCGAACACGGCCTGCGCCTGACCGAACTGGCTGAGCGCATGAATGTCAGCAAAGCCAGCGCCAGTGCCATGGCCAGCAAGCTGGAAGCACGCGGCTATTTGCAGCGCCTGCCCTGCACGGAAGACGGCCGCGCCATGCGTTTGCTGGCCACGGCCAAATCCAACGCACTGGAACAAGAAGAACGTGATGTCTACGTGCACACCGCCGCCAGCCTGGCCGAACACCTCAGCCCGGAAGAAATGCAGCAACTCAGCCACCTGCTGGCAAAAGCCTGCCAAAGCCTCGAAACCGATTGATACCACTGCACACCGCTTACCCGTGACCCTCTTATGAACAGCCACAGCCTCACCCGTACCTTCTGGCACTACACCATTCCGGCCGTCGCCGCCCTGATGATCAGCGGCCTGTACATGGTCGTAGATGGCATTTTTATTGGTCACGCCATGGGCGCAACCGGCCTGTCCGCCATCAACATGGCCTGGCCGCTGTCCGGCGTCATGCTCGCCATCGGCATGATGGTCGGCATGGGCAGTGGTGCGCAGTGCTCACTGGCGCAGGGCGCAGCCCAGTGGCCACAAGCGCGCAGCTACCTGGCACAGGCACTCTGGCTGCTGGTGATACTGGGCATCCCCACTGGCGCGATGATTGTTCTGATAGGCCCAGCGTTTATGGCCATGCAAGGCGCACAAGGCGAACTGGCAACGCTGGGCAATGACTACCTGCAGGTAATCGGCTGGGCCGCGCCACTGGTATTTGGCTCTATCGCCCTGCCCCTGTTGGTGCGCAACCTCGGCGCACCGCGACTGGCCACCCTAGCCATGCTGGTGGGTGCACTGACCAACGTCGCACTGGATTACCTGTTCATCATGGTCTGGCAATGGGGCCTGCATGGCGCGGCGCTGGCCACGGTGATGGGCGAAAGCCTGTCGGTGCTGATCTGCCTAGGCTACATCTTCAGCCGGCACAACCCGCTAAGCCTGCAACCAGCGGCCTGCCGCTTCAACCTGCGCCACAGCCTTGAGTCACTGACCACCGGTTTTTCCAGCATGTTGATGTACCTCTACATGAGCCTGGTGGTGGTGTTGCACAACCTGCTGTTTATGCACTACGGCAGCCCGCTGCAGGTGGCCGCCTATGCCATCGCCGGCTACCTGATGGCGTTTTATTACATGTTTGCCGAAGGCGTCTGCGGCGGCATGCAGCCCTTGGTCAGCTACTTCTACGGAGCCCGCGAGCCGGACAAAGTGCGCCGCGTGCTGCGCCTGGGCCTGCTCACGGCAGTCGGCAGTGGCCTGCTGATGACGGCGGCCCTGCTGCTGTTGCCCAAAGCCTTTGCCAGCATATTCAGCGGCAGCGATGAGGCCCTGCTCGACGCCAGCGCCACGGGTATTCGCCTGCACCTGTTCGCCATGTTTCTGGATGGTTTTATCGTCCTGGCCGCCAGCTTCTTCCAAGCCATGGGCCAGGCCCGTTACGCCACGCTGGTGACGGCGGGCAACATGCTGATCCAACTGCCCTTCCTGGCCATCCTGCCGCTGATATGGGGCCTCAACGGCGTCTGGCTGGCGCTACCACTGTCCAACGTCTGCCTAAGTGTGGTGGTGATCTGGATGCTCTGGCGTCAGTTGCAGCAATTGAAACGCCTGGCGCACTGAGGCACGCCAGGCGCGGGCACTGCCTCACGGCGTCAACGGCACAATATCAAAGCCCTTGCGGTTGTCGCTGAGGATGCGGAACTGCTGCTGCGTGCCCGGCGTAACCTTCACAGCCAGTTCGCGGCGCAGGCGGCCTTTGCCGCACAAGGTGTCATCCATTTCATCGATGCCGATGCCGAGCACCCGCGTGCCGGCCGGTACTTGAAACTGCGCCTGCTCGCCGACGCCAATCCGCGCGGCCACTTGTCGATCGACCAGAATGGCCACGTAACACCCGCCGCCCATGCCGCCGAAATCACGGTTGACGGTCAACTGGCCGCCTTGCGTCAGCGGTGCCTGATAGCCCAGCAAACGTTCAGCCGGTACAGGTTTGATGTACTCAGCCTCGGGCTGCCACGAAGAACAGCCCGCCAACAGCACCACCGGTAAAACCGCCGCAATCAATCGCATAATCGCCCTCCATGGGCACCGAACAAGGGGGTACAGAGCCGTTTTGGTCCGTCCGGGGTCACGCGGCCAGACGTGCAACGATACGGGCCTGCAGTGCGGCCAGCGCTTCGGGCTCTGCCTTGCCACCGGCATGCACGGCCAGCGCCTCGCCTTCAAAACGCGGGACGATGTGCATGTGCAGATGAAACACCGTTTGCCCGGCCGGCGCGCCATTGAACTGCGCCACTTGTACGCCAGCAGGCTGCAGCTCAGCCACCAGCGCTTTGGTCAGCATCTGCACAACGGTGATGACCTTGGTCAGGCTGTCGGCATCCACTTCCAGCAGGTTACGGGCCGCCGCGCGCTTGGGGATGACCAGCGTATGCCCGAACGACTGTGGAAATACATCGAGAAAGGCCAGCACATCGTCATCTTCATAGACCTTGTAGCAAGGTGCTTCACCGCGGATGATCTTGGCAAAGATGTTTTGGTTGTCGTAGTCGCCGTGCAGGCTCATCGGGGTTCTCCGTTGCGCGAGGGATGAAAGGGCTTAACCATACCGACTTCTGCGCAACAGGCAAAACCCACGCAGTTCCAACCCGTCTGGTGCCTTAGAACCCGACCATCACCTCACGCAACTCCTCGCCTTCGCGGACAACAAAAATCGCACTGAGGCCTCTCGCTGTGGCCACCTGCGTACCGCGCTCCACGCCCAACACCATCAGTGCGGTCGCCCACGCATCGGCGTACATGCAACTGGCGCAAAGTACCGATACCGAAGCCAGATCAGAGGCAAGAGGTGCCCCCAGATAGGGGTCCATCGTGTGGGAGAACACGCTGCCATCACGCTCGCGCCAATGGCGATAGTCGCCCGATGTCGCCATCGCCGTTTTACTCAGCGCCAGTGAGCCCAGCACCTCACGGCGACCCTTAATGGGTTAAAAATAACGACGTTAAACTTCACTCTTTCCTGCGACGCTGGTTTGCCTTTCTGGACAGATCGCTTATTGGGGGCCCTCATGCATGACGCCACCAGCCAGTTTTCCCATTTCAGGCTTGCTATCGCACCTGGAGTGCCATCCTCTTGCCTCACAACGCTTCTTGCCCTACAGCGAGCGGAGGAGCCGGAAGTCACCATCGCGTTCTTTGAGACCTCAGGCGACGACCTGATGACGGGCCTTGAGGAAGGCCGCTATGACGCTGGAATGTCGCTTCGGAACACTGGTGCTCCGGCCGTGAAAAGCCAGCCGCTCTGGGTCGAGAACATGGCCGTTGCAATGCCGCTGGGGTCCCCCTTACTTGCCCAGGCGAAAATCACGCTTGCCGAGCTTCTGGACTATCCGGTGTTTCGCTGGCCGACGGAGGCATGCCTACTGCTCGATCAGCGACTGTCTTCCCTTCCGTTGAGCCAACAGAGCATTCAGCATGTGACTTCGTTCGAGATGATGGCGCTTTGGGTCACCGCTGGCTACGGAGTGGGGCTCTCCGCGCAATCGCGCATTGAGCGTGCCCATGCGTGGGGGATCACTATGCGCCCGCTTTCAGACGGCCCCTACGAGATCGTGACATACCTGCAGCGGCCCCACGCCCAAGCCGACTCCGTTTTTGAGCGGTTCGAGCGCAGAGCGATGGAAGTTGCCAGGGCAGGCGCTGCGTAGCAGGCGCCCGCGGCCATAGGTTGAAGCGCGAGTGTCAGGCACCCTCAAGCACCACTGCGCTATCAACCAACCGGCGGACGCTTTGCCGCACATCCTCGGGGATGGGGTGCGGGGCAATAGTCTCGGGCGTATCCGCATGGTGCTGGTAGTCGCCCGTGATGACCCGGATGATCGCGGGCACGTTGGTCGGCGTGACCGTATCAATGGCCGCGCGGTCCCCCAGGTCAGGGTGCGGCTGGGTCAGCATGCGGTACAGGTCCCACGAATCCGCGTGTGGATACTGATTCATGAGCACCTGAGCCAGCCTGTGCTTGAGCGGTACAAGTTGCCAGTCGGGAACGCGTTGTCCCCGGTTGCCCAAGCTGATGGACAGCAGCTTGCCCGCCTTCAGCTCGCGGTTGATCTGGTCCTTGGATTTTCCGGCCAGCTTGCCGAACAGCGGGACCGGCAGGTTGTTCGGCGACTCGTACATGGCCAGCATTTCTTCCCGCTCGCGCTGGATTGCAGAGACTTCGGGCTCCGGGGCATGCGTCGGCGGTGGCGGCACCTGCGACAGCCGCTGGAACGTGATCCCGCCGCTGTTCGGGGTCACGACGATGGGCGTGGCCACCACTGGCGGGGCGACGGAGGGAGCCTGCTCGGCCACCGCGGGGGCCGCGTCCATCGCGTCCTCCACTTCCGCCATCGCCGGCACCCCGTCGATACGGATGGTCAGGTGCGCGCTCGCGGCTCCCACTTCGCCCTGTTCGAGCAGGTCGAGGCGATCGGCCCAGTCCTGCATCATCCGGCGGCGCGGCTCCACGTACTTGGCGTGGTTGTAGGCCGAACTCACCTTGTTCGGGTCGGAGTGCGAAAGTTGCGCGTCCACCCAAATCTTGGGGTAGCCGATCTCGTTGAGCGCCGTCGAGATGGTGCCACGAATGCCGTGGCCGGTCAGACGCCCCTCGTAGCCCATGAGCTGCAAGGCCTTGTTGAGAGTGTTCTCGCTGATGCGCTTCTTGAGTTCGCTACGGTGCGACAGCAGGTATTTTTGCGCCGGCCGCATTGCGCCCAGGAGGTAGCGGACGATCTCGATGGCCTGCAGGGACAGCGGCACGATATAGGGGGGCACGTCCTGCGGCCGCTTCCCCGCCTTGCGCATTTCGTCCTGGAGCTGCTTGACGATCTGCGGCGGGATGATCCACAAGCCCCTGTCGAGGTCGAACTGTTCAGGTTCGGCCAACCGCAGTTCGCCGGTGCGCACCCCGGTCAGGAACAGTAGCCGGACGCCAAGCTGGGTCTGCCAGCCACGGGGGTTGTAGAGCCGGAGCCTCTGAAGGAACTCGGGCATCTCGGGCAGGTGCAGGTAGGGGTTGTGGGCCACCGGGGGCTTGGGCTCGGCCACCACGTCCAGGTCCGCGGCCGGGTTGACTTCCAGTCCCTCGGCGATGACCAGCGCATATCGGAACATCTGGTTGAACCAGGTGCGGACTTTCTCGGCGGTGGTGAACGCCTTGCGCTTCTCGATCGCCGCCAGGACGCCCAGGAGCTGGGGGCGACGAATGTCGTAGATCGACATCTTTCCCAGAGTGGGCAGCACGTCCTTGTTGAAGATGCGCAGGATCTGGGAAAGCGTGCTCTGACGGCCTTCCTTGAGTTCCTTGCGGCGATGCTCTACCCAAGCATCGAAGACGGTCTTGAAGGTGTATTCGCCCGCCAGCTTGGCCGCGTGCCGTTTCTGGTCGCGCTCGACCTGGGGATCGATCCCCCTGGCGAGCAGGGCCTGGGCCTTGTCCCGCTCGGTCCGGGCCTCGCGCAGGCTGAGGGCAGGATAGCCACCCAGGCACAGGCGCTTTTGCTTGCCCAGCCAGTAGTAGCGGAATTGCCATGACTTGCCGCCTGCGGCTGAGACCATCAGGCCCAGGCAGTCGTTGTCGGAGAGGGTGTAGCGTTTTCCGGTGGTCTTCGCCTGCCGGACGGTCAGATCAGAGAGCGCCATTTCGAGACTCCTAAGTAATGACTTAGGCCCTATGCTCGTCATGGTTCCCGCTCAGCCCCAGCAACTATCCGGTAGCCAACCCACCCATATTCTTGTGCCTTATTTGGTCACTCAAAAACGGTAGCTGTGGGTGGATTTCCGTGGCACTCGCTGGAATGAAAAAAGGAGCCGAAGCTCCTTTTTTCAATGACCTACAGACCCCAGTAGAAGTCTGTGGATCAAAATTTGGAGCGGGAAACGAGACTCGAACTCGCGACCCCGACCTTGGCAAGGTCGTGCTCTACCAACTGAGCTATTCCCGCATTGGCGTCCCCTAGGGGACTCGAACCCCTGTTACCGCCGTGAAAGGGCGGTGTCCTAGGCCACTAGACGAAGGGGACACACTACAACTTTTCACTCCCTGCTGCGTTTCGCTGTGTGCTTTACGCTGCAAGTGGCGCGCATTCTAGGGGTGCTTTGAAGAGTCGTCAACCCCCAGATACAAATTTATTTAAATCAATGACTTCCCCCTGCTTTCCAGCCCGCTCAAGGCTCGGCAGGATCAGCCGACACAGGGGAAGGCACTGCGCCTTTACTGATGAGCGACGACCCTCGAACAGGTCTATCCGGTTAAAAGCTAAGCCACTACACTCAAACGGTAAATAACCCTGCATGAGGCGTTAACGGTGACACCACTTCTGATCACCCTGCTTATAGTGGCCGGGATCGCACTATTGATCGTGATCGGCTACCTGAACAATGTAGTCGAGAACAACAAGCTGGAGCGGGCCCGACTGAAAGTCGAGCTGGCCGAACGCCTGCGCCGTTGTGGCGAAATCACAGAAACCTTTCCTGGCCAGTTGATGACCCCGGCCTTGAAGCTGCTGCTGACTCGCCTGGAGCTCAACCTGAACCTGCGCCAACTGGCGCTGGACAAGCACAACAGTGAGATCAAGGCGCGCATCGCCGAACTGGAAGGATTGATTGCCAAAGGTGAGGCCTTGCCGGTAAACAACCCGCCAGGGCCGATCCAGACCGAAGCCCGCGCCAAGGATGTGCGCTTTCTGCTTGAAGGCTTGCACAATCAAGTGACCCGTGCGGCCCAGGAAGGTTTCCTGCCGACCAACGAAGCCAAGTACTGGGTCAAGGAAGTCCGTCATATTCTGGTGCTGCTGCATATCGAGTTCTTCAACAACCTGGGCCAACAGGCCTTGCAGCAGAACCAACCGGGCCATGCCCGCCTGGCCTTCGAGCGCGGCGTGCAATACCTGCGAAAGCAGCCGGAACCTGCTGTCTATCAGGAGCAGCTCGCTTATATGGAGAAGCTGCTGGCGCGCGCCAATGCACAGGTGCTGAGTACGCTTGAACCTGCCGAAGACGAGGTCAACGAACTCACCGAGGGCTTGAAGTCCGACACCACTGAAGACTGGAAGAAGAAAGTCATCTACGACTGAAACAGGAAACACCCCCTGCAACGGTATCAGGGGGTGTCAGTGAGAACACAACGCCTGCAATGCTGGCAAGCCCCGCTTCCATACCGTGCACAACACCCTGGAAGCAGACTTGCCCGTGAGCAGCGTGCTGCCTACATCACCAGGGAGCAGTCCGTTGAGCGCAGGAATATCTCGGCAAGGCGTTCCAGCCCGGCCTGATCCTCAACCGTAAACCGCGCAAGCTTCGGGCTGTCCAGGTCCAGCACCCCAATCAAGCACCCGTCCTTGACCAGCGGGATCACCAGTTCGCTGTTCGAGGCGCTGTCGCAGGCAATGTGCCCTGGAAACGCATGCACATCTTCAACCCGCTGGGTCTGCCGAGTAGCGGCAGCGGCACCGCACACCCCACGGCCAAACGGAATACGCACACAGGCAACCTGCCCCTGGAACGGCCCCAACACCAACTCTTCGTTACGATTAAGGTAGAAGCCCGCCCAGTTCAGGTCATCGACCTGGCTATAGAGAAAGGCCGAGAACTGAGCAGCGTTGGCAATAAAGTCGCGCTCGTCAGCCAGCAAGGCCTCCAGTTGCGCAGCCAGCAGACCGTAGCCAGACAAGCCAGCACCGGTTGCATTCAAATCAATCATGTTTCTGCTCCAGCAATTTAAGTCCTACCCAGTAACGGGCGAACTGATAAGCACAACGGCCATTACGATTGCCACGCCCCGTGGCCCAGCGAATCGCAGCCTTTTCCAGTGTTTCATCACGCACCCAGACCAGGTCCGAGGCTTGCGCCAGCTGACTGATCCAGTGCTCGACCACATCCAGAAAGTGCTCCTGAGTGAAGGGATAGAACGACAGCCACAGGCCAAAGCGGTCAGACAGCGCGATCTTGTCCTCCACCGCCTCGTTGGGGTGAAGCTCGCCGTCGATCATTTTCCAGTTTTCATTGTCGCTCTGCTTCTCTGGCACGAGGTGCCGACGGTTGGACGTGGCGTACAACAGCACATTGTCCGGCGCCTGCTCCAACGAACCATCCAGCACACTTTTGAGCACGCGGTAGTCGCCCTCCCCGGCCTCGAACGAGAGGTCGTCACAGAACAATACAAAGCGCTGAGGCAGTTTGTGCAACTGCTCAACCACCCGCGGCAAATCAGCCAAGTGGTCACGCTCGATTTCGATCAACCGCAAGCCCGCCGTCGCATACTCTGCCAGCAACGCGCGCACCAACGACGATTTACCCGTACCACGCGATCCCCACAGCAGCGCATGATTGGCCGGCATGCCATCGAGAAACTGACGGGTATTGCGCCTTAACTGCTCACGCTGCTGATCGATGCCGATCAGGTCAGACAAACGCATGTCCAGGCTCACGTCCAGCGGCAGCAGGAAGCCACTGCGCCCTTCACGCTGCCAACGGGCAGCCAGGCAATGCCCCCAGTCAATGGCCGGGCGTGGCGCAGGCAAAAGAGGTTCCAACCGCGCCAATACAGCTTCAGCGCGCTCAAGAAAAGCATTCACACGAGAGTCCACATCAATTCCTCAAGACAGATTCAGGCAAATGGGCAAGCGGAATATGCAACAGGACGTGCCAGGAGCCGGGGCTGATCGGCTATGCTTGCGCAGCGCACGGAATGTGAAACTGGCTCGGAACCCATGGATATCAAGTTCACCAATCGCCTGTCCTATAAGCAAGCCAGGCTGACAGTCCTGGCAGGCTTCGTCCTGGGTACCTTGCTCAGTCTTCTCCAGATCGGCATCGATTATGCCAGTGAAGACGCCTCCATCAACCGCGAGATGCGTGCACTCCTGGAAATCAGTCACAACCCGGCCTCCCGAATTGCCTACAACATCGACTCGGAGCTCGCCCAGGAACTGGCTCAGGGCCTGCTGCAGTCGCCCGCGATCATCCAGGTACGCCTGATCGACAACAACGACACCGTATTGGCTGATGTCCAGCGCCCACGCCTGGAAAGCAGCTACCGGGTGCTCAGCGATTTTCTGTTCGGCGAACATCGTGAATTCCAGGAACGCCTGCAGCTCAGCCACATGCCGGATGAGTACCTCGGCACGCTGTTTCTGGAAGTCGATACCTTCGCCTTCGGCAGCCGCTTCCTGAAACGTGCGGAAGTCACCCTGCTCAGCGGCTTTGTACGCAGCCTGGTGCTGACGTGCATTCTGCTGACCCTGTTTTACTTCATGCTGACCAAACCGCTGGTTCGGGTAATCCGTGCGCTGAGCAACAGTGACTCACGCAACCCCAACCAAAACAAGCTCTCCTTCCCGCCAGGCCATGAACAGGATGAAATTGGGGTATTGGTAAAAGTCGCCAACCAGCAATTCGTCAGCATGGCGACCGAGATCCAACAACGGCGCAATGCCGAAAATCGCCTGACTGACTACCTGAGCGAACTGGAAAACATCGTCTCGGCACGCACCAACGAACTCCGGGCCAGCAACGCAAGCCTCAGCCGTTCCAATGAAGAACTCGAACTCGCCCGACGCCGCGCCCTGGACATGGCGCAGGCTCGAGCAGCCTTCCTGGCCAACATGAGCCACGAAATCCGCACACCGCTGAACGGTTTGCTGGGCATGATCGCACTTTCACTGGACAGCCCACTGAATGCCGAACAGCGCCAGCAACTGTCGATTGCCCACGACTCGGGCAAAGTACTGGTGGAACTGCTCAACGATATTCTGGACCTCTCCAAGTTCGATGCCGGACAGCTGGAGCTGGAACGAATCCCGTTCGACCTCGGCACACTGGTGGAGGACACCGCCAGCCTGCTTTCGCAGAATGCCGCCCCCAGCGTCGAACTCACCTGCCTGATCGATCCGAAATTTCCAGCCCTGGTGCTTGGCGACCCGACTCGGGTCAGGCAGATCGTCAGCAACCTGCTGTCCAACGCCCTGAAATTCACCCGCTTTGGGCGCGTGGACGTACGCCTGCGCGGCGAATCTGGCGGCGTACGCCTGGATGTCTGCGATACGGGCATTGGTATTCCCTACGATGCACAAGTCAGGATATTTCAACCCTTCACCCAGGCCGGGGCTGGCATCACACGCCAGTATGGTGGCACCGGCCTGGGCCTGACCCTGACCAATAATCTCTGCGAGGCCATGCAAGGCCGCCTCAGCATCAGTTCCGAAGCAGGTTTTGGCAGCCAGTTCAGTGCCGAGTTACCGTTGCCAGCCCACACGCTGGCAATCGCACCAGCACCGTTACAAGGACGGATTGCTGCCATCAGCACTGCAGACAGCGGCCTGGATGAACTGCTGGCAACACTGTTGCCTGCCTGGGGCCTTGATTATCGACGGCACGACAACCTCGACACGCTGCCCGAACAGCAACCTGATCTGCTGATCACCGACAACCTGAGCGGGCTGTTCGACCTGCGCCCCACCGTCAAAGCACCGATCCTGCTGATCACGGCATACGGTAACTTCCTGTCCAGCGAACACGCCGCACAACTGGCGCCCTTGCAACAACAAGCACGCCCCCTCACCCGCAGCGCCCTGTACCAGTCATTGCAACGCGCCCTGCACGGCTCAGACAGCCCCACCTCGCCACCCCAGCAGGGCAGCCCGAACAGCGAGCGTCGAGCACACATCCTGCTGGTCGAGGACAACCCGGTTAACCAACTGGTCGCGAAAGGCATGCTGGCCAAGCTCGGCTGTGACGTCAGTGTCGCCAAGCAAGGCGTGGAGGCTCTGGAACAGCTTGAGCGAAACGACTTCGACCTGGTGCTGATGGACTGCAACATGCCGGTGATGGATGGCTACGAGGCCAGCCGGAGGATCCGCCAGAGCGGACGCTGGCCAACGCTGCCGATTATCGCCCTGACCGCCAACGCCATGCCCGAGGAACGTGAGCGCTGCCGCGCGGCGGGCATGAACGACTACCTGGCCAAACCGTTTCGCCGCGAGGAGCTGCTCACCCTGATCAATCAGTGGGTGCCTCTGTAACACGCCGCATACTGCCGACAGTGCTCACTTGAGCAGCGACTCGATCTGCTCCACCAAGGCCTCCGGCTTGGTACTGGGCGCAAAACGACTGACCCGGCCCGTTGCCGGATCGAAGAGGAACTTGGTGAAGTTCCACTTGATCGCCTGAGACCCCAGCAACCCCGGGGCCCGCTTTTTCAGCTCAACGAACAAGGGATGAGCCGCAGGCCCGTTGACATCGACCTTGGCAAACAGCGGAAAGCTGACGCCGAAGTTCAACTCACAGAAACCTGCAATGGCCCGTTCATCACCCGGCTCCTGCTTACCGAACTGGTTGCAGGGAAATGCCAGCACCACCAGGCCTCGCTCACGGTAACGCTGCCAGAGCTGCTCAAGGCCCTTGTACTGCCCGGTGAACCCGCATTCGCTGGCGGTATTGACCAGTAACACCGCCTTGGCCGGGAAGTCCACCAGGGTTTTCTGCTCACCCTTGATCGTGGTGCAAGGGATGCTCAACAGTGCGTCAGCCATGACCGACTCTCCTTGAATAGTCCACAGGTCAGGTTCGAGGAACCAGGTCCAGGCACACCGAATTGATGCAATAACGCAGGCCTGTCGGCGGCGGGCCATCGGGAAACACATGCCCAAGGTGGGCATCGCAGACCGCGCACGTCACCTCGGTACGGATCATGCCGTGCGAGGTATCACGGATTTCGATCATGGCGCTGTCGGCAATCGGCTCGTAAAAGCTGGGCCAGCCGCAGCCCGAATCGAATTTTGCCCGAGAGTCGAACAACGGCGCGCTGCAGCAGATGCAATGGTAGACACCATCAGTCCTGGTTGCGTTGTACTTGCCACTGAACGGCCGCTCGGTGCCCTTCAGACGACAGACCTGGTACTGCTCCGGGTCAAGCATTGCACGCCATTCGTCGAGGGTTTTGTCGATCTTGTCCATGGGGAAACCTCTGTAACGGAAAAAGCCCGCGTCGTGTCTTTTCGGCAACGCGGGTGGCACGTATTATTGCGCCTCATCAGACGCCAGTCTGGCACCCGCGTTACACGCATTTCAAACGTTTTCACAGCGCAATGCGCGGCGATCTTTTCTAATCGGGATCACATCATGCAGGTCAGCAAATCGAACAAGCTCGCCAATGTCTGCTATGACATTCGCGGCCCGGTGCTCAAGCACGCCAAACGCCTGGAAGAGGAAGGCCACCGCATCCTCAAGCTGAACATCGGCAACCCGGCGCCCTTTGGTTTCGAGGCACCGGAGGAAATTCTCCAGGATGTGATCCGCAACCTGCCGACTGCACAAGGCTACAGCGACTCCAAAGGCCTGTTCAGTGCGCGCAAGGCCGTGATGCAGTACTACCAGCAGAAACAGGTAGAAGGTGTCGGCATCGAAGACATCTACCTGGGCAACGGCGTATCCGAACTGATCGTGATGTCGATGCAGGCACTGCTCAACAACGGTGACGAAGTCCTGATCCCGGCACCGGACTACCCACTGTGGACCGCCGCAGTCAGCCTGGCGGGTGGCAAACCGGTTCACTACCTGTGCGACGAACAGGCCGACTGGTTCCCAGACCTGGACGACATCAAGGCCAAGATCACACCAAACACCAAGGCCATGGTGATCATCAACCCGAACAACCCGACCGGCGCGGTGTATTCCCGCGAACTGCTGCTGGGTATGCTCGAGCTGGCGCGCCAGCACAACCTGGTGGTGTTCTCCGACGAAATCTACGACAAGATTCTCTATGACGAAGCCGTGCACATCAGCACCGCCTCGTTGGCACCCGACCTGCTCTGCCTGACCTTCAACGGCCTGTCCAAGTCCTACCGGGTTGCGGGCTTTCGCTCCGGCTGGCTAGCCATCTCCGGGCCCAAGCTGCATGCCCAGAGCTACATCGAAGGCATCGACATGCTGGCCAACATGCGCCTGTGTGCCAACGTGCCGAGCCAGCACGCCATCCAGACCGCACTGGGCGGCTACCAGAGCATCAACGACCTGGTACTGCCACAGGGCCGTCTGCTCGAGCAACGCAATCGCACCTGGGAACTGCTCAACGACATCCCCGGCGTCAGCTGCGTGAAACCGATGGGTGCGCTCTATGCGTTCCCGAAAATCGATCCGAAAGTCTGCCCGATCTTCAACGACGAGAAGTTTGTTCTCGACCTACTGCTCTCCGAGAAGCTGCTGATCGTCCAGGGCACTGCGTTCAACTGGCCATGGCCGGACCACTTCCGTGTCGTGACACTGCCACGTGTGGATGACCTGGAACAGGCAATCGGTCGTATCGGCAATTTCCTCAAGACGTACAAGCAGTAACGCACCGCGAAACCAGCCTGCGCCGCCCCTGGCGCAGGTCTCACGCCTAATAAGGTTTTTTCCTACAGCCATTACAGCGTTGGCGCGCGAAAAAATCCGGTGCCCGCCACGCGGGTAAGTACACAGTTTGAAATAGTCCCCCGGTTGAATCAGCGGGGCGGGCACCTTATATACCCGCATACGCTACATTTTTATCCGTCAGGAGAACGTAACAACCATGATGCGCATCTTGCTGTTTGTGGCCACCAACCTCGCGGTTGTGCTGATTGCCAGCATTACCCTGAGTCTGTTTGGCTTCAACGGGTTCATGGCAGCCAACGGGGTTGACCTCAACCTCAATCAACTGCTGATTTTCTGTGCTGTGTTCGGCTTCGCCGGCTCGCTGTTCTCGCTGTTCATCTCCAAGTGGATGGCGAAGATGAGCACCGGCACGCAGATCATCAGCCAGCCGCGCACGCGTCACGAGCAATGGCTGCTCCAGACTGTTGAAGAGCTCTCCCGCGAAGCCGGTATCAAGATGCCGGAAGTGGGTATTTTCCCTGCCTACGAGGCCAACGCCTTCGCGACCGGCTGGAACCGCAATGACGCCCTGGTAGCGGTCAGCCAAGGCCTGCTGGAACGCTTCTCACCCGACGAAGTACGCGCAGTGCTGGCCCACGAGATCGGCCACGTTGCCAACGGCGACATGGTTACCCTCGCGCTCATCCAGGGCGTGGTCAACACCTTCGTGATGTTCTTTGCCCGCATCATCGGTAACTTTGTCGACAAGGTAATCTTCAAGAACGAAGAAGGCCAAGGTATTGCCTACTACGTTGCGACCATCGTCGCCGAACTGGTACTGGGCATTCTCGCCAGCATGATCGTCATGTGGTTCTCGCGTAAACGCGAATACCGCGCTGACGAAGCCGGTGCCCGCCTCGCCGGCACCAACGCCATGATTGGCGCCCTGCAGCGCCTGCGTTCGGAACAGGGCGTACCGGTGCACATGCCTGACACCCTGAATGCCTTCGGCATCAATGGCGGCCTCAAGCATGGCCTGGCTGGCCTGCTGATGAGCCACCCACCGCTGGAAGACCGTATCGACGCCCTGCGCCGCCACGGCTGACCGTTACGCAACAGACAAAAGGGCGACTCAGGTCGCCCTTTTTTTGTGTGCAGAACGCTGCATTTCCTGTGGGATGCAGGCGTGCCTGCGATGGCGTCGGTGGGGTGTCCGTGAGTTCGCGGCGTCTTCATCGCGGGCAAGCCCGGCTCCTACAGGTTACGCGGGTTCTTTTGGAGCTGGCTTGCCTGCGATGGCGTCAGTGGGGTGCCTGTGAGTTCGCGGCGTTTGCATCGCGGGCAAGCCCGGCTCCTACAGGCTGCATTAGCAGGCGTGCCTGTGATGGCGTCGGTGGGGTGCCCGTGAGGGCGCGGCGCCTGCATCGCGGGCAAGCCCGGCTCCTACAGCCTGCGATGGCGTCAGCGGGGTGTCTGGCCTGTGGTCAGCGCTCGAGCCGATACACATGCTCCAACAAGCCCGCGCTTCCCGCTGCCTGGAACTTTGGGCTCTCAGCGAGAATGTCCCGCGTCTCTTCAAGGGTAACCCGCCACCCTGCGTACAGGGTACGGACTTCTGCCTCAAGTACGGCAAAGGGCGGCCCGTCGATCGTTGATTGATCGTAGTCCAGTGTGATCAACAGCCCCTTGGCGTGTGCCGCCAGCAACGCTTGCAGGTGGCTGGCATAGCGCTGGCGCATCGGTGCGGGCAAGGCAATCAGGGCTGCACGGTCATACAGGGCCGAGCAATCGCCAACATCTTCGGCGGTCAGGGCAAAGATATCGCCACACCAGAGCTCAAGCCCCTCGCACTGGTAAACCTTGAAAGCGCCACGTCGAGATACCTGCGGATGCAACTGATGCTCGCTGAAAAACGCCTCTACCGCACGCTCGGACAACTCAATACCCTGCACCCGCAATCCCTGCCCGGCCAACCAGAACAGATCAAGGCTCTTGCCACACAAGGGCACCAGCACCTTGTCGCCCGCCATCAAGCCGAGGCTGGGCCAGTGTCGCTGCAGGTAAGGATTGACCTGATCCAAGTGAAAACCGATCTGATTACGCGCCCAGCGGTCATGCCAAAATTCCGGCTGCATGAATGACTCCAAAATTTCGATCAAATGATACGAAAACTTATATTAGATTTAGATAAATGAACTGACAGAAGATAACCCCATCTTAACCTCAGGACCTCTTCCATGCTGCCCAGTCTGTTTATTTCCCACGGTTCGCCCATGCTCGCCCTGGAACCCGGCGAGAGCGGCCCTGCCCTCGCACGACTGGCAGAAGCACTGCCTCGACCCAAAGCCATCATCGTGGTCTCTGCGCACTGGGAGAGCCAGGCGTTGTGCGTGAGCAGCCACCCAAGCCCGAAAACCTGGCA
Source organism: Pseudomonas defluvii (assembly GCF_001695625.1). Taxonomy (GTDB): domain Bacteria; phylum Pseudomonadota; class Gammaproteobacteria; order Pseudomonadales; family Pseudomonadaceae; genus Aquipseudomonas; species Aquipseudomonas defluvii. Next base: position 22,005 of record NZ_MBPN01000061.1, read on the forward strand.
TGACTTTGGCGGCTTTCCACCGGCACTCTTTGCCGTTCAGTACCCTGCCCCCGGCGCACCAGCACTGGCAGCCCAGATTGTCGAGCAGCTCAAGAGCGCCGGCCTGACGGCTTCGCTCGACCCACAGCGCCCATTCGACCATGGCGCCTGGGTACCGCTGTCACTGATGTATCCACAGGCCGACATTCCGGTCGTAGAAGTGTCCCTGCCCAGCCACCTGGGCCCACAGTTACAGGAACGGGTTGGTAATGCCCTGGCTGCGCTGCGCCAGGAAAACATCCTGCTGATTGGCTCCGGCAGCATCACCCACAATCTGCGCGAGCTATCCTGGCACGCAGGCCCGGACAGCGTAGAACCCTGGGCACTGGCATTCCGCGACTGGATGGTGGAAAAGCTCGAAGCCGGTGACGATGCCGCGCTGCTGGACTATCGCCGCCAGGCACCGTTTGCGGTGCGCAACCACCCCAGCGATGAACACTTGCTGCCGCTGTACTTCGCTCGCGGCGCAGGCGAGCATTTCAGCATTGTTCACCAAGGCTTCACCCTGGGTGCATTGGGAATGGACATTTACCGCTTCGACTGAGCCATTCCCCCAGGCGACAGGCAAAAAAAATCCCCGAACCAGTCGGGGATTTTTTATGACGCGCGGATCAATCTTCGCGGTAGCGACGCAGCTTCAGCTGCTTGCCGGCAACGCGAGTGTCCTTGAGCTTGGTCAGCAGACGCTCAAGACCGTCTTCTGGCAGCTCAACCAGGCTGAAGCTGTCACGCACCTGGATGCGACCGATTGCTTCACGTGCCAGGCCACCCTCGTTGAGGATAGCGCCGAGCAGGTTCTTGGCAGCGATACCATCACGCGCACCCAGCGCGGTACGGCAACGAGCGCGACCTTCGCCCAGCGGCATTGGCGCACGACGCTCACGATCACTGCGCTCTGGACGATCACCCGCAGTACGCTCACGCGGAGTGTAGGTCGGCACCAGTGGCTGCTCACGCTCAACCGCTTCCAGGGTCAGCGCCTGACCGTTGGTTGCTTTGCGCAGCAGGGCAGCAGCCAGGGCACGTGGGCTGCAACCGATGTCGGCGGTCAGGCGGTCCAGCAGGTCGCCATGAGTCGACTCAGCGTCGGCTACCAGCGGCGCCAGGCTGTTGGTCAGCTTCTTGATACGCGCATCCAGAACAGCCTGGCCGTTCGGCAGGCGAACTTCGGCAACTTTCTGGCCCGTTACACGCTCGATAACCTGCAGCATGCGACGCTCACGCGGGGTGACCAGCAGCAGTGCACGGCCTTCACGACCTGCACGGCCAGTACGGCCAATACGGTGAACGTAAGACTCAGGATCGTACGGCATGTCAACGTTGAACACGTGAGTGATGCGCGGTACGTCCAGACCACGAGCAGCAACGTCGGTCGCGACGACGATGTCCAGACGGCCATCCTTGAGCGAGTCGATGACGCGCTCACGCTGGTTCTGGGCGATGTCGCCGTTCAGTGCTGCAGCCTTGTAGCCTTTGGCTTCCAGGGCGCTGGCCAGGTCCAGGGTCGCTTGCTTGGTACGTACGAAGGCGATCAGCGCATCGAACTCTTCAACTTCCAGCAAACGCAGGACAGCGGCTACTTTCTGGTCCGCGTGGACCATCAGGTGAGCCTGCTCGATGGCCGTTACGGTCTGGGTCTTGCTCTGGATCTTGACGTGCTTCGGATCGCGCAGGTGGCGCTCGGCGATGGCACGGATAGAAGCAGGCAAGGTCGCCGAGAACAGTACGGTCTGACGGCTTTCCGGCATGGCCTTGAAGATGACTTCCAGGTCGTCCATGAAGCCCAGCTTGAGCATTTCGTCGGCTTCGTCGAGCACCAGGTGATTGACGGTCGCCAGGACTTTCTCATCACGACGCAGGTGGTCGCAGAGACGGCCCGGGGTAGCAACGACGATTTGCGCGCCGTTACGGATTGCTTTCAATTGTGGGCCCATTGGGGCACCACCGTACACGGCCACCACGGTTACGCCCGGCATTTGCTTGGCGTAGGTTTCAAAGGCGGTGGCTACTTGCAGCGCCAACTCACGGGTTGGCGCCAGGATCAGGGCTTGCGGCTCGCGCTTGCTCGGGTCGATGCGATTCAGGATTGGCAGTGCGAAGGCAGCGGTTTTACCGGTACCTGTCTGCGCCTGGCCGATCATGTCATGACCGGCGAGAATAATCGGGATCGATTGTTGCTGAATGGCGGATGGCTCTTCGTAGCCGGTAGCCAATACAGCAGCAACAATGCTCGGATGAAGGTCGAGAGCGGCGAAGCCGCCGGTTTCCTGGGTCATGGGTCTGCCTCTAAGTGCATCCGCAAAGACCCATGCTCCAAAGCTGCGCATGCCTTGTAAGACCCACGGGTCACCCTGGCAGCTTTGTCGGCGGGGATTTGCGAAAACGATTGAAGAAAAAGGAACGTCAAGGAGAGTCCGCTGTGCGGACGCGCAGCCGAAGCTGGCTTCGGGAAATTGCACTACCTAAGACGAGGTCTAGTAAAAGACCGGCGCGTACTATACCTGAAATAGCGCTTCACGTGAGAGTTTTTTATCGAAAGATGACAGCATAGAGCGGCGCCCCGGATTACGCGCATATCGCCCCGGGGCATGGGCTGAATCGATTATTTCAGCAGCCGCCTCAACTCGCCGGGCGGATCGCTCCGATCAACGGTTGCAACGAGTAGCCCAGACGGGGTGCCAATGCATCGGCCCGAGCGACAAGGCCAGGCATGTCCAGCGTCTGCTCGAGGTCTGCCGGAACCAGCAGAATGACGTTACCCTCCTTCACCGGCAGCTCCCAATAGTGCCGATGATACAGCCCGCGCAACAACGCAGCCCCCAGCGGCTTGCCGTCATCCGCCGCCCACTGGTTGATCACCAGCCAACCGCCGGGATTGAGGCGTTTCTGGCAGTTCTCCAAAAAGCGCCAGGCCAGATGCCCCACGCTCGGCCCGTGATCGGTATACAGGTCGACGAAAATCAGGTCGGCGGTTTCGGCGGTTTCCAGCAGCTCCACCGCATCGCCCACGCGGATATACAGGCGCGGGTCGTCGTCCAGCCCCAGGTACTCAATGGCCAGGCGCGGCACATCCGGGCGCAGCTCGATCACCTCGACATCGTCCAGCGGCAGGAACTTCAGGCAGGCCTGGGTCAGGGTGCCGGCACCAAGCCCGAGGAACAAGGCACTTTCCGGCTCGGCATGGCACAACGCGCCAATCAGCATGGCACGGGTGTAGTCGTACTCCAGCCAGCTTGGATCGGCCGTGAACACGCAGCTCTGCTCTATGGCCTCACCGAACTCAAGGAAGCGGTAGTCCTCGACCTCCAGCACACTGATGGTGCCGTACTCGTCGTGAACCTGGGCCAGCAGCCGCTCTACCCGTTCCTCTGTCATCTCGTCTCCCGGCACCGATGCCTGCCCAAGCAAAACCGCCATTGTCCGCCAATGCAGGCAGTGCAACAAGGCGCCTTGCAACTGTTACCATGACCCCAGCCCTCTTTATAATCTGATAACAACCGAGTCTGCGATGAGCCAACCCTGGAGTCCTGACAGCTGGCGCGCCCTGCCGATCCAGCAACAACCGACCTACCCTGACGCGACGCACCTGCACAAGGTCGAGCAGACGCTGGCCAGTTATCCACCGCTGGTGTTTGCCGGCGAAGCCCGCGAACTGCGCCGTCAGTTCGCGGAAGTCACCGAGGGCCGCGCCTTCCTGCTGCAAGGCGGCGACTGCGCCGAAAGCTTCGCGGAGTTCTCAGCGGCAAAAATTCGCGACACTTTCAAAGTGCTCCTGCAAATGGCCATTGTCATGACCTTTGCGGCCGGCTGCCCGGTGGTGAAAGTCGGCCGAATGGCCGGACAATTTGCCAAACCCCGTTCGGCGGGCGACGAAACCATCGCCGGTGTCACCCTCCCCGCTTATCGCGGCGACATCGTCAACGGCATTGGTTTCGATGAAAAAAGCCGCGTGCCTGATCCAGAGCGCCTGCTGCAGGCCTACCACCAGTCCACTGCCAGCCTGAACCTGCTGCGCGCCTTTGCCCAGGGCGGGTTTGCCGACCTGCATCAGGTGCACAAGTGGAACCTGGACTTCATCGCTAACTCGGCCCTGGCCGAGAAGTACAGCCAACTGGCCGACCGCATCGACGAAACCCTGGCCTTCATGCGCGCCTGTGGCCTGGACAGCGCACCGCAGCTGCGCGAAACCAGTTTCTTCACCGCCCATGAAGCGCTGCTGCTCAACTACGAAGAAGCCTTCGTGCGCCGCGACAGCCTGACCAACGACTGGTACGACTGCTCGGCGCACATGCTCTGGATTGGCGACCGCACCCGCCAGCTCGACGGCGCGCATGTCGAGTTCCTGCGCGGGGTGAACAACCCCATTGGGGTCAAGGTCGGCCCAAGCATGAACACCGAGGAATTGATTCGCCTGATTGACGTGCTCAACCCGGAAAACGACCCGGGGCGCCTCAACCTGATCGTGCGCATGGGCGCGGAAAAAGTCGGCGACCACTTGCCGGCGCTGATTCGCAGCGTGGAACGTGAGGGGCGCAAGGTGCTCTGGAGTTCCGACCCCATGCACGGCAACACCATCAAGGCGAGCAGCGGCTACAAGACCCGAGACTTTGCGCAGATCCTCAGCGAGGTCAAACAGTTCTTCCAGGTACATCAGGCCGAAGGCAGCCATGCCGGCGGTATCCACATCGAGATGACCGGGCAGAACGTCACCGAGTGTATCGGCGGCGCCCGTCCGATCACCGAAGATGCACTGTCGGACCGCTACCATACCCACTGCGACCCACGCATGAACGCGGACCAGTCACTGGAGCTGGCCTTCCTGATTGCCGAAACCCTCAAGCAGGTGCGTCGCTAGACCTGTACGCGCCGACACAAACGCCAAAGCCCAAGCCACGGTCCTGACGCTCAAGGACCCTGGCTTGGGTAGCACACCGATGTGTCCGCCTCACACCTTGAACGCCAGCATCACCGCACACAACACCAGAAACCCGCAGAACAGCGAACGCAGCACCTTCTCCGGCAGGGCATGGGCCAATTTTACCCCCCAACTGATGCTGAGCAGCCCGCCCAGCGCCAAGGGAACGCCCATGCTCCAATCCACGTGCTGATGCACGCCATATGTGACCAGAGTTACCGCCGTGCTGGGCGCCGCCAACGCCAGCGAAAGGCCTTGGGCGACCACTTGAGTCGTGCCGAACACGCTGGTCAGCACCGGCGTGGCAATCACCGCACCGCCCACACCGAACAGGCCACCCACAACGCCGGCGCCACTACCCAACAGGCCCAACCACGGCCAGGGTTGGCGCAACTCGCTCGAGGGCGGCGTGCTGCGCATGAACATGCGCGCCAGGTTCCAGACCACCAGCGCGATCAGGAAACCGACAAAGCCCAGACGCATCGCGCCAGCATCCAGGCCCACGGCCCAGATCGACCCCAGCCAGGCAAAGACAAAGCCCGCTGCGGCCAGCGGCAACGCATGCTGCAAGGCAATCCGGTTGCGCTGATGGTAGCGCCACAGGGCCAACAACACGTTAGGCACCACCATCACCAACGCAGTGCCCTGTGCCAATTGCTGATCGAGGCCAAACAGCAGGCCCAGCGCAGGAATCGCGATCAAGCCGCCGCCGATGCCAAACAACCCACCCATCGTACCCAAGGCGGCGCCCAACGCGATGTACATCATCCACTCGATCATTCCGGCCCCTTGAAGGTCATCAATCGCCACATGCTACCCAGCCAGGGCTAGTAGGGAAACGCACAGCAACGCACAATGGCTATGCCAATTACGCAAAGGCGATACAGCCGATGAACCCTGATGCCCTCACCGAACAACTCAGCCTTTTCCTCGATGTTCTGGCGGCAGGCAGCTTTTCCGCGGCCTCCCGACGCCACCCGCTAACGCCGTCTGCGGTGGCCCGGCGCATCGATGCCCTGGAGGCCGCCGTAGGCAGCCGACTGTTCGTGCGCAGCACCCACGCGGTGCGTCCCACCCCAGCTGGTAACGCATTCGCCGAGCGCGCCCGGCGTATCGTTGAAGAACTGCGCCTGGCACGGGCCGAAGCCGTGTCACTGAGCAACGCGCCTGAAGGCCTGATTCGCATTGATGCGCCCGCCGCGTTCGGACGCCGTCATCTGGCGCCTGCAATCGCTGATTTCCTGGTGGCCTACCCAGGCCTGGATGTTCAACTGCGCCTGATCGACAGCTTCGTCGACTTGCATGGCGCGCACCTGGGCGAAGTCGATCTGGTGCTGCGTGCCGGGCCACTGGCCGATACCCGCCTGGTAGCGACACCCTTGGCCTACATGGTGCGCATTGCCTGCGCCAGCCCGGCCTACCTGGAACAGCGCGGTGTGCCGAGCAGCCCGCAGGAACTGCCAGAACATGATGGCCTGGACTGGGACGGCCTGGCCCCGCCGTTCGCCTGGCGTTTTGCCATCGACGGACAGATGCGCCTGCTGCGGCCCTCACGCATGCGCATGAGCGCCAACAACGCAGAAACCCTGTTGTTCGGCGCACTGGCCGGGCTGGGCATCGCCCACCTGCCGACCTGGTTGATCAGCGAGTACCTGCTACGCGGGGAGCTGCTGCCGCTGTTCTGCGACAACGGCCTGCCAGCAGCGGAAAGCAGCGGCATCTATGCCTTGCGCCTGGAGCACGAAACCAACTCCCGCAGCCGCTTGCTGCTTGAGTTCCTCAAGAGCCGCTTCAGCCCGGTACCGCCATGGGACCTGGCGTTGCGCAGTGAGCTGCGCTGGCAGTAAGCCCCCCTTTCACGGCACTGCAGACACAAAAAAACCCGGCAAAGGCCGGGTTTTTCGTGGGCGCCAGGAAATTACTTCTTGGAACGGCCCTTGAAGCTGTTGTCGCGAGTGTCGATGTCGATGAACTCGTCGATCTGGATGAAGTCAGCAACCGAGATCTCGGTACCGTTCTTCAGTTTGGCTGGCTTCATGACCTTGCCCGAAGTGTCGCCACGTGCGGCGTTTTCGGTGTACACAACCTGACGGCTGATGGTGGTCGGCAGCTCAACGGAAACCAGACGGCCTTCGAAGAATACGGCTTCGCAGATGTCTTCCATGCCTTCTTCGATGTACGGCAGAACGGCCTCGATGTCTTCGGCGTTCAGTTCGTACATGGTGTAGTCGGAGGTGTCCATGAAGGTGTAGGAGTCACCGCTGATGAACGACAGGGTCGCTTCTTTGCGATCCAGGATCACGTCGTCCAGCTTGTCGTCTGCACCGTAAACGGTTTCAGTCTTGTAGCCGGTCAGCAGGTTTTTCAGCTTGGTCTTCATGATCGCGCTGTTACGGCCCGACTTGGTGAATTCCGCTTTCTGAACCAGCCACGGGTCGTTGTCGATCCGCAGTACGGTACCGGGTTTCAGCTCTTTACCAGTTTTCATTACGAGATATCCGAATTTGGATGGATTTACAAAAATCGAGGCCGCATATCATAGCCAATTTCGGTAAAACTGTACCAGCGTCGTGGCAAGGTCCGGCTGAGCGGCCTGCGTAGCGCACCAACGCCGGGCGTGCGCATCCAGTTCCGGCCAGTGCGCAAGCAGCTGTTGCCAGGCCGGCCCCATATCACGATCCATGTTCCAGGCACGCCAGAGATCCACCAACGCGGCACTCGCCGCTGCCGACAGACCTTGGGTGTAGTGCTCCAGAAAGGCCTCGAGTTTTTCCCAGTGGGCGTACGCTTCCTGCACATAGATATGCCAGAGCAGTGGGCGCCCAGCCCACTGCGCACGGACAAACGAGTCCTCCCCGCGCACCGCATTGAAATCGCAGCACCATAACAACTGGTCGTACTCGTCCTGGCTGACAAACGGCAGGATCTGCACGGTCAGCGCACCACGGCGAGCGATGCTGCCGGGCACCAGACCTGTCTCCCCCAGCCACGCCTGCACATCACCCAGAATGCGCCCTTCGGGCACCAGCAGATGGTTGGGCCGACTGTCGGTAGCCAGGGCCTCGAGCCAACTGGCCACCCCTGGGTTTTCATAGGCAAACAATGAAATCAGCCGGGCATTGGCGTGTGGTTGCACGCCAATGCCCCGCAAAAACGCCTGACGCGCCAGCGGATCCTGCTCAAACGCCTGACGCCGCGCCAACAGGCTCGCTTCACGCAGCAGCCCGCCCGTCCTGGTGGTAAAACCCGGAAAGAAAAAAACCTTGCGCAGCCCATTGGCCTGAGGCGACGGCAACCCGTGACACCCCTCAACCCAATCCTCGGCACTGAGGTACTCAAGGTTCAACCACAGTACCGGCGTCGGGTGTTCCAGCATGGCCTGAACGTAGGCAGGCGGCAGCTGACAGCCAAAGGCTCCGATCACGACATCGGCCACCGGGGTCGGCTGCCAATCGACGGGCCACTGGCAGACCTGAACGCCCTGCTGCCACTGTTGCCCGGCAGCCGGATCAGCCTGTGGACAAATACGTACGAACGCCCCCAGATCATCCACCCACAGACGCACCGCCAGCCCCTGTTCCGTCACCAACTGCCGGGCCAGGCGCCAGGTGACGCCGATATCGCCATAGTTATCGACCACACGACAGAAGATGTCCCAGGAAGCATTCATGTGAGGCACCTCAGGTATCGGTCAGAAAAAAGCGTGGATTGTCCGGATAAATCATCGCAGACAAAAGCACCGACACTGAAAAAACCCGGAACGGCATGCGACAATTGCATTTTCCTCGCCCTGGCCAGGAGGCTGCCATGCCCTTTCGCGCAAGACGTCACGCCCTGAGCATTACCCTCAAGCCGTTTCAATTGATCATCTGCATTGCCCTGGGCCTGTGGCTGGGGTTCGCCGCCATCGCGCTGACCGTCTGGCTGGCCCTGCATTTTGCGCCGCAAGCCACCGCGCCGCTGAGCCAGGCGGTTGAAACCCTGCGCCCAGCCCCGGTACAGGCCCCACAACAACCTGCTGCGGCCGATAACCCGATGTTCGAGCGCTACAAGGAAATACTGCGCAAACAGGAAGTGCAGCAGGCCGAGGAGCAGATGGAAAGCAATCCACGTAACCTGTCCAACCCCAAGTGCCAGTTCTGGCTGCAACAGAACCGCACTGCACCAACCGATAAAAGCCGCGCCAACGTCCTGGAATTTTGCAACTGACATGAACAAGGCCGAACTGCTGCAACAGATCATCGAAAAACTGGGTATTGACCTGGAGGTTGCCCAGCGCGCGGCCCAGACCGCTTATGAAACCGCGACCCACGAAGAGAACATCGCCGAGAACAAATACGACACCCTGGGCCTGGAAGCCTCATACCTGGCCACAGGCCAGGCACGCCGCACAGAAGAAATCCGCCAGGGACGAATTGCCTACCAACAGCTCCTGCTGCGCCCCTACGACCCGGAACGCGGCATTCAGGTCAGCAACCTGGTGACCCTGGAAGCGGAAAACGGCAATCAACGGCATCTGTTCATCGGCCCTGAAGCCGCCGGCCTCACGATCACCCAGGCGCAAACCCTGATTACCGTCATCACTCCCCGCTCGCCACTGGGCCAGAGCCTGATGGGCAAGCAGGAAGGCGACGCCGTCAGCCTGGTTCTGGCCGGGGTACGCCAGGACTATGAGGTGATTGCCGTTCAGTAGTTGTTGGCCCTGGCATCAAGACAGCGTTCCAGCACCTGCAGGAACGCCTTGGCGGCCGGCGACGGCGAATTCGACCAAATCGCGTAGACATGGCGCACGGGGGCATCACTGACCGGCAAGGCCACCACCCCCTTGAAACCACGGGCAATGGGTGCGGCCACCAACCCCAGGGCCAACCCGCGCTGAACAAACTTTTCCACCAACATCACACTACCGACCTCGAACTGCAC
>NZ_MBPN01000062.1 GCF_001695625.1 Pseudomonas defluvii
CTTGATTCTCGCCCTGCAGAACTACTGGGCCGAGCAAGGTTGTGTGGTACTTCAGCCCTACGATATGGAAGTAGGCGCCGGCACTTTCCATACCGCCACGTTCCTGCGCGCCGTCGGCCCGGAAACCTGGAACGCCGCCTATGTACAGCCAAGCCGTCGCCCGGCTGACGGCCGTTATGGCGAAAACCCTAACCGCCTGCAGCACTACTACCAATTCCAGGTGGTGCTCAAGCCGAACCCGGCGAACTTCCAGGAACTGTACCTGGGCTCGCTGAAGGCCATCGGTCTTGACCCACTGGTCCACGACATTCGCTTCGTTGAAGACAACTGGGAATCGCCGACCCTCGGCGCCTGGGGTCTGGGCTGGGAAATCTGGCTCAACGGCATGGAAGTCACCCAGTTCACCTACTTCCAGCAAGTGGGCGGTATCGAGTGCTTCCCGGTCACCGGTGAGATCACCTATGGCCTGGAACGTCTGGCGATGTACCTGCAGGGTGTCGACTCGGTCTACGACCTGGTCTGGACCGACGGCCCGTTCGGCAAGGTGACCTACGGCGACGTGTTCCATCAGAACGAAGTGGAGCAGTCGACCTACAACTTCGAACACGCCAACGTCGAGAAGCTGTTCGAGCTGTTCGACTTCTACGAAAGCGAAGCCAACCGCCTGATCGAGCTGGAACTGCCGCTGCCAACCTATGAAATGGTTCTCAAGGCATCGCATACCTTCAACCTGCTCGACGCCCGCCGCGCCATCTCGGTAACCGAGCGTCAGCGTTACATCCTGCGTGTACGGACCCTGGCCCGGGCCGTGGCACAAAGCTACCTGCAAGCCCGCGCCAAGCTGGGCTTCCCGATGGCATCCCCTGAATTGCGTGATGAAGTGTTGGCTAAGCTGGAGGCTGCACAATGAGTGCTCAAGATTTCCTGGTTGAACTGGGCACCGAAGAACTGCCACCCAAGGCCCTGAGCGCCCTGGGCGACGCTTTCCTCGCCGGTATCGAAAAAGGCCTGCAAGCTGCCGGCCTGAACTACAGCGACAAGGTCGTGTTCGCCGCGCCACGTCGCCTGGCGGTATTGATCCGTCAACTCGATACCCAGCAGCCTGACCGCAGCATCAATGTCGATGGCCCACCGCGCCAGGCCGCGTTCGATGCCGAAGGCAACCCGACCCAGGCGGCCCTGGGCTTCGCCAAGAAGTGCGGCGTAGAGCTGGCGCAAATCGACCAGAGCGGCGCCAAGCTGCGCTTCTCCCAGCACATTCCGGGCAAGGCCACCGCCAGCCTGCTGCCGACCATCGTTGAAGACTCGCTGAACGACCTGCCGATTCCCAAGCGCATGCGTTGGGGCGCGCGCAAGGAAGAGTTCGTCCGTCCAACCCAGTGGCTGGTCATGCTGCTGGGCGATGAAGTGGTCGATTGCACCATCCTTGCCCAGAAAGCCGGCCGTGAATCCCGAGGCCACCGTTTCCACCACCCGGAAAACGTACGCATCAGCTCGCCGGCCAGCTACCAGGAAGACCTGCGCAAGGCCTACGTACTGGCCGACTTCGCCGAGCGCCGTGAGCTGATCAGCAAACGTACCGCTGAGCTGGCGATGCAACAGGAAGGCACCGCGATCGTGCCACCGGCACTGCTCGACGAAGTGACCGCGCTGGTTGAATGGCCTGTGCCGCTGGTCTGCTCGTTCGAGGAACGCTTCCTCGAAGTGCCACAGGAAGCCCTGATCACCACCATGCAGGACAACCAGAAGTACTTCTGCCTGCTGGACATCGACGGCAAGCTGCTGCCGCGCTTCATCACCGTGGCCAACGTCGAGAGCCGTGATCCGAAGCAGATCATCCAGGGTAACGAGAAAGTCGTGCGCCCACGCCTGACCGACGCCGAGTTCTTCTTCAAGCAAGACAAGAAGCAGTCCCTGGAAAGCTTCAACCTGCGCCTGCAGAACGTCGTCTTCCAGGCCCAGCTGGGCAGTGTCTTCGACAAAGCCGAGCGCGTCGCCAAGCTGGCCGCCTTCATCGCTCCGCATATCGGCGGCGATGCCAAGCGTGCCGCCCGTGCTGGTTTGCTGTCCAAGTGCGACCTGGCCACCGAGATGGTCGGCGAGTTCCCCGAGATGCAAGGCGTGGCCGGTTACTACTACGCACTGAACGACGGTGAGCCGGAAGATGTCGCCCTGGCCCTGAACGAACAGTACATGCCGCGCGGCGCAGGTGCCGAGTTGCCGTCGACCCTGACCGGCGCAGCCGTGGCCATCGCCGACAAGCTCGACACTTTGGTCGGTATCTTTGGCATCGGCATGCTGCCAACCGGCAGCAAGGACCCCTATGCCCTGCGCCGTGCCGCGCTGGGTGTGCTGCGTATCCTGATCGAGAAGCAGCTGGACCTGGACCTGAACGATGCCGTGGCCTTCGCCGTGGCCCAGTTCGGCCACACGGTCAAAGCCGCTGGCCTGGCCGATCAGGTGCTGGAGTTCATCTTCGACCGCCTGCGTGCACGTTACGAAGACGAAGGCATCGACGTCGCCACCTACCTGTCGGTCCGTGCATTGAAGCCCGGTTCCGCACTGGACTTCGACCAGCGCGTGCAAGCCGTTCAGGCCTTCCGCAAGCTGCCGGAAGCCGAAGCCCTGGCCGCCGTGAACAAGCGGGTTTCCAACCTGCTGAGCAAAGCCGAAGGCACGGTTGCCCACCACGTCGAGCCGAAGTACTTCGACAACGCCAACGAGTTCTCCCTGTACTCGGCGATTCAGCAAGCCGATCAAGCGGTGCAGCCAATGGCCGCAGCGCGTCAGTACAGCGAGTCGCTGGCACGTCTGGCAGCCCTGCGTGAACCGGTCGATGCCTTCTTCGAGGCAGTGATGGTCAACGCCGAAGACGCCAAAGTGCGGGCCAACCGTTATGCCTTGCTCAGCCGCCTGCGCGGTCTGTTCCTGGGCGTAGCTGACATCTCGCTGCTGGGGTAAGCCTTGAAACTGCTGATTATCGATCGGGACGGGGTGATCAACGAGGACTCCGACGCGTACATCAAGTCGGTGGAGGAGTGGATACCGATCCCCGGCTCGATCGAAGCGATCGCGCAGTTGAGCAAAGCCGGCTGGACGGTGGCAGTCGCCACCAACCAGTCCGGCATCGCACGCGGCTACTACCCCACGGCCACCCTCGACGCCATGCATGAACGCTTGCGCGGCCTGGTGGCCGAGCAGGGTGGCGAGGTCGGCCTGATAGTCCATTGTCCGCACGGCCCGGATGACGGTTGCGATTGTCGCAAGCCGAAGCCGGGTATGCTCAAGACCATTGCTGCGCACTATGCCGTGGAATTGGCCGGACTTTGGTTTGTCGGTGACAGCAAGGGTGACTTGGAAGCTGCGCTGGCCGTCGATGCACAACCCGTTCTGGTAAAAACCGGGAAGGGTGAACGGACCCTGAGCAAAGGGCTACCAGCAGGCACCTTGGTTTTCGAGGATCTGGCGGCCGTCGCCAGAGCACTTATCCACACGTAGAGCGCCGCCGAATATTCGTCGCCTCCAGGGCCGCAGTAGTGGTTCTGCGACGAGCGTTCCCCCGGTGCACTCCAACAGGCGGGCGAGCCCGCAACGGTACATGCCGCTATGTCGATCCTGCAGGCGATCAGAATCTTTCTTTTTTACCTGCTGTTGGGTACCAGCTCCTTGCTCTGGTGCACCCTGAGCTTTTTTATTGCGCCGTTCCTGTCGTTCCGCGCCCGATACCGTTTCATCAACGTGTATTGGTGCCGTTTCGCACTGCTTCTGGTTCGGGTTTTTCTCGGTATACGGTTCAAGGTAACCGGGGCTGAGAACATTCCTGAACAGCCCTGTGTGATTCTTTCCAATCACCAGAGCACCTGGGAGACCTTTTTCCTCTCCGCCTATTTCCAGCCCTTGAGCCAGGTGCTCAAGCGCGAACTGCTTTATGTACCGTTCTTTGGCTGGGCGATGGCCATGCTCAAGCCCATTGCCATTGATCGCGACAACCCCAAGGCCGCGTTGAAACAGGTCGCCAGCGAAGGGGACAAGCTGCTCAAGCAAAACATCTGGGTTCTGATTTTCCCGGAAGGCACCCGTGTGCCATTTGGCACCATCGGCAAGTTCTCCCGTGGCGGTACCGCCTTGGCGGTAAATGCCGGGCTGCCGGTGCTGCCGATCGCCCACAACGCTGGCAAGTACTGGCCCAAGGAAGGCTGGGGTAAATTGCCCGGCACCATCGAGGTCGTCATCGGTGCGCCAATGTGGGCCGAAGGCACCGGGCCACGGGCTATCGCCGAGCTCAATGACCGCGCAGCAGCCTGGAACGAGCAGACCCAACGCGACATGGGCTCCCTGCCGCCCGTGGCGCAAAATGAAGCCCAGAGCACACACTGACGATCTGTGGATAACTTGTGTACAGTATTTTGATAAATCACCACTACGATGAGCTAAGTGCTTAATTTAAATACTTATTTCTCTGTATGACTGTTTTCTGAAAATCGTGCATAAGTTTTTTCACGGCATAAAAAAACCGGCGTTTACGCCGGTTTTTTTTATGCCATCAGATCAGACCTTGTCGATGTCCACGTCGCGGGTTTCTTTCAAGCAGAACAGCCCCACCACCAGGCTGATGCCGGTAATCAACACCGGGTACCAGAGGCCGTAGAAGATATCGCCGGTGTACACCACCAAGGCGAATGACACCGTCGGCAGGAAGCCACCAAACCAACCGTTGCCAATGTGGTAGGGCAGCGACATCGAGGTGTAGCGAATGCGGGTCGGGAACAGCTCGACCATCACCGCCGCCAGCGGGCCATAGGTCATGGTCGCAATCAGGATCATCACCACGATCAGCAAAACCACCATCGGCTGGTTCACCGAGGCCGCATCTGCCTTGGCTGGGTAACCCGCCTTGTCGATGGCTGCACGCATCGCCGCTTCATCGAAACCACTGATTTGCTGATCGCCAATGGACACGACCACAGGGCTGCCAGCGGCTGCCGTCTCGGAACTGTAAGGCAGGCCCTGCTTGACCAGGAACGTCTTGACCTTGTCGCATTGGCTGTCGAAACGCGCCTTGCCCACCGGATCGAACTGGAAGGTACAGCCTTGTGGATCGGCAATGACCACAATCGGCGCCTGGCGGCTGGCTGCGTCGATCTGCGGGTTGGCGTAATGGCTCAGGGCTTTGAACAACGGAAAGTAGAGCAGGGTGGCCAACAGCAGGCCTGTCATCAGGATCGGCTTGCGCCCGACCCGGTCCGACAGCCAGCCGAAGAAGACGAAGAACGGCGCACCGATGACCACGCTGATGATCAACAAGGTGTTGGCCTGGCCAGGGTCCATCTTGAGCATCTGGGTCAGGAAAAACAGCACGTAGAACTGCGCGGTGTAGAACGTCACGGCCTGCCCGGCATTGATACTGAACAGCGCGGTGAAGACCACCTTGAGGTTTTCCCAGGAGCCGAAGGACTCACGAATCGGCGCACGGCTGGTTTTACCCTGAGCCTTCATTTTCACGAAGGCCGGCGATTCGTGCATGCTCATGCGAATCCAGGTGGAGATCGCCAGCAGCACAATAGACAGCAGGAACGGCAGGCGCCAGCCCCAGACTTCGAACTGATCACCACTGACGTAACGGCTGGCCAACACCACCAGCAGGGACAGCAGCAACCCCAGGGTGGCTGTGGACTGGATGAAACCGGTATGGAAGCCACGCTTGCCGGGCGGGGCATGCTCGGCAACATAGGTCGCGGCGCCGCCATACTCACCACCAAGCGCCAACCCCTGAAGCATGCGCAACACCACCAGAATGATCGGTGCGGCAATGCCAATGCTCGCATAGGTCGGCAACAAGCCCACGGCAAAGGTCGACAGGCCCATCAGCACAATGGTCACCAGAAAGGTGTACTTGCGCCCGATCATGTCACCCAGGCGGCCGAATACCAGCGCCCCGAATGGGCGTACCAGGAAACCGGCAGCAAAGGCCATCAAGGCGAAGATAAAGGCTGTGGTGTCGTTGACCCCGGCAAAGAACTGCTTGCTGATGACGGCCGCCAGGGCGCCATAGAGGAAAAAGTCATACCACTCGAAAACCGTCCCGAGGGATGACGCAAAGATGATCTTGCGTTCTTCCCGGCGGCTATTCACCACCGTTGCCGCGCCACGCTCTTGGATGTAGTCCGACATCGTTGTTGTCCTCGGCCTTGAGGCCACAGTGATTATTGTTGTTGTTCCACTGTCGGTGCCGGGCGACTGCATCCGGCGCTCCGTTTACCACATCACCCTGTCAGATCAGGGTGTAACGACTGCCGCTGTAACGGTCCCCCTTGGGCTTGCCGCATTGTTGAGTATCAGCTGTGCCGCCTTCTCGGCGATCATCAGGGTCGGCGAGCAGGTATTGCCCGAGACAATCTGCGGCATGATCGACGCATCGGCGATACGCAGGCCGGATACGCCGTGTACACGCAATTGAGCATCCACTACATCCAGCGGCCCGCTGCCCATACGACACGTACCGACCGGATGGAAGATGGTGGTACCGATCTTGCCGGCCGCTTCGTACAGCTGTTCCTCGGTCTGCAGCGCCGAACCCGGCAGGTATTCCCGCGGCTGGAAAGGCGCCAGGGCAGGTGCCTGCACGATCTGCCGGGTGAGGCGGATGGCCTGGGCGGCAACCTTTAGGTCCTGCGGGTCACTGAGGTAATTGGGATCGATGGTTGGTGCGGCTGCTGGATCTGCCGAACCGATGTCGACCCGGCCACGGCTGGCCGGGCGCAGGTTACAGACCGATGCAGTGAAGGCCGGGAAGCGATGCAGCGGCTCACCAAAACGCTCCAGTGACAACGGCTGCACGTGATACTGCAGGTTGGCGCTGGCCTGCTCCGGCCCGGAGCGCACGAAGGCCCCCAATTGGCTCGGCGCCATCGCCAATGGCCCGCTACGGTCGTACAGGTAGCGCAAGCCCATGCCGACCTTGCCCCACAGGCTGTTGGCGACCTGATTCAGGGTTCGGACATTGCTGACCTGGTAGATCAGGCGTAACTGCAGGTGATCCTGCAGGTTGCCGCCAACCCCTGGAAGTTCGTGCCGTACAGCGATGCCCAAGCGCTCAAGAAGAAGTCGTGGACCGATGCCGGAACGTTGGAGAATGCCTGGAGAGCCAACCGCACCAGCACACAGAACGATCTCTCGGCGCGCCGTAAAGCGTTGCCAGTTGCCCTGCCAACGAGCATTGACTGCCGTGGCACGCCCGTCTTCCAGTACCAGGTTGTCGACCAGAACATCGGTCAGTACGGTCAGATTGGCCCGCGCCTGAACCGGCCGCAGAAAAGCTTTTGATGCATTCCAACGCACACCGGAGCGCTGGTTGACCTGAAAATATCCACAACCCTGGTTATCGCCGCCGTTGAAATCACTCACGCTGGCAATGCCGCTCTGGGCCGCCGCTTCGCGAAACGCGTCGAGAATCGCCCAGGAATAACGCTGTTGCTCGACTCGCCACTCACCGTCAGCACCATGCACGTCGCTGGCACCGGCAAAATGCTTTTCGCTGGTTTTGAACAGTGGCAAGACATCCTTCCAGGCCCAGCCGGGGTTGCCTGCCTCTGCCCAGCGGTCATAGTCCTGAGCCTGGCCACGCATGTAGATCATGCCGTTGATCGAGGAACAGCCGCCCAGCACCTTGCCCCGTGGATAGCCCAAGCTGCGGCCTTGCAAACCGGGTTGAGCCTGGGTCTTGAAGCACCAGTCGGTGCGCGGGTTACCAATGCAATAGAGGTAACCGACAGGGATGTGAATCCACGGATAGTTATCGCGCCCCCCTGCTTCCAGCAGCAGCACCCGGCAACCCGGATCGGCAGAAAGCCGATTGGCCAGGAGACAGCCGGCAGGGCCAGCGCCGACGATGACATAGTCGTAGGAATGATCGGCTGATGCCATGAGGGACCTCGCGCCTATTTATTATTCTTGTCCCGGTCCATGTTATTGATTAATTTCGCGATGAAAACGTTAGATTTCGCTCAAGTGCTGTGCGTTTTAGAACAACGCACGTGAATACCTGATTCACAAGGAAAAGCATGTTCGACTGGAATGATCTGCGGTTTTTTCTCGAGTTGCAGCGCAGTGGCCGGCTACTGACCGCCGCCAAGCGCCTCAACACTACCCACAGCACGGTGGCCCGGCATATTGAAAGCATCGAACAAAGCCTGGGCACCCCCTTGTTCGTACAGCATGCCCAAGGCTACGAACTGACCCCGTCCGGCCAGGCCCTGCTCAAGCACGCCGAAGCCATGGAAAACGTTGCCCTGCTGGCCCAGGAAGAAATTACCCAGGCCATGACGCCGCTGGGCAAGATTCGCCTGGGCGTCACCGAAGGCATCGGCATCATGTTCTTCACCCCACGTATGGCTGGCCTGTTCGAGCGCTATCCGGGGCTGGAGGTGGAGTTGGTGGCCGTGCCACGCTTCGTCAGCATCCTCAACCGCGAAGCCGAAATCAGCATTCATCTGGAACGCCCCAATGCCGACCTGCTGATCACCCGCAAGCTCACTGATTACCGCCTGGCTCTGTATGCCAGCCCTGATTACCTGGCACAGGCGCCGCTTTTGAACTGCCGCGAAGACCTGGCTCGGCATAACTGGATTGGTTATGTAGACGACCTGCTGTTCAGCCAGGAGCTGCTGTTTCTCAACAGCTTCTGTCGAGCTCCGAATGTGGTTTTCCGCAGCACCAGTGTGATCGCTCAACATCAAGCTGCACGGGCGGGGTTGGGTATCGCTGTGCTGCCCAACTACATGGCCCGTCACGACCCGGGGCTGGTACGCGTGCTGCCCAGCGAAACCATCCAGCGCAGTTACTGGATCTGCACCCGTCGCGAGCTGCACAAGTCGGTACGCTTGAGAGTGGTTTGGGACTACCTGCTGGCACTCTGCGCCGAAGAGCAGAGCGCCTTGCTGGCCGAGTAGGGCGCCGTATCAGGCGCCCAGGGTCTTGACCATGAGCAGCAGGGCGGCGGCAATGCCGACCAGAGCAAACACCTGCTGAAGTCGAGGCCCGGCGACTTTGTGTGCAAACTGCCGGACGATGACCAAACCGACCACCGCGCCAATGGCAAAGGGCAGGCCAACGCTCCAATGCATCACACCGCCCAGGCTGGCACTCACCACACTGCCAACAGACACCAGGGCAATCACCGCCAGTGAAGTGGCGACAATGCTCCTCATCTCCAGGTTGGTGTAGCGGGTCAAGGCCGGAATGATTACAAAGCCACCGCCCACCCCCAGCAAACCCGACAGCAGCCCGGAGAGCAGGCCCGTGAAGGCCAGCGCACGGGCACAGGGCAACGTCCACCGCAGGCGCCCCTGCAGAGGGTTCAGGACACAGGGCTGAACATCACGCGGCAGCGATCCACACCCCCCTTTCAGTTCATGCCGCGCCTTGAGCAACATCCGCACGCAGACATAGATCAGCACCACGGCAAAGGCCAACGCCAACGGCGCGTTGGGCAGCCGATGCGCCAACAGCAAGCCCAGTGGCGCCGTGAGCAACCCCAGCGAGGCAACGAACAGCGCTGCACGGTAGCGCACCACGCCCTGACGCAAACCCAGCACTGCACCAACGCCTGCGGCCAGGCCCACCGCCAGCAAGCCAACGGGCGCAGCTTCGGCCATCGACAAGCCCAAACCGAACACCAGAAGCGGCACGGCAAGAATGCCACCGCCAGCACCGGTCAGCGCAAGAATGGCCCCAATGACCGCGCCCAGCCCGGCCCCCAGAAATTCATGCTCGATCACTGATGGGCCTCACGTGGTGCGGGTAACGGCTTGGCCATCCACTCACGGCCTTTGAGCATGCAACGCCAGTACAGCGGCGGCAGGATACGCTCCTTCAACAGCCAGGCCAGACGGGTCGGCTTACGCCCATCAAGCAGCCAACGAGGGAAGCTTGGGGCAACCTTGCCGCCATAGGTGAACTCGGCCAACACGATCTTGCCGCGCTCCACGGTCAACGGGCAGGAACCGTATCCGTCGTAGTGCACGACATCCGCCAGGCGCCCCAACGCGACCAGTACGTTATTGGCAACCACAGGGGCCTGCTTGCGCGCAGCGGCGGCGGTCTTGGCATTCGTGGTGTTGGTGGCATCGCCAAGGCCATGGATATTGGCAAAACGACGGTGGCGCAGGGTTGCCGGATCGACATCGATCCAACCCGCTGCGTCCGACAAGGGGCTGTTACGTATGAACGTCGGCGGCACTTGCGGGGGCACCACATGCAGCATATCGAATGGCTGCACCAGGGTTTCGCTGCTGCCGTCAGGCAGGGAACGCACAAAGGTTGCCTGCTTCGCCGGCCCATCCACCGCTACCAGACGATGGGCGTAGTTCAGATCGACCGCATACTTGTCGATGTACTCCATCAGCGCAGGCACGTAGTCGGCCACCCCGAACAACACCGCGCCGGCATTGAAGAACCGTGCCTGGATATTGTCCAGACGGCCGCTGCGCAACCAATGATCGCACGACAGGTACAGGGCCTTCTGCGGTGCGCCAGCGCACTTGATCGGCATCGGTGGCTGGGTGAACAGGGCCTTGCCTTTCTCCAACTGCTGAACCAGCTGCCAGGTGTAAGGCGCCAGGTCATAACGGTAGTTGGAGGTCACACCATTGCGCCCCAAGGTTTCACTCAGGCCTTCAATCGCATCCCAGTCAAGCTTGAGGCCCGGACAGACAACCAGTTGTGCATAACTGATCAGCCGACCATCCTCCAACTGCACCGTCTGCGCCTGAGGGTCGAAGAACTGTGCGGCACCCTTGATCCAGGTCACTCCCTTGGGAATAGCCGAGGCCATACTACGCACCGTGCTCTTGGGCTGGAACACGCCAGCACCGACCAGCGTCCAGCCAGGTTGGTAGTAATGAACCTCGGCCGGATCAATGATTGCCACATCGAGGGACGAATCGCGTGCCATCAGGCTGGAGGCAGTGGCAAGGCCTGCTGCGCCGGCACCGATGATCAGGACTTTGTGGTGCGCACAGGCGGGCGACGTTGAAGATGATTGAGCAAGCATGGCAGTGTTTCCTAAATAATAATTCTGTCGCGCCGGAATCAGATGGCGTTGAGCGGGATCTTCAAGTAGCGCACGCCGTTGTCTTCAGGCTCGGGCAACTGACCGCTGCGCATGTTGACCTGCACCGAGGGCAGGATCAGCACCGGCATCTCCAGCGTCGCGTCGCGGGCTTTGCGCATCGCCACGAACGCCTCTTCGCTGATACCTGCATGCACATGAATGTTGTTCTCCCGCTGCTCGGCGACCGTGGTCATGTAACGCAGCTCGCGACCGCCTGGCAGGTAGTCGTGGCACATGAACAGCCGGGTATGGTCGGGCAGGGCAAGGATGCGTTTGATCGAGCGGTACAACGTGCCTGCGTCTGCACCGGGGAAATCACACCGCGCAGTGCCGTAGTCAGGCATGAACAAGGTATCGCCGACGAACGCTGCGATTTCACCGCCCGCTTCAACGATATACGTCATGCAGGCCGGGGTATGACCTGGGGTATGCATGGCCCGCGCACGCAAGCCGCCAATCAGGAATTCGCTACCGTCCTCAAAGAGCACGTCGAACTGACTGCCGTCACGGGCGAATCGACTATCGGCATTGAACAGCGCACCGAAGACTTTCTGCACTTGGGTGATATGGCTGCCAATGGCGACCTGCCCACCGAGCTTCTCTTTCAGGTACGCCGCCGCCGACAGGTGATCAGCATGCACATGGGTTTCCAGAATCCATTGCACCTTGGCGCCCAACTCGGTCACCCGTGCAATCAGTTTGTCCGCCGAGCACGTATCGGTACGACCAGACTTGGGATCGTAGTCCAGCACACTGTCGATCAGTGCACAGTGTCCGCTGTCGCGATCCATCACCAGATAACTGATGGTCCAGGTCGCGCTGTCGAACAGTGCTTCCACATACAGGTTGCCGCCAATGATCATGACCTTCTCCCGATAAATCCATTGATGCCAACGTAAGGCATAGCTGGCAGTCGCAAGGCTGTCATCAAGATATGTGCCATCGGTCGGGAAAGGCGTAGCCCCAACGTTTAAAGGGCCCGGCTGTACCTCAGCGAACAGACTGCCGCGCCATTTGGCAGTGATGTGGCAGTACCTGGCAGTTTTTGGCAGTCTTCGTCGCCTTCGGGTAAGCTCTTGGTGTGATTGCCCAGGTGTCGCCATGTCCCAGTTGATTACCGTTGCCCCGAAGATCCCCGCCGTTCAGGCGCTGGTGTCATACCTCGAACATGACCCTCAGCCCACCATCGTGCTCGATACCCACTACAACATTCTTGCTGCCAACAGTGCGTACCAACGTCAGTTCGGCGTAGAAGGCCAATCAACCCTTGGCGCGAAGTGCCACCAGGTCTCCCATCACTACGCCGTACCCTGCGATCAGGCCGGCGAGCATTGCCCGATGCGCAAGGCGAGAGAAAGCCGTGTGCCCGAGCGGATGCTGCATATTCACCACACGCCGCGTGGTCCGGAACATGTTGATGTGGAGCTACGGCCGATACTCGATGAGCAGGGTGAGGTGGTCGCGTTCGTCGAGCGCCTGACCAGCATCACCGTGGCCTCGGCTCAACCCCAGCAACATGGCCTGGTTGGCCGGGCGCCAGCGTTCAAGCAGGCACTGGCCAGCCTGCAACGTGCGGCACCGTCACAGATTCCAGTACTGCTGCAAGGTGAGTCCGGCACGGGCAAAGAGCTGTTCGCCCGTGCGCTGCATCTGAGTGGCCCACGCGCCAACGGTCCGCTGGTGGTCGTTGACTGCACCGGCCTGACCGAATCACTATTCGAAAGCGAGCTGTTCGGCTATGAAAAGGGCGCCTTTACCGGCGCTCTGCAACGCAAGATCGGTCTGGCGGAAGCCGCACATGGCGGTACCCTGTTTCTCGATGAGATCGGTGAAGTACCACTGGCAATGCAAGTGAAGCTGTTGCGTCTGATCGAGTCGGGCAGCTTCCGCCCGGTGGGCAGCCTGCGTACTGTTCACTCGGACTTCCGCCTGATCTCGGCCACCCACAAACCCCTCAAGGAAATGGTTGCCAACGGCACCTTCCGTGAAGACCTCTACTACCGGATCAGTGCCTTTCCGATCCGCCTGCCGTCATTGCGCGAGCGGGTCGAAGACCTGCCGCTGTTGATCGACAGCCTGTTGCAACGCATGGCCGGCGCTCAGGCACCGCGGGTAGATCCGCAGGCCATGCGCTGGCTCAGCCTGCACACCTACCCGGGGAACATTCGCGAGCTGAGAAACATCCTCGAACGCGCTCGCTTGTTTGCCGACGATGGCCTCATCAGGGCAGAGCACTTACCCGACGATGTGAAGCATGACAATGCCACGGCAGGGCAATCGCAGCGACGAAAAAAGGATCACCTTGGCCAACTGGCACAAGCACTCCAAGCCTTTGAAGGTTCGCGCAGTGAATTGGCCCAACAGTTGGGAATGAGTGAGCGAACGCTGTATCGGCGCTTGCGCGAGTTGGGGCTGTGAGCCGCGCCGGGCATGCCGGCCCTTAACCCTGTCCGAGAAAATCAATAACACCATTCCTTGATTTTCAGTTGCCGAGACAACAGTTTCTTCACGGTCCCTCGGGCAAGATCTTGGCTGAATCTGCCTAGCTCTTGATGGGGTCCCGCTTTATGTCGTTGTCTTTCACAGGGTCGAACCAGCGCGCAAGAAACGTGCTTATCACTGTACTTGCAGTCGTGCTCTTAATTGTCGGCTCCTACTTTCTATTCAGAACACCTCGGCTGACCAATCTTGCCCAGAGCAGCGCTGCACAACTGGCCCCGCTAAAATCGGCATGGGCCAGTGGTGACGCAATTGTCGTGATTCGCCATGCGGAACGCTGCGACCTGTCCAGTGCGCCGTGCCTGGATGCCGCTGATGGCATCACCAAGCGCGGCAAAGACATCGCCGTAAAGTTGGGCGAGCATTATCAAACACTCGGCCTGGACCAGGCTGATATCTTTACCAGCCCCCTGACAAGAACCCGGCAAACCGCGAACTTCATGTTTAACCATGATGTCGAGCCGCAGCAGTGGCTAGCCGCCTGCAAAGGCATCATGCTTAAGACCGCGCTTGAAACTAAGCGCCCGGGACACAACCTGATTCTGGTTACACATAGCGATTGCATTCGGGAGATAGAAAAGCACTTGAATGTGCATGCCCCTGAAAAGCCACCCTATGCCTCGTCACTGTTCATCGTCCTGGGTCAGGGCGACAAAAAGCCACGGGCGCTGGGTTTCTTTTACTCGCGAGACTTTAATACCGAATGGATGAGCCAGAAGTAATAGCCGTCATCGCTGCACACCTGAAGACGTTTTGGTTTTCCTGACGAAGTAAAAAACGCCCCTTGAACCGGGGCGTTTTATGATCCTGCTTGTACGCAAACAACTCAGGGTTTGCGGGGGACTCAATTAGTTGTCAAAGCAACCGTTACCCATTGCAGCGTACTGCATGGTGTGTACCTGGCCCTGGTGGTCTTCGTAGGTCATTTTCATCTGCACCACACCACACACATCAGGGATACGATCCTGGTGGATCACGTGGGCAATATCAGGGTGGCTACCGTACGTGTATTGCTCTACTGCAGGTGCTTCGGCAGCGAATGCCATTTGAGTGCCGATCATTACACAAGCAGTGGTAACCAGAGCGGTAAACAGTTTCATTTTTACAGTGTCCCAACGATGCAAACGATCTACGTCTTCAGTCGGAATCGGTAAGGCTGAAGGCTCTGCGAAACGTGGCAGGGTCGTTTGCTTACACCCTTTGGATTCTGCGTTTCGCGGCTTTGTTTGGAAGCTGTGTACAGTCTATTCCGCTGAAAATTTAGATAAATGCCAATGTTGGCAAAGCATTCTTTAGCGAAATGGAACAATCGCTTGAGGTCGAATCCCACTCACTCAGCAAGCATATTTTGTGCGTCCACAGTAGTTCGTCTGCGACGGGATCACAGTGCATCCAGATTACGGTGCAAGAGGCTGTCCGCGATCCAGTTTGCAACTAAGGATTATCGAGGTAGTGGTCTTCTCCAGCCCGTCGACACTGCCAATCAGGTCCAGCATTTCATCCAGCCGCTCCGGCGAATCGGCTCGCAGCCAGGCGACATAGTCAAACTCTCCGCTCACCGCGCAAAGCAGTTGCACCTCGGCCATGCAGGTAAGGCGCCGCAGCACCTCCTTACCGCTACGAGGCTTCACGGTGATACCAACATAAGCCTGCAACCCGCCATCCATCACACGCTGACCCAGTCGAACGCCGTAACCACGGATTACGTTGAATTTTTCTAGGCGAACCAGCCGTGACATCACAGTGGTCCGTGCGATACCCAGGTGTCGAGCGAGCATTGTCACACTCTCTCGAGCATTGATCTGGAGAGCAGCAATCAGTTGACGGTCAATTTCGTCAAGGACTACGGGATGCAGGTCGGACATAGGGTGCTCAGCAGTCGGATTTTCAATGAGGTTGGCAAGCGCGTATGACTGGCAGATAGGGCATTTGAGCGATAACAGCAATTTTCACTAAGGAGCGGAAAGGGCCGACGGCAACGGATTTGTCGATATGTAGTAAAAATTACATAAATAAAGTATTTGCCATAAAATGAAATATTATCTACAAATTTAGGCCATACGGAGGTCACATGCAACAACTCAAACAACGCCTGACCCTACCTGAGACCGAGCTCACACCTGCGGAGCGCAAGGTCGTGCGAGCACTGCTCGACGACTACCCACGTGTGGGGTTGGGGCCTATGGCTCGCCTCGCTAAACGCGCCAGCGTCAGTGATCCAACCATTCTGCGACTGGTGAAGAAACTTGGATTTGGCGGTTATGGGGAGTTTCAGGATGCACTTCTAGCCGATGTGGATGATCGCATGCGTTCGCCACGCACTTTGCTCGTCGAACGACGTGAACACTTGGCCGGAAGCGACGCTTGGAACGGTTATCTGGAGAACGCCGCACAGAACCTGCAACAAACCCAGGGTCTGACACAGTCAGGTGATATCGAAATACTGTGCGGCTGGCTGCTCGATACACGCCTGCGTGTCCATTGTCACGGCGGTCGGTTCAGCAGATTCCTTGCCAGTTATCTGGTGACCCACTTGCGTCTGCTGCGCCCTGGCTGTCACCTACTTGACGACAACGCCCAACTCGCAGATGTGCTCTATGACCTAGGTCGCCAGGACCTGCTCCTGCTGTTTGACTATCGCCGCTATCAGAGCCAGGCGTTGCTCCTGGCAGAGCAGGCCAAGGCTCGAGGTGTGCGCCTCGTGCTGTTCACTGACATTTATGCCTCGCCACTGCGCGAGCTCGCAGATCTGATCATCAGCTCACCCGTCGAGTCTCTATCACCGTTTGACACCCTAGTGCCGGCTATGGCCCAGGTGGAAGCATTGGTGAACTACCTAGTGAGTCGAATGGACGATCAGCTCGATGAGCGCCTTGGCGGTATCGACGCTCTGCGTACCACTTTCGGAAGCCATCTCTTGGAGGAATGACTGATGTTTGTTTTACCGCATGACTCACCCCGCGACCTACCCTTTACGCCTCGGCAGACATCTATCCTGTTTGTCGACATGCAGCGTGCATGGTGTGAGCCCGGCCTAGATCCTCACGTAGACAAGATCTCTGCCGGATATTTCTATACACGCTTAGAGCAGCAGGTTGTTCCCAACCAGCAACGGCTGCTCGAAGCAATGCGTGAAGCGGGTGAAAACGTACTACACACGATAATCGAGAGCCTGACCGCCGACGGCCGCGACCGCTCACTGGACCACAAGCTGTCGGAGATGCACTTGCCCAAAGGCAGCCCGGAAGCGCAAGTGATTCCAGCTCTGACGCCTTACGAAAATGAAATCGTCCTGCCCAAAACATCGTCCGGCGTTTTCAACTCCACTGCCATTGACTACGTGCTACGAAATCTAGGAACCCGCCATCTGATCGTTTGCGGCGTAGTGACCGACCAATGCGTGGACATGGCAGTGCGCGATGCGGCTGACCGTGGCTACTTGGTGACACTGGTCGAGGATGCATGTGCCACTCACAGTCCGGAACGCCACCAAGCATGCCTGGAAGCGATCAAGGGCTATTGCTGGATTACCGACACCACAACTGTGCTCGAACGTCTGCGCGCTTGCCGCTGACTGAGGTTTACCATGAATAACAATAAGACTCGCCTTGCACCGCTTCACTTGGTCAGCCTAGTAACCACCGATATGGCTGGTATGACTCGTGGCCGATCGTTGCCCGAAGCTGAACTGGAAGACCAACTTTCCACCGGTTGTGGCTGGGTACCGGCCAACAGCGCACTGACGCCGCAAGATGTTATTGCCAGTGATAATCCTTGGGGTAGTCACGGCGACCTGCGCCTGCTACCCGACTTGGCTAGCAGGGCGCGCGTTGCGGCAGGCCCCGATGCAGATGCCCCCCCCCTGGATTTCGTCCAGGGTAATTTAGTGGAAACTGACGGTACCCCTTGGCCGGTGTGCCCACGCACCTTGCTGAATGACGAGATCGAGCGTTATCGCGCTCAGTTCGGCCTCAAGGTACTGGCTGCCTTCGAACATGAGTTCAACCTGCTTGGGCTTCCCTCACAGGAGCCAACAGCTCCGGCCTTTTCGCTCCAAGCCCAACGGATCCTGGGTAACTTCCCCGGCTGGCTTATGAATGCCTTGGACGAGGCAGGCGCTGAGCCTGAGATGTTCCTACCCGAATACGGCCACGCCCAGTATGAAGTTACTTGTCGCCCGATACACGGTGTCGCCGCGGCAGACCGCGCAGTGATAGTACGAGAAGTAACACGCGAGATCGCCCGTCAATCAGGCCTACGTAGCTGCTTCTCGCCACTCATGCAGGTGGGTGGCGTGACCACTGGTGTGCACCTGCACATCAGCCTACAGACGTTGGAAGGCGCACCAGTGATGTATCAGTCCGGGGCAGAAAACGACCTGTCGCCCTTGGCCAAACATTGGGCCGCTGGTGTGCTACGTCATCTGCCTGCGCTCTGCGCAATTACAGCACCTACGGCCATTTCCTACCTACGGCTCAAGCCCCATCAGTGGAGCTCGTCCTATGCCTGCCTAGGCTCGCGCAACCGCGAGGCGGCCTTGCGTATTTGCCCGGTCACACGCTTGGGAGGTCGTGACCCAGCACGTCAATTCAACCTTGAATACCGCTCAATGGACGCAACCGCGAGCCCACACTTGGCCATGGCCGCAGTGCTGATTGCAGGTCGCCTAGGCATCGAGCAACAGCTGCCTCTGGGCGCAGTGACCGACATTGACCCAGACAGCATGAGTGAGGAGGAGCGAAACATCCGCGGCATTTGCGCACTACCACAAGACCTAGCATCGGCATTGAAGCTACTGACGGATGACCAACAACTCTGCGAGCAAATTCCTGGCCCACTACTGCAAACCTACTTTGCGATGAAGCGCGAAGAGCTGGCTCTGACCAAAGACATGTCCGCAGAGGAGCTATGCGTGCGCTATGCCAATCTCTACTGAAAACACTGAGGTGGGCCTCTATAAAAGCCCCCCATTTACCCTCTACCGACCTGAAAGTCATCATCCGGTGATCTTGGTCTGCGAGCATGCCAGCTGCTACATCCCACCTAAGTTGCAGCAACTGGGCCTGGACAATGCAGCTGCGCGCGAGCATATCGCATGGGACATAGGAGCGCTGGACTTGGCATTGGCGTTGTCGGAGAGACTGAATGCGCCGCTGCTAGCCGCAGGTTATTCACGTCTACTGATTGATCTGAACCGCCCCTTGGCAGCGCCGGACAGCATCCCTGAGCACAGTGAAGTTTACGATATACCCGGCAACTTCCAACTGTCCGATACCACACGACGCTATCGGCAAACGCAGTTGTTCGCGCCGTTTCACCAATGCCTTACGCAGATGATTGATCAACGCCTCGCCGACGGACAGCCCGTGCGGATCGTTGGGGTACACAGCTTTACGCCCGTCTATCGCGGCTCAGCCCGTCCTTGGGAGGCAGGAGTACTCTTCGGCCATGCAGCCGGATATGCCAACCGCCTGATCGACGGCTTGCGCAAGCATGGCGTATTGGTAGGCGCAAACGAGCCCTATCGGATCGATCCGATGGAGGACATGACCGTGCCGATACACGGCGATGAACGCGGCCTGGACGCCGTATTGATCGAGATTCGCAACGATCAATTGAAAGCGACGCAAGACGTGTCGACCTGGGCCGATCGCCTCGCCCCTTGGCTTTGAAAACAACAATAACAGTGCCCCAGCGCTATCAATGACCGCTGCAGCTCCCAGAGGAGATGCCACATGGCAATCGAACAGTTCGGTTACCAACAACAGCTTCGCCGTAGTCTGTCCCTTAAAGACCTAGTCATCTACGGGATGATCTTCATGATCCCCATTGCTCCATTTGGTGTGTATGGATGGGTCCATGCCGATTCTGGAGGCATGGTCCCAATGGCGTACCTGGTGGGCATGGTCGCCATGCTTTTCACTGCATTGAGCTATGGGGCCATGGCACGTGCGTTCCCCATCGCAGGGTCAGTCTATTCATACGCCCAGCGTGGTATCCATCCCAATGTCGGCTTTATGGCTGGGTGGGTGCTGCTACTGGATTACCTGCTGATCCCGCCGCTGCTTTACGTGTTTAGCGCGCTGGCTCTAAACCACCTGTTCCCGCAGGTACCGAAGCTGGCGTGGATGGTAATTTTTCTGGTTTCCTCCACTCTAGTGAACCTACGAGGCGTCACGCTGGCTGCTCGCGTCAACCTGTTCTTCCTGATTGCGGAGATTCTAGTGTTGGCGATATTCATCACCTTTGGACTGATAGCTCTGAACAACGGCATGGGTAATGGCTCCCTGACTCTAAAGCCGTTCTACCAACCGGAGTATTTCGACCTGAGTCTGGTAATGAAGGCTGTCTCCATTGCCGTGCTGTCGTTCCTGGGTTTCGATGCCATCTCAACGCTTGCCGAAGAAGTCAAAGGCGACCCTGCGAAGCAGATCGGGCGTGCGTCACTGATTGCACTGTTTCTCATGGGCGGCATTTTCATCCTACAGACCTGGCTTGCCTCCGATCTCGCCGCAGGCATGACCTTTAGCTCAGCAGACACTGCGTTCTATGAGATTGCTGGTGCAGTGGGTGGGCCGTGGCTGGGCACATTAGCCGCTGTGTCCACAGCGCTTGCTTGGGGCGTTACTGTATCTATCACGTCGCAGGCAGCAGTATCCCGACTGTTATTCAGCATGGCGCGGGATGGCAAGCTGCCGCACGTGCTGGCGAGTGTGCATCCACGCTTCAAAACACCGCATGTGAGTCTCTACTTGGTCTCACTGTTGGCACTGTTGATCGGGGCGGTGTTCCTCGATACGCCTGACCTGCTGACCTCACTGGTCAACTTTGGTGCTCTGGCCAGCTTCTGCCTACTTCACCTGTCGGTGATTAATCATTACATCGTCAGGCAGAAATCACGGCGCTATGCGCTGTATCTCCTGAGCCCGCTGGTTGGCTTGGTAATTATCGCCTACGTACTGATCAGTATGAGTCATCAGGCACAACTGCTCGGTTTGGGTTGGATGGCGGTGGGGTTGGTGTACCTAGTCTTCCTGCAACGTCGCAAGGGAAGTGCCGAGCTAGCACGTGAGATGTAAGCCTTCGCTAGAGAAGACTACTGAGAAAGGCTACGCGAAAGAGCTCGACTACCTTGCCCTTAACGGCCTCAATGCTGCTGCCACCAAGTGAGCAGCATTGCTGTGGCGCCCCGCCCGTGAAGCGGTGAGTGACCAGTAGACTATTCTAAGAGGTTGAGTGTGTTTACTCATTATCTGCTGGAGATCTTGGGTATCGGCAGGGAGGGAAAGCCGGAACAGCATCAAATCACCTAGCGGCTTCATGACTTAGAGGCCCTCTATGCGCATTGCATCAGCACAGACCACCTCGGTGCCGGGAGATATTTCGGCCAATATAACCATACACAAAAAATTCATCACCGCCGCTCATGCGGCCAATTTGGATCTACTGCTTTTTCCTGAGCTATCGTTGAGCGGATACGAGTTGGCTCTTATAAACCAATGCGCTCTGCAGCCAAACGATGATGCTCTTGAAGCACTTCGAGATATGGCTCACGCATTCAACATGACAATTGTAGTTGGAGCGTCAATAGCGAATACCAATGCTACCCCGTACATCGGTGCCATAACGTTCTGTCCCGATGGCATTACATCCATCTACTGCAAACAGCACTTACATCCCGGCGAGGAAGCCTTCGCTACCAGGTGTGAGCGGGGAAGTCACATTCATGCGCTTTTCAATGAGTTTTATGCGCTAGCCATTTGCGCCAACACCTCGCAGCGACATCACGCCGAAAGCGCAGCTGCAGGAGGTGCATCACTTTACCTAGCCAGTGTCCTTGTTTCAGAACAGGGCTATTCAATAGACGCTGGCAACCTCCAGCGTTACGCAAGAACATTCAATTTCGGTGTGCTCATGGCCAACCATGGTGGCCCTTCCGGCGAATATGTAGCTGCTGGAAAAAGCGCATTCTGGGCGCCTGCTGGCGAACTAATAGCTATGGCGCCTGGTGCTGGCCCTGTCTTGGTTATCGCCACTCAGGAAAATGGTATTTGGAATGGCGAGCTATTGACGATAAAAACCTGACGGAGCAACTTACATCACGCACAGAGCGGTGCTCCGCAGGTTGAACTGGCAGTTGCCTCCTTGCAGAGAATAATCGAGAGATCACCAAAGCGCTTTCTGGACTGGCACAGGAGGCGGCATACGCTATGCCAACTGTTAAGCCTCTTGGCTAATCATCAGCAGGTCATTATTAATTAGTTAAACGCTTAAAATACAAAATCAGCGACTCACTTAACAGTGGACGACCAGTACTTGACTCAACACGTTATGCATTGAGCCCCGTCCTGGCAAGCCTAGCTGTATAAGCACGAAAAGTGTTGCAGCACACCGCCACGTTGCTTGTCACTGCCAACATCATGGTCAGCAGGCCACCAATGCTTGGTCAGCCCAGAGGGCCAAGAGAACATGCCAGGCACTCGATAATGCTGTTTGCATGATCTTCACTCCAGATCGGAACTACGAAGGAAAGCGGCCAGCAACCTCATTGCTGGCCACTATCGACACCACCAGTTCAATCAGTGCTTGAACATCACATGGCGTACAGCGGTGTAGTCCTCCAGCCCATACATGGACATGTCCTTACCGTAGCCAGAGTGCTTGACCCCACCGTGAGGCATTTCACTGGTCAGCATGAAATGCGTATTCACCCAGGTGCAGCCATATTGCAGGCGTGCAGACAGGCGATGGGCGCGACCGACATCCGACGTCCAGACCGACGAAGCCAGGCCGTAGTCCGAATCGTTGGCCCAACCCAGCACTTGCTCTTCATCATCAAACACCGTGACCGAAACCACGGGGCCGAACACCTCGCGACGGACGATTTCATCGTCTTGGCGAGCGCCCGCAAGCACGGTGGGTTGAAAGAAGAAGCCAGGGCCTTCGACGCGATGACCACCGGTGACCACCTGAATGTGCGGCAAGGCGCTGGCGCGCTGGACAAAGCCTTCGACGCGCTCCAGGTGTTGCTCGGTAATCAGCGGGCCGAGTTCGGTGGCCGGGTCGTCCTGCAGGCCCGGCTGGATGCTGCCCACCGCTTCGCCAAGCTTGGCCACGAACTGCTCGTAGATACCTTTCTGTGCATAAATGCGGCAGGCGGCGGTGCAGTCCTGGCCGGCATTGTAGAAGCCGAATGTGCGGATGCCTTCTACGGCGGCGTCGATATCAGCATCATCGAAGATGATGACCGGCGCCTTGCCGCCCAGCTCCATGTGCATGCGTTTCACACTATCGGCAGTACTACTGATGATCCGCGAGCCCGTGGCGACCGAGCCGGTCAGCGAGACCATACGCACCCTAGGGTGGGTGACCAGCGGCTCGCCAACGCTCGGACCACGGCCGAACACCATGTTCACCACGCCAGCGGGGAAAATGTCGGCGATGAACTCAGCGAGCTTCAGCGCAGTCAACGGCGTCTGTTCCGAGGGTTTGAGCACCACCGTGTTGCCGGCGGCCAGGGCGGGGCCCAGCTTCCAGGCAGCCATCATCAGTGGGTAGTTCCACGGCGCGATGGAGGCAACCACGCCCACCGGGTCGCGGCGAATCATGGAGGTGTGGCCGGGCAGGTACTCGCCTGCTGCCGAACCGCTCATGCAGCGGCTGGCGCCGGCGAAGAAGCGAAACACGTCGGCGATGGCCGGCAGTTCGTCGTTCAAGGCGGCGGTGAAGGGTTTACCGCAGTTCTGCGACTCCAGGCGGGCAAGTTCCTCGGCATGGGCGTCAATGGCATCGGCGAGCTTGAGCAACAGGGTGGAACGGTCCTTCGGCGAAGTCTGAGACCACAGCGCAAAGGCATCATCGGCGGCGCGCACGGCAGCATCGACCTGGGCCGCGCTGGCCTCAGGGATTTCCACCAGAGCGGTCCCCAAGGACGGGTTGAGCACGGCGATGCTGGGGCCTTCGCCAACAACAAGTTGGCCGTTGATCAGGAGTTTGGTTTGCATGATTCAGTCCTTCGGTAGCCTTAGCCCCTTCTCCCTGAAAGGAGAAGGGGGGGCAGCATGAGTAGGGAGGTTTGATAAAGGTGTTGGCTTAACGCACTGGCACGCCAGCAACGTTAGCGGCCTTGGGCAGAGGCTTGGAGAACTTCCAGGCGTCGCCGGCCGGGGCCGTACCTTTGTCATAGGGCTTGGCCAGCAGCATGTAGAGGAAGCCTGCGCCCATCACCACCACCGTGGTCAGAATCATCGAGTAGTTGATGTACCAGGCCGCATCAGGACTGCGCGGCCAGACCATATTGATGATGGCGCCAACACCGTAGATCAGCGCGGCGATGTTCACCAACAGCCCCCAGCCACCGAGGCTGAACTGGCCGCTCGGGCGCCAGCCCTTGCCACGGGCGATCAGCGCAGCGATCACAATCAACTGGAACGCCACATAGATGCCAATGGCGGCGAAGCCGACGATGGTTGCCACGGCATCGGCCATGAACAGGCCAAGGCAGACAATACACGCCGGCATCACGCCGCTCACGACCAGCGCGAACGACGGTACATGGTTAGCGGACAAGCGCTTCAGCAGGTTGCTGCCAACGATCATCTCGTCACGAGCGTAGGAGAACAGCAAACGGCTGGCAGCAGCTTGCAGGCTCAGTACGCAAGAGATGAAGGAGACCATCACTACCGCCATCACCAGTTTCGAACCTACCGGGCCGAAGGCATTGGCGAGGATGGTGGCAACCGGGTCGGTATCTTCGCCAGCGATCACTTTCTGCATGTCCGGGACTGCCAGAATCAGCGCCAGGCAGGCGAACATGGCCGCAGCACCACCAATGTAGATGGTCATGCGCATGGCCTTGGGGATGCGCTTGCCAGGGTTGGGGGTTTCTTCCGCCACGTCACCGCAGGCCTCGAAGCCGTAGTACTGGAACAGGCCCGCCAGGGAGGCAGCGAGGAAGGCTGGCAGGTAGGAGCCGTTGACGTTGAGCTCAAAGGTGTTGAACAGCACGCTGATCGGTTGATGACGCTCGAAGATCAACAGGTAGCCGCCCACCAGAATGGCGCCCACCAGTTCACAGAGGAAGCCGAACATGGCCACTCGGGCGAGCAGCTTGGTGCCTACCAGGTTGAGTGCGGTAGACATCAGAATCAGGCCGAGGGCGATATAAATGTTGGCGTTTGAGCTGGCGTCAAAACCAAGCATGGCAGCCATGTAAGGGCCCGCACCGACGGCGACACCGGCAATGGTGGCGCACAACGCCCAGGCATAGACCCAACCCACCATCCAGGCCCAGCGCTTGCCGACCAGGCGGCGCGCCCAAGGGTAGACACCACCAGAGATAGGGAACTGAGACACCACCTCACCGAACACCAGACACACCAGCATCTGGCCGAGGCCAATCAGCAGGTAAGACCAGAACATCGGCGGACCACCTGCCGCGAGGCAGAGGCCGAACAGGGTATAGACGCCGACCACCGGCGACAGATAAGTGAAGCCCAGGGAGAAGTTTTCCCACAGGCTCATACTACGGTTGAAGTTGGAGCTGTAGCCGAGCGCACGCAGTTGCTCGGCGTCCTGATCGAGAGAAGCGGTTGCACTTGCCGCAGAAGACCCACTCATATTGTTTTCCTCATTTGAATGGCAGTCGTTTGCATGGCGGCGGGTCGCTGCCCGCCGGTGCTCATCGAAGAGCCTTTATTGTTATGGGTGAAGCGTGATGCGCACTTATCCAGCCTTGGCCACCTCCTCATCTTGGCCGTCGTCAAACTGCGAGAGCCATTCAACGGCGGCATCGCGGTACCGGGTGAAGCCCTTGTAGTCCACCAGTTCCTGATTCAGGGACTTGAGCACGCGGTGCATACGCTTGGCCCAGGCTGGGTTGGTGGCGATGTCTTCCAGGTTCAGCAGGTAAGTGCGAATCGGGAAGACGATGGCGTTGCTGCGCGGCAGGCGGTGCAGGGGTTGCAGTTCAATGCGCAGATAAACCAGCTTGCCGGCGTTCTCGGCGGTGACCGTGGTGCGGTCGGGCGCCCAGTCCGGCAGGCTTTCGGCAGAGACATCGAGCCGAGGATTGACCGTCAGCGACCAGTTCAGGCGGCGTACCGGATGGCCGCAGCGCAGACGCAGAAGGAACTTCAGCGCACGGTCGAGCATGCCGGTTTCCTTCAACAGCGGCACCGGGCCGTGAAATTCGTGCCAGGCCATGCCGAGGTTGAAACGCAGCGAGTAGTCGGCGCGCTGGGTAGCGATACCGGCGCCCCAGTAGAGGGTGCCGTCACGCTCTTCCTGCAGTACCCAATCGCCCTGAGCCTGGCGGGTGATGTACTCCATTGGCTCATAAGGCAAGGTGGACGGGTCACCGAAGGTGAAGGTGTCATCGATGTTCAGCAGCGTGTTGGTCCAGTGCCAGCGAGTGCCGTCCTTCTCCAACGTGAAGTACTCGGGGTAGTCGCTGGCGTAGGACTCCATGATCAGCTCGAGCAGGTCCCACTGCGCTTCCATCATGTGCGGCGCCGACACGTAATGCATGCCCGGATCTTTCTCCAGCGTGATCGCACGGTCACGGCACTCGCTGATGTAGTGCTCATCGATGTCGAAGACGGCCTTCAGCGCACCGTCGCCCACCGACACGTGAGGCTCCAGGTTCATTGAGTACATGTACTCGTCGTCCGGGAAGGGGAAGGGCGCACGGGCGATGCACTCGGGGCTGTTCGCGTAGGTGTAGTCGTCGCGGTAGGTTTCGTCGGGTCGGAACTGGATGGTCATGGTGGTTCTCCGTTCAGCAGTCGATGACCAGCCGCGAGCACTTGGCACGCGACACGCAGGGCATGATTTTTGTGTTGGCGGCCTTGTCTTCGTCGGACAGCCAGTCGTCGGTGTGGATGATTTCCCCGTCGAGTTCGAGCACGCGGGTTTCGCACTCACCGCAGGCGCCGCCACGGCACAAGTAAGGAATCGAGTGGCCGGCAGCTTCAGCGGCTTCCAGCAGGCTCTGGTCAGGCGACACTTCGATGGTCGCGCCGCTGCGCGCCAAGGTAACGCTGAAGGCCTCGCCGACACTGCCTTGTTCTAGAAAGCGCTCGTAGTGAATGTGGCTATCGGTCCAGCCTTGGGCATGGGCACTGTCGATGGCATCCTGGATCATGGATTCAGGGCCGCACACATACAGGTGGCTGCCCAGCGGGCGAGCGGCGACAACAACCGAGATATCCAGGCGCTGGCCGATATCGTTGCGATACAGGCGTACGGCATCGCCATACTCGCGCACCAGCTCTTCGCCCAAGCGTGCGTGCTCGGCACCGCGTACGGCCAAATGCACCTCGAACGGCGTGCCACGCAGACGCAGTTCGGCCAGTTGCGAACAGACCGGGGTAATGCCGACACCACCGGCGATGAACAGGTGCAGACGAGCATGCTTGCTCAGCGGGAACAGGTTCACCGGGCGCAGGATTTCCAGCACATCACCTTCGTTCACGGCTTCGTGCATCCGCAGTGAACCGCCACGCCCTTCGTCAACACGGCGCACGGCGATCTGGTAAGCACTGGAGTCGTAGGGCGAACTCATCAGCGAGTAGGCATTGCGGTAGGTGCCGTTTTCGTGAGGGATCAACACCACCACGTTGCTGCCGCCCGAGAAGGGCGGCAGGTGCGCGCCATCGGTGGCCACCAGGGTAAACCGCTTGATTTCCGGTGTGACAGCTTCGATGCGGGCAACCCGCACACTCAGGGTTCCGTTGCTCAAGCTCATGTGTCGAGCTCCTCTGCTTCTGGCAATTCGCCGGGGACTTCGGCGTCGGCCTTCACGGCCTGGAACGCGGCGAGACGGCGAGAATAATGGTCACGCACCACCAACATTGCGTTGCAACCAGGGCACTGGAACACGCGCTGAGTGACGTTCTCGGTGTAGCTGTCGCAGTGCACGCACCAGATACGACGGACGAACGACCCGGCATGCTCGCGGAGCACCTCGTCACTGTTCATGTCGTAGTGGGTGGCCACCTGCATGGCGGTACCGATAAAGCTCTCCGAGCCCGAAAGGTAGAGCCGGGTGCCCATGCGGGCATTGCCCAGGATGCGCTCCAGGTCCGCCACCAACTCATGATTGCTGGGGTACACACGCAGCTCGGCGACCTGCCGCTGCTGCAGTTCGGCGAGGTAGTCCTGGCCGGAGAAGGATTCCTGTGAATAGAGCAGAGTGGTCTGCATGCCTTGCTCGGACATCTCATCCAGCAGACGCAGCATGGCGCGGCCACCGCTACCCTGGCCTGCGACGAGGTGGCGGATTCCACCCGGCAGGGGGCGCAGTTGGTCATAGACCGGCCGACTCTTGATACCTGTGATCAGCATTGTTGTTTTACCTCCAGGACCGCCAATGCCCGATAGGGCATTCAGCATCGATGCAATGACCCATCAGCTGGATGGGTTGCAGGCTGCTGTTGCACATGCTGTGCCAATTTTTAAGTCACTGAAATTTATGGATTTTTATTATTCACAGGCATGAACGTAGGCAAAAATAGCATGTGCCGTAGGCATTCTTGCAGCGGTATGGGAGGCGGCGGAGGGGGAAAATTGCAGCAGACGGCACATCCCTGTGCCGGGAAAATCAATCGCGTTGCAGCTTGCGAATCAGGGTACCGATATCAATGCCCAGTTGCTGGGCTGCCTTGCGTTTGCTGCCTTGGCTCTGGACTGCCTGGAGAATGAGCTGGCGCTCATAGCGCTGAACCTGCGCCTTGAGGCTTTCGCCCAGTTCGTCGTCGGCTGGCAGCTCTGTATCCATCTCCTGGCGTGGAGTCGTTGGCCTGATGGAAATCGGTGCGATAAGCCCCAGCAGTTCCGGTGGCAGATGCTGCTCACTGGCCTCGTCATCAGCCAGCACAGCCAAGCGCTCAAAAATATTCACCAGCTCGCGGATGTTGCCCGGATA
This sequence comes from Pseudomonas defluvii, assembly GCF_001695625.1. Lineage (GTDB taxonomy): Bacteria > Pseudomonadota > Gammaproteobacteria > Pseudomonadales > Pseudomonadaceae > Aquipseudomonas > Aquipseudomonas defluvii. The sequence goes on from NZ_MBPN01000062.1 coordinate 28,536, forward strand.
GTCATAGCTCAGGAGCCGTTGACGGCACCCGCCGGACAACCGCAGCGTGGGCTGGCGGTCACGGTTGATGCGCATCAGCAGGATGTCCATGAGCACTGGCAGGTCTTCCAGGTGCTGGCGCAGTGGCGGGATCTCCACCGGCAGCACAGCAAGGCGGTAGTACAGGTCGGCACGGAACTCGCCGGACTCGACCAACCGCCGCAAGTCCTTGTTGGTGGCGGCGATCACCTGGACTTGCACCGTCTTGCTCAATGGCGAGCCGACCGACTGAATGCTGCCGTCTTCAAGGAACTTGAGCAGCTTGGCCTGGACATGCAGGGGGATTTCGCCAATTTCATCAAGGAACAGGGTGCCCCCTGAGGCGCTTTCGATGTAGCCGCGCTTGCCACTCTGCAGGGCACCCGTGAAAGCACCGCGCTCGTAGCCGAACATCTCCGACTCAAACAGGCTTTCCGGAATGCTGCCGCAGTTGACGTGAATGAAGGGCCGGTCGCCCCAACCCGCAGCGCGGTGGATATGCCGGGCAATGGCGGTCTTGCCAACACCAGGCTCCCCCAGCAGAAGCAAGCGAGCGCGGCGGCGAAATGCACGTACGCCAGTGTCGGCGATGCTGGAGAGCAGCGGCGAGAGGTGCAAGGCGTTGTCCTGTGGATCGCCAAGGCCATTGTTTTCCGCAGGGGCGAACGCCTGCTGCGACGTGCGACGAGGGCTCTCACGGCCTTCAAAATCGCGCTGCACCAATAGCGTATAGGGCTTTTCGTAAGCGCCGGTGGGAACCGCCTGAGTGCTGGTGAGGAACATGCGCCCATCGCGGGAACGGGTCAAAGCGCTGTTACCACCACGTCCAACAGCTTGCTGGAAATCATCGAAGCTCACGGCCGAGCGCTGGAAGAACTCGGCATTGGGCAAGCCGATCGCGTCTTCTCGAGACAGGCGATTCACCCGCTCCGCGGCAAGATTGAGAAAGCGCACACGGGACTCACCATCGCACAGGATGATTGCCTCACTGAAGCTGTCCAACAGGGCGTGCAGCGCAGGGGTTTCCAACAGCGCGGAAAGCACTTCGCTGCTGACATTGACCGAAGATCGCATGCCCATCTTCAGGGGCGGCAAGAGACTTTTCTCGATCATGGATGCAGCTCGCCGTTGTGCTGGATAGTGCGCTCCGCCGCGCGCAGCACTGCCACCCTCCAGGCCACGCCTTCTTGCATGAGGATGCGCGAGCAGTGGACATTGAACAGTTGCAGGTGACCACTGAGATTGATCAAGTGCAGACTGTGCCAGGTGCGTTCAGGCATTGACCGGTCGAGCAGGGCGTGGGCGATGCTCGCACCTTGGGTGATACCGAAGGCCTGCTCAAAGGCGGCGTTACGCCACCGCGGTTGCAACTCTTCGTCGATCACCAGCACAGCGTCCGGTACCGCGTCGAAGACCCGGCGCAAGGCATCGATACGCTGCTCAGCATCGTGCTGCATACGCAGCTCCTGGCTGACGTCACGGATGCTGCCCCACATACGCAACAGGCGACCGTCGTGGATGGCGGCACGGACATCGTTCTCCACATAGGCAGGGGAACCATCGTGGCGGCGGTCCACCGAAAGCGCGCCGTCGACACAAAAATCGGTTTCCACCAGGCGCCTTACGAACTCTTCGTTGGCCGGGCTGCGCGGCCAGTAAAGTCGCACCGGCTGCTGATTAAAGTCGACGTCCGCCGGCATCTCGTAAACATCCGCCATGGCACGGTTACACATGCGCCAGTAAGAGCGGTTTTCGAACACCTGACGGACGACTTCATCGGGTGTCTGGGTAATGTCCACCGCTTCAGCGAACTCGATGCACCAGTACGCCACCTTGGCGCTGTAGAGCATCTGAGTCATGACTTCGTTGGCGTTTTGCAGTTCACTCAAGCGGTGACTCAACGAGCCCAGCGGTATAAACACGAGGTGAATACTGGGAGCGTCGGCGTCACGCCATTCGAGGAAGCCGCTGGCTAGCACGGGAAACAGGCTTGTGCTGTGGCGGATGAACGTAAGCGCCAGGCTGCTCAGCTTTTCATCTGCCGGCGGGCAGGAAAACAGTTTACGCAGAAGGTGCGTGGATTCAGCAGTGAAGATGCTTTCGATGCTGCAGTTCTGCATCTCTACCGGGGAGTAACCGAGTTGGTCACTCAACGACGAAGAGACGTTGGTCATGCGTCCACTTTTACAGACCGTGCAGCTAAGTAGGGCACCCCGATCAGCGAGGGTTTGAATAAGCGACATGTGTGCGTCCGAACAGTGGAAATGGGCTCGGGGTTAGATGCGCACAATGCATGCCAACCTCAAGTAGCAGAGAGACCAGGGCTCTCAGCGAGTAAACGCCCCCCGCTGCTGCATTTTCGCAGCACCTGACCTCAAAAATGCAAACCCTCCCTGGCAGGCGTGCTGAGGGAATTTGATTTCCGAACGCACACAAAAAAGGCCAATTCAGAGAATTGGCCTTTTACGTCACTATTCACGAGATTAGCAGATCATCTGCTTTGTACTCACTGGCAACCGGCAGACGTTGAGGAGGGGAGTTTCATCACCACAAGCGTTTGCAGCCATGAGAGTATTTGTTCTTCCCAAGAACGCCACACAGGAGAGTGTATGACGGATAACACTTACAGCTTCAGCTTGGGTGCTGACGCCGAGGCCATGGCGGTAGTGCGCCAAGGTCTGGAACACTTCAATGTGGGGCAGATTGGCCCCTATACCTATGCGGATTTCCAGCTCTATGCCCGCGATAGCAGCGGCCAGGTCGTTGGCGGTCTATTCGGCCACAGTGGGATGGGCTGGCTCTACATCGACTATTTTTGGTTGAACGACACCCTGCGCAGCCACGGCCTGGGCCGCAACTTGTTGAAGCGGGCAGAAGAAGAAGCACGACGCCGGGGCTGCCAGGGCGTTTTTCTTTATACCTACAGCTTCCAAGCACCTGACTTCTATCAGAAGCAGGGCTATCAGGTGATGGGCGTGCTGGAAGACTGCCCACCTGGACACCAGCGTTACTACCTGAAGAAGCAACTGAAGGACTGAGGAAACGCTGAAGAAGACGAGCCAGATCCGGTGAGATGCGCTGATCCAGTCGCACTCGTTTTCCAATGAAGCGGATGAATGTGTGAGT
>NZ_MBPN01000063.1 GCF_001695625.1 Pseudomonas defluvii
CCTCGGCAGCGGCGGCGATCTGGCCGATCACCCATGGCTGCTCGCCGGCTTCACGCAGCACGTCCAGCGCGCGCTGGACATCGTCCTGAGCCACGCAGATGACCATGCCGACGCCGCAGTTCAGTACGCGGTGCATTTCGGTCTCGTTGACGTTGCCTTGCTCTTGCAGCCAGTTGAACACGGCTGGACGCTCCCAGCTGGCGACATCGACAACCGCTTGTGCGCCTTTTGGCAGTACACGCGGGATGTTGTCGAGCAGGCCACCGCCGGTGATGTGCGCCATGGCCTTGACCGCGCCAGTCTCCTTGATCAGCTTGAGCAGTGGCTTGACGTAGATGCGGGTCGGGGCCATCAGCAGGTCGGTCAGCGGTTTGCCGTCGAGCTGGATGTTCTCGATGTCCGCGCCGGCGACTTCGATGATCTTGCGGATCAGCGAGTAGCCGTTGGAGTGCGGGCCGGACGATGGCAGGGCGATCAGCGCGTCGCCGTTGGCAACACGGGAGCCGTCGATGATGTCGGCTTTCTCGACCACGCCGACGCAGAAGCCTGCCAGGTCGTAGTCTTCGCCTTCGTACATGCCCGGCATTTCGGCGGTTTCACCACCGACCAGCGAGCAGCCAGCCAGTTCGCAACCCGCGCCAATACCGGTAACCACCTGGGCTGCGGTGTCGACGTTGAGCTTGCCAGTGGCATAGTAGTCAAGGAAGAACAGTGGCTCGGCGCCACAGACCACCAGGTCGTTCACGCACATGGCGACCAGGTCGATGCCGATGCTGTCGTGCTTGTTCAGGTTCAGCGCCAGACGCAGCTTGGTGCCGACACCGTCGGTACCCGAGACCAGAACCGGCTGTTTGTAGCCGGCCGGGATTTCGCAGAGGGCGCCAAAACCGCCCAGGCCGCCCATGACTTCCGGGCGCGCCGTGCGCTTGGCCACGCCTTTGATGCGTTCGACCAATGCTTCACCGGCGTCGATGTCTACACCGGCGTCCTTGTAGCTCAGGGAGGGTTGCTTGCTCATGATCCAGGCCTTTAGGGGGGAGGGATTCGGGGGAATCGACCGTGACCTGCCAGGCAAAGCGGAGGTTTTCCTGCTGCCTGACCGTCGCCGGTCTGCGAAGGCGCGCGATTTTATCAGGGTTACCGGGTAGCGGCCATCCTCAGGCCGACGGGTAGAGCCTCAATCGACAGAAAAATGATGATTAACCACCTGCGACTGGTTGCCGCGCCATGGGCTGTATAAGGTATAGCCATGGTGTACTGATGAAAATGCCGTGACGATTGAATGTTTTACCGGGGCCTGTGGTCTCAACCCCGGGCGCGGTCAAGCGGTGCCTCTATTTATGAATGGACGGGAGTCCCACATGCGTTTGTGCTCATATCTGGTCCTCGGCTGTGTCGCGCTGTTTGGCCTGACCGCTCAGGCCGAAACCCTCTCCGGTTTGTACCAGGTGCGTCAACCGGTCAGCGGCCAAGGCGCCGAGGCACGCACCCAGGCTACCGAACAGGCGCTCAATACCCTGGTGTTGCGCCTGACCGGTGACAGTAAAGCCCTGCAGAACCCCGCCGTCGTGGCCCTTCGCAAAGACCCGCAACAGATCATCAGTCAGTTTGGCTATGAAGCCGGCCCGCCCGAAACCCTGTTGGTGGACTTCGACCCGGGCACAACTGATCGGGCGCTGCGCCAGGCGGGCTTGGCCCTGTGGGGGAATAATCGTCCGGCGATTCTCGGTTGGTGGTTGAACGATAGCGCTGAAGGTTCGAACCTGGTCGGCGACGGGCAAAGCAGTGCCGTGGCGTTGCGTCGTGCGGCCCAGCACCGTGGTCTGCCTCTGCGCTTGCCACTGGGGGATCTGGGCGAGCAGTTGGTCGCTACCGCGAAAAACCTGGAAGGTACCGACCCGGCGCCGTTGCGCGATGCCTCCGAGCGTTATGGTGCCGATGCGTTGTTGGCAGTGCATGCCACCGAGGCCGACGGTAAATGGCAGGGTACCTGGCGCCTCTGGCAGGGTGACCAGCGTGAGCAGGGCAAGGTTGAGGGCGCGGACCCAGCAGCCCTGGCCGATGCGGTCATGCTGGCAGTGAGCAGTCGTTTGGCGTCGCGATTCGTTGCGCGCCCGGGAGCCAGCAGTGAAATGCAGCTACAGGTGCAAGGTGCGAATCTGGAGCGTTATGCCGAGTTGGGCCGTGTGCTGGAGCCATTTGGTGCACGCTTGGTCAGTGCCGAGAAGGACGTACTGACCTACTCGGTCACCGGTAGCAGTGAGCAACTGCGTGCCCAGCTTGGCCTGGCCAGGTTGCAGGAGGTGCCTGCAAGCACGCCGATCGCGACTGCGCCGGTCAGCGCTGATCCGGCGGTTGCCGGTACAAGCGCTGCGTCTGTTCAGCCGTTCAATGGCCTGCGTTTTCGCTGGTAAAGGGAGTTACTGATGACGGGTACGCGCCGCTGGGTGTGGTTGGGCATGGCGTTGCTCTGTGCAGCCCTGGTGTATTGGTTGCACGCGATTCTCTCGCCATTCCTGGTTGGGATCATGCTGGCGTACCTGGCCGACCCGCTGGTTGATCGGCTGGAACGTGCAGGGCTGTCACGCACCTGGGGTGTGGTAGTGGTCTTCAGCCTGTTCGGACTGGTGTTGCTGGCCCTGTTGCTGGTGTTGATTCCAATGCTGGCCAAGCAACTGGTGCGGCTCTATGAACTGACACCGCAGATGCTGGATTGGTTGCAACACGTAGCATTGCCCTGGGTGCAGGCGCGCCTGGGGCTGGCGGACGGTTTCTGGCGTTTCGACAAGGTCAAGGCCGCGATCAGTGCACATATGGGGCAAACCAGCGACATCGTCGGTGTGGTGTTGTCTCAGGCTACGGCATCGGGCCTGGCGTTGCTCGGCTGGTTGGCCAACCTGGTCTTGATTCCAGTGGTGGGTTTCTACCTGCTGCGCGATTGGGACCTGATGATGGCCCGGTTGCGCAGCCTGTTGCCGCGTCAGCGTGAGGCCCAAGTGGTCGTGCTGGCTGGCGAGTGTCACGAAGTGCTGGGGGCGTTCGTTCGTGGCCAGTTGCTGGTAATGCTGGCGCTGGGCGTGATCTATGCGGCCGGGTTGATGCTGGTCGGGCTTGAGCTCGGCTTGTTGATCGGTGTGCTGGCCGGGCTGGCCGCCATCGTGCCGTACATGGGGTTTATCATCGGCATTGGTGCTGCGTTAGTAGCTGGGCTGTTCCAATTTGGCGGCGAGTTGTATCCGCTGCTCGGCATTGTCGCCGTGTTCATGATTGGCCAGATGCTCGAAGGGATGGTGTTGACGCCCATGCTGGTCGGCGATCGCATTGGCCTGCACCCGGTGGCGGTGATTTTCGCCATACTTGCCGGCGGTGAGTTGTTCGGCTTTACCGGTGTGTTGCTGGCCTTGCCTGTTGCGGCGGTGATCATGGTTTTGGTGCGGCATGTCCATGACCTTTATAAAGAATCCGATATTTATGCGGGCCAGATCGATCCTGATCTTTAGGCTGATATCAGAAGGCTTGCACTCGTGTCAGGCATCTAATGCAAGCCTTTGATTTTGCTTATGGTCTTCTGCGATTGTGCGAGTGACCTCACGGGTATAAACTTTGCAGACTTTTCAAGAAAGGCCCTTTGCGGCTTCCCAAGCCGCCCAGCCAGCATGAAACCGATCCAGTTGCCCCTGGGTGTGCGTCTACGTGATGACGCCACCTTCATCAACTACTATCCGGGTGCCAACGCCGCAGCATTGGGCTACGTCGAGCGACTCTGCGAAGCCGACGCCGGCTGGACCGAAAGCCTTATCTATCTGTGGGGCAAACAGGGCGTGGGTCGCACTCACCTGTTGCAAGCGGCCTGCCTGCGTTTTGAGCAGATGGGCGAGCCGGCGGTCTATCTGCCGCTGGCGCAGTTGCTCGACCGTGGCATAGAACTGCTGGATAACCTCGAACAGTACGAACTGGTCTGCCTCGACGACTTGCAGGCCATTGCCGGCAAGCCAGAGTGGGAAGAGGCGATGTTTCACCTGTTCAACCGCCTGCGTGACAGCGGTCGACGGTTGTTGATTGCCGCGTCCAGTTCGCCTCGCGAGCTGCCGATCAAGCTGGCTGACCTCAAGTCGCGCCTGACCATGGCGCTGATTTTCCAGATGCGTGCATTGTCCGATGAAGACAAGCTGCGCGCCCTGCAACTGCGTGCTTCGCGCCGTGGCCTGCACCTGACCGATGAGGTTGGGCACTTCATTCTTACCCGTGGCACCCGCAGCATGAGTGCGCTGTTCGATCTGCTCGAACGCCTCGATCAGGCGTCGCTGCAAGCGCAGCGCAAGCTTACGATCCCCTTTTTAAAGGAAACCCTGGGCTGGTAGCGGCGATCTAGAGCCTCGGCACATAAAAGTCACATTTTTTTCGATTGAATTTGCAAATCGACTCGATAGAGGGCATAGTTTCCCCCTCATTGAACTCTAGACACGGTCGTGCCCATGCTAAATCGCTTCGCACCCCTCGTGCCCCTCGCACTTGTAACCCTGCTTTTTGGCTGCGCGGCGCATAGCCCTGTATCGCAGCAGCAGGAGCAGCAATCCATCGCTGCTCATCACGGTTCGGTCAAATCCTCTGGCACCTCTTCGGTGTTTGATGAAGAACTGGCCACTGAAGAAGAGCTGAGCGAGTTCGGCAGCAGCAAGCCTTACCAGCTGCCTGCACTGGCCGATAACATTCTTGAGCGCGGTATGTCCCTGATCGGTACCCGTTACCGTTTCGGCGGTACTTCCGAGGCCTCGGGCTTCGATTGCAGCGGTTTCATCGGTTATCTGTTTCGTGAAGAAGCTGGCATGAAGCTGCCTCGCTCTACCCGCGAGATGATCAACGTCAAGGCACCACAGGTTGCGCGTAACAACCTCAAGCCTGGCGATTTGCTGTTCTTCAGCACCAATGGTCGCGGCCGTGTCAGCCACGCCGGTATCTACCTGGGCGACGATCAGTTCATTCACTCCAGCAGCCGTCGTAGCGGTGGTGTGCGAATCGACAGCCTTGGTGATCGCTACTGGAGCAAAACCTTCATCGAAGCCAAGCGCGCGCTGGCAATGGCGGGTCCGACCACCATTTCGCGTAACTGAGCCCTCGTTAAGGTTTGACACGGCGACGTAGCCCTCGGGTGCGTCGCCGTGCTTGTTTTTAGAAAGCGTCTAATCTTCACTACCACTATTTTCTGGCCAAGTGCCAGCCGGCTTCAGACAGGATGCTCTGACTATGTCGATGATGGCGCGTTTCGCTGTACTTGCCCTGGCAGCCCTGCTGGGCGCCTGCTCAACCCAGGCTCCGGCCCCGCGAGTGGTCGAGCCTGCGGTCATGGCGCCGCAAGTCTATTTCTCCCCGGTTGCCGAAGATGTACTGTTCCGCGCCTTGGGCCTGGTGGGTACGCCGTATCGTTGGGGTGGCAACACGCCGGACTCCGGATTCGATTGCAGCGGCCTGATCGGCTATGTTTATCGTGATGCCGCAGGTGTTTCCCTGCCGCGTTCTACCCGCGAGATGATCGGCATTCGTGCGCCGAACATCGAACGTAATGCGCTGCAGTCTGGCGATCTGGTGTTTTTTGCCACCAATGGTGGCTCCGAGGTCAGCCATGCCGGTATCTATGTGGGCGAAGGGCGTTTTGTCCATGCGCCTCGTACCGGTGGTACGGTGCGACTGGACTACCTCGCGAACAGCTATTGGCAAAAGGCTTACCTGAACGCCAAGCGTGTGCTGCAACCGCCGCAGCCGAACCTGGCACGTAACCCCTGATCTGAATCGAGGTGGGCGATGACCGGTCAGACGCTCTACCTCGACGATGCCCTCTATCACTACCTGCAAGGTGTTTCACTGCGCGAGACGCCGTTGTTGGCGCGTCTGCGTGCTGAAACCCAGGCGTTGCCAGAGGCGCGCTGGCAGGTTGCGCCCGAACAGGGGCAGTTGCTCGCCTTGCTGATACGGTTGATCGGTGCCCGTCGAGTCATCGAGGTGGGTACCTTCACTGGCTACAGCGCCCTGTGCATGGCGCAAGCCATGGATGCGGGGCATCTGCTGTGTTGCGACCTGCCAGGCGATTACAACGCCACGGCACAGCGCTACTGGCAAGAGGCCGGTGTTGCCGAGCGTATCGAGTTGCGTCTGGGGCCGGCGCTGCAAACCCTGGCAACACTCGATGCAGAATCCTTCGACTTGATCTTCATTGATGCCGATAAGGCCAATTACCCGCGTTACCTGGAGGAAGCCTTGCGCGTGCTGCGTCCGGGTGGCCTGCTGGTGTTCGACAACACCCTGTGGAGTGGGCGCGTGCTTCAGGTCGTACCGGGCAGTGAAGACACCCGTGCAATCCAGGCGCTGAACGCGGCATTGAAGGACGACCTGCGGGTGGATTTGTCGTTGCTGCCGCTGGGGGATGGGCTGACCTTATGCCGCAAGCGCTGAACGTGTCTGTCGTGCCTCGCGCATGGCACGGCGTCAGCAGGTGTTCTGACAGCTTTAATTGACGCTCCCGGCCCAACCCTCTAACCTTCGCGACTTGTTTCAGGTGCTCTGCAGCCGTGGCGGTTGGCAGGGTGAAACAGGGAAGCCGGTGGGCGCTTGCAGCGCGATTCCGGCGCTGCCCCCGCAACGGTAGGTGAGTCAAGGTTACGCAGGGCCACGGGGTCTACGACCCGGGAAGGCGCGTCGCCAGGGTGTGCATGACCCCGCTCACAAGCCCGGAGACCGGCCTGTTACAGCCAACGGCATCACGGAGGGTGATGCGCGGTACGCCGGCCTCTGGCCGCAGCCCTGCGCGTTTTTCGTGTGCTTTGTCCATTCATCTGTCGCGCCGCCCAGTGGCCTTTCCAAACCCCAGCCCGTGCCGGTCGTCGTTGCTGACGATGGCCTGTGGTGCCCGGCCGACAGTTGCCTGCGGAGACTAGCGATGACTGAATCCACCGAGCGTGACGAACGCCACTTGGCGCGCATGCTGCGTAAAAAAGCGGTGATCGACGAGCGTATTGCCAATTCCCCGAACGAGTGCGGCTTGCTGCTGGTATTGAGCGGCAATGGCAAGGGCAAGAGCAGTTCGGCGTTCGGCATGCTTGCCCGCGCCATGGGCCACGGCATGCAGTGCGGCGTGGTGCAGTTCATCAAGGGCCGCAATAGCACCGGAGAAGAACTGTTCTTCCGGCGTTTTCCCGAGCAGGTGCGTTATCACGTGATGGGCGAGGGGTTTACCTGGGAAACCCAGGACCGGCAGCGTGACATTGCCGCGGCTGAAGCCGCCTGGGTGGTGACGCGCGAGTTGCTGCAGGATCCGACCATCAGCCTGGTGGTGCTCGATGAACTGAACATCGCACTCAAACATGGCTACCTCGACCTGGATCAGGTGCTCACCGACCTGCAGGCCCGGCCACCGATGCAGCATGTGATCGTTACCGGTCGCGGTGCCAAGCCGGAGCTGATCGAACTGGCCGATACCGTCACTGAGATGAGCATGATCAAGCATGCATTTCAGGCCGGTATTCGTGCCCAGAAAGGCGTCGAGCTATGAGTGAAACCCGGCATTGCCCGGCAGTATTGATTGCGGCGCCGGCGTCCGGTCAGGGCAAGACCACGGTCACTGCGGCGCTGGCGCGGCTGCACCGCAACCAGGGTCGCAAGGTGCGGGTGTTCAAATGTGGCCCGGACTTTCTCGATCCGATGATCCTTGAGCGTGCAAGCGGCGCCCCGGTCTACCAGCTGGACCTGTGGATGATTGGCGCCGAGCAGAGCCGACGCTTGCTGTGGGAAGCAGCGGCTGAAGCCGATGTGATTCTCATCGAGGGCGTCATGGGCCTGTTTGACGGTACGCCATCCAGTGCCGATCTGGCTCGGCACTTTGGTGTGCCGGTGCTGGCGGTGATCGACGGTACAGCCATGGCGCAAACCTTCGGTGCGCTGGCGTTGGGCCTGGCACGCTATCAGCCAGACCTGCCATTTGCTGGCGTACTGGCCAACCGCGTCGGTTCATTGCGCCACGCACAACTGCTGGAGGGTAGCCTCACCGAGGGGCTGCGCTGGTATGGCGGCCTGTCACGGGAAACCGCCATCGAGTTGCCAAGCCGTCACCTGGGGCTGGTTCAGGCCAGTGAACTGAACGACCTCGACCTTCGCCTTGATGCGGCCGCCGCGGCGCTGGGGGGAAGTTGCGAATCGGCGTTGCCACCAAGCGTGGCATTTTCAGTCCCCCAACCGCACACGGTTGAGCCTTTGTTGGCCGGTGTCCGCATCGCAGTGGCCCGTGATGAGGCGTTTGCCTTTACCTATGGCGCCAACCTCGATGTGCTCCGCGACATGGGCGCGCAACTGAGCTTTTTCTCGCCGCTGCATGACGAACAGTTACCGGAGGCCGACAGCCTCTATTTGCCGGGCGGCTACCCCGAACTGCACCATCAGGCCCTGGCGGCCAACAGGCCCATGCTGACGGCCATTCGCACCCATCATCAATTGGGCAAACCGCTGTTGGCCGAGTGCGGTGGCATGCTCTACCTGCTGGATGCCCTCACCGATGTGGCGGGTGAGCGTGCCGAGTTGCTCGGCCTGTTGCCCGGTGAGGCCGTGATGCAAAAGCGCTTGGCGGCGCTGGCGTTGCAAGCGGTGGCATTGCCGGAAGGCACCTTGCGCGGGCACACCTACCACCATTCGTTGACCCAGACCGAGTTGACCCCGATTGCTCGCGGGCAGAGCCCCAATGGTGGGCGTGGAGCCGAAGCGGTCTATCGCTGTGGGCGGCTGACCGCCTCCTATGTGCATTTCTATTTTCCTTCCAACCCCCACGCGTCGGCGGCGCTACTGGCACCATGAGCGAACACGATTTCAGCGCGGACGAACGGGCAGCGGTGTACCGCGTGATTGCCGAGCGCCGTGACATGCGTCACTTCATCGGCGGCAAGGTGGCACCTGAGCTTCTGGCGCGCCTGCTTCAGGCTGCGCACCAGGCCCCCAGCGTTGGCTTGATGCAACCCTGGCGCTTTATCCGTATTACTGACCGCAGCTTGCGTCAGCGTATCCAGGTGGTCGTGGAGCAGGAGCGGGTGCGCACGGCCGAAGCGCTTGGCGAGCGTGCCGACGACTTCATGAAACTCAAGGTCGAAGGCATCAGCGACTGTGCCGAGGTGTTGGTGGCGGCATTGATGGATAAGCGCGAGGGGCATATTTTCGGTCGCCGTACGCTGCCGGAAATGGACCTGGCGTCACTCTCCTGCGCTATCCAGAACCTCTGGTTGGCGGCGCGGGCCGAAGGGCTGGGGATGGGCTGGGTATCGTTGTTCGAGCCACAGGCACTGGCGGATTTGCTGGGGATGCCCGAAGGGGCCAAGCCATTGGCCGTGCTCTGCCTGGGGCCGGTGGCGGCATTCTACCCGGCGCCAATGCTTGAACTGGAAGGCTGGACCAAGGCGCGTCCGCTCGATGACATGCTGTATGAAAACCATTGGGGAGAGCGTTGATGAGTGTGGCTTTGCTGAGCGTGGCCGGTGTGGCGCTGGATGCGCTGCTGGGTGAGCCAAAGCGTCGCCATCCGCTGGTCGCTTTCGGGCGCTTCGCCTCGCGCCTGGAACAGCGTTTCAATGCGGGTGGGCGTGGCTGGCGCAGCCATGGTGTCACGGCCTGGTTTCTTGCTGTGGTACCACTGACCCTGGCGGCTACGCTGTTGTCCTGGTTGCCCTACATCGGATGGGGGGTGGAGATCCTCGCCCTCTATTGTGCCTTGGGGCTGCGCAGTCTCGGCGAGCATGTCATGCCCGTGGCCGATGCCTTGCGCCAAGGCAACCTTGACGAGGCACGGCGTCGGGTCGGTTTTCTGGTCAGTCGCGAGACCCGTGAGCTGGACGAGACGGCCGTCGCCCGGGCGGCTACCGAGTCGGTGTTGGAAAATGGCAGCGATGCCGTGTTTGCCGCCTTGTTCTGGTTTGTCGTCGCCGGTGCGCCGGGAGTGGTGCTCTATCGGCTGAGCAACACCCTGGATGCCATGTGGGGCTATCGCAACGAGCGTTTTGAGCGCTTCGGTTGGGCGGCGGCGCGCATTGACGATGTACTCAATTATATTCCTGCGCGGTTGGTGGCCCTGACCTATGCCGTGCTGGGCAAGACTCGCCTGGCCTTGCGCTGCTGGCGTCGCCAGGCGCCGCAATGGGACAGCCCGAACGCCGGGCCGGTGATGGCATCCGGGGCCGGTGCGCTGGGCGTCGAGTTGGGTGGCGCGGCGGTCTACCATGGCGAACTGCATGAGCGAGCTCAGTTGGGCGAGGGCCCCGCAGCCGATGCCGACGCTATCGAGCGTGGCTGGCAACTGGTGTGCCGTGGTGTCTGGTTGTGGTTGCTGGTGTTGTGCCTGGGAGCAGAATTCTATGCTTGAACACGGAGGGCGCCTGCAGCGGGCGATCCAGCAGTACGGTATTGCTCAGGAGTGCTGGCTTGACCTGTCCAGTGGCATCGCGCCCTGGCCATTCAGTGTCCCGCCGATTCCGTTGCGGGCCTGGGCACGGCTGCCGGAGACCGACGATGGCCTGGAGCAGGCTGCCGCCGAATACTATGGCGTCAAGCGCCTGCTGCCGGTCGCGGGTTCCCAGGCGGCTATTCAGGCGCTGCCGCGCCTGCGGCGTACTGGCAAGGTTGGCGTGCTGTCGCCGTGTTACGCCGAACATGCCGAGGGCTGGCGGCGTGCCGGGCACCGGGTGCGTGAGCTGGACGAGACGCAGATCGAACACTACCTCGACAGCCTTGATGTACTGGTAGTGGTCAACCCCAACAACCCGACCGGACGCGTCGTGTCACCAGAGCAACTGCTGAACTGGCATGCGCGCCTGGCCCAGCATGGTGGCTGGTTGCTGGTTGACGAGGCGTTCATGGACAACACCCCCGCGCAGAGCATTGCGGCTTACGCGGATCGCCCCGGCCTGATTGTGTTGCGTTCGTTCGGCAAGTTCTTCGGGCTTGCCGGGGTGCGTTTGGGGTTTGTCGTGGCCGAGCGGCAAATGCTGCAACTGCTGGCTGAGCAGCTCGGGCCGTGGGCGGTCAGTGGGCCAACCCGTGTGCTGGGGCAGGCCTGCCTGCAGGACCGGGCCGCTCATCAATTGCAGATCAAGCGTTGTGCCGATGCGAGCCGGCGCCTGGCCCTTTTGCTGGAGGCGGTCGGCTTGCCGCCCAGTGGTGGCTGTGACCTGTTCCAGTACCTGGTGACTGAGCGGGCGGCCCACATCCATGAGTTCATGGCACGACGCGGTATTTTGCTGCGCTTGTTCGAGCAACCGGCCAGCTTGCGGTTTGGTTTGCCCGATACGGAAGACGATTGGCAGCGCTTGAGCCTCGCGTTGAATGACTACTGCAAGGAGCAGCCATGACGACCCTGATGGTGCAAGGCACCACCTCGGATGCTGGCAAGAGCACCCTGGTGACCGCGTTATGCCGCTGGCTGGTACGCCAGGGGGTTGGCGTCGTACCGTTCAAGCCGCAGAACATGGCGCTCAACAGCGCGGTAACCGCCGACGGTGGCGAGATTGGTCGAGCCCAGGCTGTACAGGCCCAGGCTGCAGGCCTGGCGCCGCACACCGACATGAACCCGGTGCTGCTCAAACCGAACAGTGATACCGGTGCCCAGGTCATCGTCCATGGGCGTGCGGTCACCAACATGAACGCCGTGGCGTATCACGACTACAAAGCCATTGCCATGCAGGCGGTGCTGGCATCGCATCGGCGTCTCAGCGAGACGTATCCCGTGGTGATGGTCGAGGGGGCGGGCTCGCCGGCGGAAATCAACCTGCGTGCCGGCGATATTGCCAATATGGGCTTTGCCGAGGCGGTGGATTGCCCGGTGATCCTGATCGCCGACATCAACCGGGGTGGGGTATTTGCGCACCTGGTCGGCACCCTGGAACTGCTGTCGCCAACGGAGCAGGCGCGAGTCAAAGGCTTTGTGATCAACCGTTTTCGTGGTGACATCGCCCTGCTTCAGCCTGGCCTCGATTGGCTGGAAGCGCGCACCGGCAAGCCGGTGTTGGGTGTGTTGCCCTATGTGATGGACCTGCACCTGGAGGCCGAGGACGGTCTCGATCAGCGTCAGGGCGACAAGGTCGCGCAGGTACTCAAGGTGATTGTCCCGGTGTTGCCGCGTATCAGTAACCACACCGATTTCGACCCGTTGCGCCTGCACCCGCAGGTTGACCTGCAGTTCATCGGCCCCGGCCAGGCGATTCCGCCTGCCGACCTGATTATCCTGCCGGGCTCCAAGAGCGTGCGCGGCGACCTGGCGCAATTGCGTGAGCGTGGCTGGGAAGCGGCTATCGCGCGTCATTTGCGCTACGGCGGGAAAGTATTGGGCATCTGTGGCGGCTTGCAGATGCTCGGTCAGCGGGTGGACGACCCGCTGGGCCTGGAAGGTACCGCCGGTTCCAGCCCGGGCCTGGGCTTGCTGGACTTTGTCACCGAACTGGAAGCTGAGAAGCAGTTGCGCAATGTCGCCGGTCAGTTGTCCCTGGAAGCCGCGGCGATCAGCGGCTACGAAATCCATGCCGGGGTCAGCCGTGGCCCGGCACTGGAGCAGCCCGCCGTGTACTTGAGCGATGGTCGCCATGATGGTGCGATCAGTGCCGACGGGCAGATCCTCTGTACCTACCTGCACGGCTTGTTCGAGTCGCCCGCTTCCTGCAGCGCACTGTTGCGCTGGGCAGGCTTGGACGACGTTGAACAGGTCGACTATCACGCCCTGCGTGAACTGGACATCGAGCGCCTGGCCGACCTGGTCGACCGGCATCTGGATACCTCTCGGTTACGACAATTGTGTGGGCTTGACTGACATGCTCAACCTGATCCTCGGTGGTGCCCGCTCTGGCAAGAGCCGCCTGGCTGAACAACGGGCGCAGCACAGCGCCTTGCCGGTGACCTACATTGCCACCAGCGAGCCGCTGGATGGCGAAATGAATGCTCGGGTGCAACTGCACCGCGAGCGTCGGCCTGCTGAATGGGGGCTGATTGAAGAGCCTCTGGCGCTGGCCCGAACCTTGATCGACAACGCAGCGCCCGGGCGTTGCCTGTTGGTGGACTGCCTGACCCTCTGGCTGACCAACCTGCTCATGCTTGAAGACACGCAGCGCTTGAACGATGAGCGCAACGCGTTGCTTGACTGTCTGCCCAACCTGCCGGGCGAGATCATTCTGGTGAGCAATGAGACTGGCCTGGGGGTTGTGCCCATGGGCGAACTGACCCGCCGTTATGTCGATGAAGCCGGCTGGCTGCATCAAGCAATTGCCGAGCGCTGTCAGCGTGTGGTGCTGACTGTTGCCGGCTTGCCCCTCGTTTTGAAAGGACCTGCACTATGAGTCAGAACTGGTGGCAGAACCCCTGCCAGGCACCGGATGAAGCGATCCACCAGCAAGCACTGGAGCGACAGCAACAATTGACCAAACCGGCGGGCTCGCTGGGCCGTCTGGAGGGATTTGCGGTGCAGTTGGCCAGCCTGCAAGGGCGGCTCAAGCCTGACTTGGCACAGGTCTGGATCACGATCTTCGCGGGGGATCATGGCGTTGTCGCGGAAGGCATCTCTGCGTATCCGCAGGCCGTCACTGCCCAAATGTTGCAGAACTTCGTCAGCGGTGGTGCGGCGATCAGCGTTCTGGCGCGCCAGCTGGACGCGCGTCTGGAGGTGGTCGACCTCGGTACAGCCACCCTGCAAGACGACTTGCCGGGCGTGCGACATGTGCGTATTGGCGCGGGGACTGCCAACTTCGCCAAGGCGCCGGCGATGACGCTTGAGCAGGGCTTGCAGGCCTTGCAGGCTGGGCGTGAAAGCGTTTTGCGGGCTGCTGCGAACGGCGCGCAGTTGTTTATTGGCGGTGAAATGGGCATTGGCAACACCACCGCCGCGAGTGCCCTGGCATGTGCGTTGCTCGGGTGTGCGGCCAGCGACCTCAGCGGCCCAGGAACTGGTCTGGATGCGGCAGGTGTGCGGCACAAGGCCGAAGTGATTGAGCGGGCCCTGAAACAGCATGCCGTTTCCGGTGATGACCCTCTGCAGGTTCTGCTTTGCTTCGGCGGTTTTGAGATCGCCGCGTTGGTGGGTGCTTACCTGGCCTGCGCTCAGGAAGGTATCGCCGTGCTGGTCGATGGATTCATCTGCACAGTCGCCGCATTGCTGGCGGTTCGTCTGAACCCGCAGGCACACTGCTGGCTGCTGTTCGGGCACCGTGGTGCCGAGCCAGGTCATCGCCTGGTATTGGCGCAGCTGGATGCCGAACCGGTGCTGGAGCTCGGTTTGCGGTTGGGAGAGGGCAGTGGTGCTGCGTTGGCGGTGCCGCTGCTGCGTCTTGCCTGTGAGCTGCATGGGCAGATGGCGACCTTTGCCGAGGCCGCCGTTGCGGATCGTCCGGCATGATCATTGACCTGCTGCGTCATGGCGAAACCGAACAGGGGGGCGGCTTGCGTGGCAGCCTTGATGACGCCCTGACAGATCAGGGATGGGCACAGATGCGCGCGGCGACCGCCAGCCGCGCACCGTGGCAACGGCTGATCAGTTCGCCACTGCAGCGTTGTGCACGCTTTGCCGAGGCTCTGTCCGGGCAACTGGGCGTGCCATGTGAGCTGGAGCCAGAGTTGCAGGAGCTGCACTTTGGTGAGTGGGAGGGGCGCAGCGCGGCTGCGTTGATGGAAACCCATGCGCAGGAACTGGGGCAGTTCTGGGCTGATCCCTATGCGTTTACCCCGCCCGGTGGCGAGCCGGTTGCAGGGTTTGAGGCCCGAGTGCTGCGTGCCTTGGCGCGCTTGCAGCAGCGATATGTGGGCGAGCACCTGTTGCTGGTCACCCACGGCGGGGTGATGCGGCTGTTGCTGGCGCGTGCCAGAGGGTTGCCACGTGAGCAGTTGTTGCAGGTCGAGGTCGGGCACGGAGCGCTGGTGCGACTGGTGCTGGATGCCGATGGACAATGGCAAGAGGCCCGCTGATGTTGCCCTTCTGGATTGCCTTGCAGTTCCTCAGCAGCCTGCCGGTGCGTCTGCCGGGCATGCCGGCTGCCGAGCAAATGGGGCGTTCATTGCTGTTCTACCCCGTGGTGGGGCTATTGTTCGGCGTGCTGCTGTGGGCCTTTGACAGCCTGCTGGCCGCAAGCCCGTTGCTGCTGCATGCTGCGCTGCTGCTGACGCTCTGGGTGTTGCTCAGTGGCGCGTTGCACCTGGACGGGTTGGCTGACAGTGCTGACGCCTGGCTGGGTGGCTTTGGTGATCGTGAACGAACCCTGACGATCATGAAAGACCCGCGCAGCGGGCCAATTGCCGTGGTTACCCTGGTTCTGGTGTTGTTGTTGAAGTTCACGGCGTTGCTGGCGCTGGTTCAGGCCGGGCAGAGCATGGCGTTGCTGCTGGCGCCTCTGATCGGGCGTGCGGCCATGCTTGGGTTGTTCCTCTGTACGCCTTATGTACGCGCTGGCGGGCTGGGTCAGGCTTTGGCCGAGCACCTGCCGCGGCGCTGCGGGCACATCGTCTTGGTGCTCAGTGGCGTGGCCTGTGTGCTGCTCGCTGGCTGGCAAGGCGTGCAGGCACTGTTGCTGGCATGTGTTGTGTTCTTTTGGCTGCGCAGCCTGATGGTGCGCCGATTGGGTGGCACCACGGGTGACACGGCTGGCGCCTTGCTGGAGCTGCTTGAGTTGGCGGTACTGGTCGGCTTGGCGTTGTAGCGATTGCAGCCTGCCGTTGGCCTGTGATCGCGCGATGTTCTGCGTTAATGCTTGTGTTGAAGCCGATGCGGGTATATACACGTACCATGTTGACCAGCCAATGCCTCTGTACCCACTTGCGTCGTGCTGCCCGAGGAGTAAGCCGCCGTTACGACGAAGCCCTTGAAGGCTTCGGCATCAATGTTGCCCAATTTTCCTTGTTGCGGCACTTGCAGCGCCTCGACCGTCCGAGCATCTCCAGCCTGGCCGAAGCCATGGGCCTGGACCGCAGCACCTTGGGGCGCAACCTGCGGGTGCTGGAGGCCGATGGCCTGGTAGCACTGGCTGAGGGTGATGACTTGCGTAATCGCCTGGTACTGCTCACCGAGCAGGGCAAGGCGCGGTTGTCGGCTGCTGAGCCTGCCTGGGAGCAGGCGCAGTTGAAGATGCTGGCGGCGTTGGGCGAAGCGCAGCGTGACGAACTGGTGCGCTTGCTGAAGCAATTGGCGTGAAACATGACCCTAAACGCGGGTATATACCCGCGTAACCTTGCGGCAGTCAGGAGACAATAATAATGACCACGGTATGGCGAACGAGCGGCTGGATACTCTTGGGCGCAGCCCTGATTTTGGCGTTATCGCTCGGTGTGCGACACGGTTTTGGCCTGTTTCTGGCGCCAATGAGCGCCGAGTTCGGCTGGGGGCGCGAGGTGTTTGCCTTTGCCATCGCCCTGCAGAACCTCATCTGGGGCCTGGCGCAGCCCTTTGCCGGCGCCCTGGCTGACCGCCTGGGCGCCGCTCGGGTAGTGATTATCGGCGGGGTTCTGTATGCCGTCGGCCTGCTCATGATGGGAATGGCCGATTCGCCCCTGTCGTTATCACTCAGCGCTGGTCTGTTGATTGGCATTGGCCTGTCAGGCACCTCGTTCTCAGTGATCCTTGGGGTCGTGGGCCGTGCGGTACCCGCAGAGAAGCGCAGTGTGGCCATGGGTATTGCCAGTGCTGCTGGCTCGTTTGGCCAGTTTGCGATGCTGCCAGGAACGCTGAGCCTGATTGGCTGGCTCGGCTGGTCAGCGGCACTGCTGGTACTGGGACTGCTGGTCGCATTGATCGTGCCGCTGGTGGGCATGCTGCGCGACCGTCCATTGCCGAGCCACGCAGATGAGCAGACCTTGGGCGAAGCCTTGCGCGAGGCCTGTTCGCACTCAGGGTTCTGGCTGTTGGCGCTGGGCTTCTTTGTCTGCGGTTTTCAGGTGGTGTTTATCGGGGTGCACTTGCCGGCGTACCTGGTTGACCAGCACCTGCCTGCCACCATCGGCACTACGGTGCTGGCGCTGGTTGGCCTGTTCAATATTTTCGGTACCTACACGGCCGGCTGGCTTGGTGGCCGGATGTCCAAGCCGCGCCTGTTGACGGCACTCTACCTGTTGCGTGCCGTCGTGATTGTGCTGTTCATCTGGGTGCCCGTATCGGCCGTCAGTGCCTATTTGTTTGGTATCGCCATGGGCTTGCTCTGGCTGTCCACGGTGCCCTTGACCAATGGCACCGTCGCCACCTTGTTCGGTGTGCGTAACCTGTCGATGCTGGG
Source organism: Pseudomonas defluvii (assembly GCF_001695625.1). Lineage (GTDB taxonomy): Bacteria > Pseudomonadota > Gammaproteobacteria > Pseudomonadales > Pseudomonadaceae > Aquipseudomonas > Aquipseudomonas defluvii. The sequence goes on from NZ_MBPN01000063.1 coordinate 17,259, forward strand.
TGGGATTGTCTTCCTGTTCCACCAGTTGGGTGCGTTTCTGGGCGGCTGGCTGGGCGGTGTGGTGTATGACCGTACGGGTAACTATGACCTGGTCTGGCAGATCTCTATCCTGCTCAGCCTATTGGCTGCGGCGCTCAACTGGCCTGTGCGCGAACGTCCGGTTGCGCGGCTGCAAGCGCAAGTGGGGGCGGCGTGAGCAGCCAGGTGTTGCGCTGGCTTGCGCTGGCAGGCGGCTTGTTGGTGCTTGGGCTTGCCTGGTGGGGCTGGCATCAGGGCGGGTTGGCGTTGATGCAATTGGGCATGGGCGCTTGCTAGGCGTATTCTGACCCCTCGGACTGCATTCACAGGAGAGGCATGATGCGTACACGCTGGTTGTGGGTTCCGTTGTTAACGCTTGTTTTCGGGGCATCGGCTGTTGCCGGCCAATGCCCTGAACTGTTGCGAGGTGAGCTGCCCAAGTTGCGCGCCAAGGAGCAGATCAACCTGTGTGAACAGTTTGCCGGCAAGCCGCTGGTGGTGGTCAATACCGCCAGCTACTGCGGCTTTGCGCCACAATTTGAAGGCCTTGAGGCGATTTACCAGGCCTATCACGAGCAAGGCCTGGAAATGCTCGGGGTGCCGTCCAATGACTTCAAGCAGGAAGCTGCCAGCAGTGTCGAGACGGCCAAGGTCTGTTATGCCAACTACGGCGTCACGTTCACCATGACCGAACCGCAGGCCGTACGTGGCGACGATGCTACGCACCTGTTCCGGGAGCTGGCACGCCAGAGCAGTGCGCCGAAGTGGAACTTCTATAAATATGTTGTGGACCGCCAGGGTAAGGTCGTCGCCAGTTTCTCCAGCCTGACCAAGCCGGATGACCCGCAATTCAAGGCGGCCATCGACAAGGCCATCGCTTCACAGCCCTGAGGGTCTATGGGCATACCGAGCCGATGGAAGACTACCGGGTGCCGGCAGGGCAGGCCTAGAAACACAAACGCCCCGAACTCGTCGGGGCGTTTGTGTTGCGCGGGCGGCAGAAGCTCACCGCGTGCATGAGATCAGAAGCGGTAGGTGAGCGATGCACCCACGCCGTGTGCGCTGTTCTCGTACTTGGCGTTGTAGGTGCCTTTGGTTGGGTTATTCAAGTTGATATTGACGTCCTCCTCCCACAGGTAGGAGTAAGCCACGTCAATGGTCATGTCGTCGTTCGGGCTCCAGCCAGCGCCCAGGCTGAACACTTTGCGGTCGCCGGTCGGGATGCGCGGCGAGCGGTCGGTGTTGTTGGTTGGCGACTGGTCGACGGTAAAGCCGGTTCGCAGTGTCCACTCCTTGTTCAGCTTGTACGCAGCACCAATGGCGTATGCCCAGGTGTCGTGCCAGTTCTGCTCTTCGGTGATGGTTCCGAAGCGAGCGGTCAGCGGCGCAGGAACATCGCTGTTAATGATGATTGATTCAAGGCGGCTCCAGCGAGTCCAGGTGCTACCGGCGTAGAGGGTCCACTGATCGTTCAGCTCATGGGTGAGCGAGAAGTCGAGTGATTCTGGTGTCTTGATCTTCAGTTCGGCGTCGTATTTGTTGCCACTGAAAGGGCCAATCAAGGCATTGTTGATCTTGGTGTCGCCTTCAAGCTTGTAATCGACCATCGAGTGGTAGGTCAGGCCGAGGCGCGTGTTGTCGGTAGCCTGAACCAGGACACCGATGTTGTAGCCGACGGCGGTGTCGTCGCCCTTGACCTTGACTTCACCATCGTTGCTGCCCGGCGTGAACGGGTTGACCGTGTTGGAGCTCAGCTCGCCTTTGATCTTGTTGATCGTCGGGCCGAAACCGATAGAAACCTTGTCGTTGAACGCATAGCTGACGGTTGGCTGGAAGGTGATGACTTCCACGTAGCTTTTCTTGCCGTAGTAGCGGCTGGCAGCGGTGCTTTCGTAGTCAGTCACCAGGCCGAACGGTACGTAGACGCCGAAGCCGACACTCCAGTGCTCGTCGATTGGCTTGACGTAGTACCCCATGGGTACGCCAACCACCGGCACCATATCGCCGTCGCTGGTGCCGCCTAGGTTGCTACGGCCGTCGATATCGGACTTGGCGATGACAGCGGCGCCGCCAACGGTCACTTGTTCGCGCTTGAGGCGCGACATGCCGGCAGGGTTACCGAATACGGTGCTGGCATCATCGGCAGAAGAAGAGCGACCCGCAAAGCCGGTTCCCATGCTGCTGATGCTTTGTTCGTTAAGAGCAAAGCCGCTGGCGAACAGTTGAGTGGACGCGAGCGTGACAGCGAGACCTAGCGACGTTTTGAGTATTGCTTTTTTCATTATTAGAACTCCTTGGGATCACCGGCTCGCAAACTACCAACATTTTGTCCGTCGCGCTATAGGGCATATCCCGGGAGATAGCGCGCTTTTGTAGGACAATCTGACCAAAATTCCTTTTTTTTGCGTTTCGATGGCAAGGGGTTCTCAGCAGGCTTGAAGGTGTACCGGGTCGATGCACAGGTGCCATGCCTGGGTGAAGTCGCGCAGGCGGCCCTGGGGCTGGAAGATCTGGCGCCAGATACGTGCCAGGCCCAGCAGGTCATCGGCGTCTGGCAATTGTGGGCGTTGTTCTTCGATCAACATCCAGGCGATAGCGGTGGCATAGCGTAAGTTGACTGTCAGTTCCAGGTGAGGTCCGGCGAGGAATGCATGCTGGCTGGCAAGGCCGCGGATCAGGCTGGCCAGTTCGGGGTCGCGGGCGAGGAAGCGGTCCCAGAGCGATTGGTGGCGCGGCTCGGAAATTCGATACAGGCCGTGGCCGCGACGATCGTGAAGGGCGTCGCCAAGCCTGGATTGGCTGGCCGCTATGCCCAGTAACAGTGCCTCTGCGCTGGCGCAATGGCGATTCAGATAGAGCAGCGTGGGGCGGATCACGTGCTGGCTTAACTCGCTCGCGGCGATACCCATAATGCCCTCGCACTTGAAAGTGGCCGGCGGGGCGCTGGTGCTTGGCAGCTGGAGAATCGGTCAGGCCCGCCGGAAGCGGTCTGTACCGCTTGAGTTGAAGTGTAGTGTCATATTCGTGGTGTAAAGGGCTGTTATTAAATCGTTTCTGGTGCGTGGTTATAGCGCATATGCACTTGGGTGCTTAGCGGGTGATCGTTAGTGTATGCGCGGCGAGCAAAAAAAGCCCCGCTGCAAGGGCGGGGCTTGGGGTATTGCGTAACGTCGGGTTACGCAACCAGCGACTGGCGTGCGCGGTCGATGACCGCTTGCAGCGGTTGGGCGCCGGTGTACTGGTCCGGGTACAGTCGCTCGGTGTGTTGAGCGATACCGTGTTCATTGACCAGGGTGAAGCTGAAGCTGCCCTTGCGTGAAGCAAGGATCAAACAGTTCAGAGGGGCAAATGCCTGGCTTAGGGTGCGAATCGCAGCCTGAGTATGGGTGCTATGTTTCATCATTATTGGAAGTTCCTGCAAAAGACACGGCAACGGAGCCGTGTACGCTTTAAACGTTCCAGTAACGCCTGGCTTTAGGCCGGTGCGAAGAACCTGACTGGAACAGGGCAGCCAGTTTGGAGCGCATTATCATGTGGCGCTTGGGCTGACTGGTAGGTACTCAGAGGGCAGGCAACACGCCAGAGTCAAGGTTCTTGGACGCTGGGTGAGAGAAATACTGCTCAATCTGCAGGTTGGTTCATGCGAACAAAGAGACTTGTGTGCGAACCATCAGGTGGCCGGTCCTGGTTTCAGCAGCGCGCTATCGTTTGAGATGAGCATCGCCTGCAAGGACCGCTTTGGCCAGAATTGAATTTCAGCTTGGTACTAACGGTGGCAAGACTACCGTGCCGGCTTCGGTTTGGCAAGCGCTATTGGTTTGTTTCTGGCGAGCCGGCCAGTATCTCTGCTTTTGGGCCTCCTGTGAAGCCTCTGTGCCAGGCGTTGTGCCAAATCCGTGCAGGGGGTCGCCTTTCTTTAGGGCGGTTGTACACACATGGAGCACGCACTGTCGCAGCGATGCAACAGGTGTTCGGTGGCCGGCCAATGACTCGCTCTCAGGGACAAGTCAATGAAAAAAAACACTTTTTTTAGCTGGTGAAAAAATCGACAGTTTGACTGAAGCCCACATTCTATGGGGCTTTGCGGGGTGTGAAGGGGGGTTGTCCACCGAGTTATCCACAGCTTCTGTGGATTGTCCCGAGCGCTTGCTCTAGGACGGGCGTTCCAGCTTTTTGCTTGCTGTCTGACAATCCGGGGTGGTGGTGGTTTGTGTGAAATGTCTCTGTGAAAGCGTCAAGAAAAAATGTGCCGAACGGACGAAAAAAAACTGTCGAGTCCGGTTGAGCCATTGCTGAATAAAAGGAGTAGAGTGGCGCGCCTCTCGAGTTGCCTCCATCGTTTTTATGAAGTTTCGCAGTAAAGTCCCCGCGTCCAGCCTTGTTCAAATGCCGCTTCCCGAACCACGACGCCTGTCGCTGAAGGTTGCCCTGTGGTTGCTCGACAGCCCGCGTCTGGGTGATAACCGCAACATCAAGCACATTGCGGGTCGTCTGCTCAAACAGCCCGCTCGCCAGGGCGTAGTGGTTGCTCAAAGTCGCTTGGGGCAAATGCTCTGCCGCGATTGTGGTAATGCCCGCGACCGACGAATCGGTCATGAACTTTTGCGCCAGGCCGCCCGTGCTGGTGATCGCCGTGCTCAGTTGGAATATGGCCGACTCTGCGCCCAGCCTCAGTTCAACGCGCCTGAGCAGGCCCGTCACTGGCTGGAGCAGGCCGCAGGCCAGGGCTCGCAGGAGGCCGCACGCCTGCTCAAGCAATTGCTCGAGCGCTAGATACAGCGCGCTGTCCGGGGCTGTTAAGCTGGGGCAGTTTTTCCTTGGGAGATGGCTATGGCGGTGGATCTGACCAGTATTTTGCTGGGCGTATTGGCGGCTGCGTTGCCCTGTTTGGGCCTGGTCCTGCAGTTGCAGCGTCGTTTGGCTGCTCGTCAGGCTGAAAGTGCGCTGCTTGAGGAGCGGCTGGGCAATGCTCAGCTGGCTCAAGAGGGCTTGGTTGCGCAGTTGGATGCCTGCCGTGATGAGGTCAGTGACCTGGGGCAGGCCAATGCCGCCAAGCAGGCGACTCTGGCCGCACAGGCACGCGAGCTCGAACTGCTGCAGATCGAACGTGACAACGCCAGCGATGCCGCTCATGCCTGGCAACTTGAGCGCGCCGCCAAGGAGGCTGAGCTACGCCGGTTGGATGCCCACTGTGCCGCGCTGGCTGCCGAGCTGCGTGAGCAGCAGGACAGCCATCAGCAGCGCCTGCAGGACTTGCAGGGCTCGCGTGATGAGCTGCGTGCCCAGTTTGCCGAGATGGCCACGAAGATCTTCGACGAGCGTGAGCAGCGTTTCGCACAGACCAGCCAGCAGCACCTGGGGCAACTGCTCGACCCGCTCAAGGAGCGAATCCAGGCCTTTGAGAAGCGTGTTGAAGACAGCTACCAACAGGAGGCCCGCGAGCGCTTTTCCCTGGCAAAAGAGCTGGAGCGTTTGCAGCAGTTGAACCTGCGCCTGAGTGACGAAGCTACCAACCTGACGCAGGCGCTCAAGGGGCAGAAAACCCAGGGTAACTGGGGCGAGTTGATTCTTGAACGGGTACTTGAGCACGCAGGGTTGGAAAAAGGGCGTGAGTACCAGACCCAGGTCAGCCTCAAGAGTGCTGACGGCGAGCGTTTCCAGCCCGACGTGTTGATCATGTTGCCGGGCGACAAGCAGGTGGTCGTCGACTCCAAGGTCAGCCTCACGGCCTACCAGCAATATGTGGCTGCGGCTGACAACGAGATCGCTCAAGCAGCGCTCAAGCAGCATGTGCTGTCCTTGCGCAACCACGTCAAAGGGTTATCCGGTAAGGACTACAACCGCCTTGAGGGGTTGCACAGTCTCGACTTTGTGCTGCTGTTCGTCCCCATTGAAGCGGCGTTTTCGGCGGCGCTGCAGGCTGAACCCAATTTGTTCCAGGAAGCCTTTGATCGGCAGATCGTGATCGTCAGCCCGACCACCTTGCTGGCGACCCTGCGCGTAATCGACAGCCTCTGGAAGCAGGAGCGGCAAAGCCAGAACGCGCGAGAAATTGCCGAGCGTGCAGGCTGGCTCTACGACAAGTTTGTGCTGTTCATCCAGGACCTGGACGAGCTCGGTAGTCGTCTGCAGCAGGTCGACAAGGCGTATGCGGCGGCGCGCAACAAGCTGTGCGAGGGGCGCGGCAACCTGATCAGTCGCAGCGAGCAGCTCAAGCTGCTCGGTGCCCGGGCCAGCAAGAGCCTGCCCGCCGACCTGCTTGAACGGGCACTGAGCGACAACGATGGTCTGGCTGCCGAGGTGCTTACTGGACCAGGCTCAGATGCCGATTGAGCAAGGCGCGCAACGCTGCCGGCTTGACCGGCTTGGCCAGGTAGTCGAGGCCGGCGGCATGCACTTGGGCAACCATTTCGCTCCGACCGTCGGCACTGATCACCACGCCCGGTACTGGCTCGCCGAGGCGTGTACGTAACCAGGCCATCAGTTCGGTACCGGTTTCGCCATCATCCAGGTGGTAGTCCACCAGTGCCAAGTGCGGGCGCAGCCCTTTGGCCAGCAGTGCCTCGCATTCGTCGCGGTTGCGCGCAGTCCAGACCTGGCAACCCCAGCGGCTGAGCAGGCTGTTCATGCCGATGAGGATGCTGTCCTCGTTGTCGACACACAGCACCTGCATCCCAGCCAGGGGTTGTCCGGCTTGTTCGGCAACAGGCGCGGGTGGTGTGACTGGCGTCGTGGCCAGTGGTACGCAGACCCGAAATACGCTGCCTTTGCCGGGCCATGAGTGCACTTGCAGCGGATGGCCCAATACGCGGCAGAGACCGTCAGCGATCGCCAAGCCCAGGCCGAGGCCTTTTTCTGCGCGGGTCTGGTGGCTGTCCAGGCGTTTGAATTCCTCGAAAATCACCTGCAGCTTGTCGTTGGCGATGCCCGGGCCGCGGTCCCAGACTTCCAGCCACAGGTTGTCCTGGCTACGCCTTACGCCAAGCAGGATCGGGCTCTTGCCGTAGCGGAAGGCGTTGGTCAGGAAATTCTGCAGGATCCGCCGCAGCAGTTTCATGTCGCTTTGCACCCGTAAACGACTACTGCGCACGCGGAAGTCCAGGCCCTGTTCCCGGGCCAGCACCTTGAACTCGGCGCCCAGGGTATCGAACAACTCGTTCAGGGCGAACGGCTTGGCGTCGGGGGTGATCTTGCCGTTTTCCAGGCGGGAGATGTCCAGCAAGTCGCTGATCAATTCTTCGGCGGAGCGCAGCGAACTGTCCAGATGCTGAACCAGTTGCAGTGCCTCGGTGGACAGCCCGTCGCCTTGGTGGGAGAGCGCGGCGGAGAACAGCCGGGCGGCGTTCAGTGGCTGCATCAGGTCGTGGCTGACCGCCGCGAGGAAACGGGTCTTGGACTGGTTGGCCGCTTCGGCGTGGCTTTTCGCTTCGGTCAGGGCCAGGTTCAGTTGCGACAGTTCGTGGGTTCGCGCAGCAACCCGCTGCTCGAGGCCCTCGTTGGCATCCTTCAGGGCTTGTTCGGCTTCGCGGAACGGCGTGATGTCGGTAAAACTCATGACGAACCCGCCACCCGGCATCGGGTTGCCGATCAGTTCGATGACACGGCCATTGGGGAACAAGCGCTCGGACGTGTGGGCGCGGCCCTGGCGCATCCAGTGCAGGCGTCGGGCAACATGGACCTGAGCCTCGCCGGGGCCGCACAGGCCGCGTTCGGCGTTGTAGCGAATGATGTCGGCAATTGGTCGGCCGACACTGATCAAGCCGTCCGGGTAATTGAACAGTTCCAGATAACGGCGGTTCCAGGCCACCAGGCGCAGTGACTGGTCGACCACACTGATGCCCTGGCTGATGTTTTCGATGGCGCCCTGCAAGAGTGCCCGGTTGAACTGCAGCACCTCGGAAGCCTCGTCGGCGATACGCACGACATCTTCGAGTTGCATGTCGCGGCCTTCGATGGCCGCCTTGACCACAGCCCGGGTCGAAGAGGTTCCGAGCACGCCTGCGAGCAGTCGTTCGGTATGCTCGATCCAGTCACCGTCGGCGTTCTGATTAGGGTTGAAGCCCTTGCCCTGGCGGTAGGCGAAGCGGATGAAACTTTGGCGCGCACGCTCTTCGCCGACAAACCGGGCTGCCAGGTTCAGCAGGTCGTTGATCTGTACTGCCAGCAGCGAGCGGTTGCTCGGGCGGGCGTTGGTTTCCTGGCCGATGAAGCGGCCTGCCTGCCAGTGCTCCGATACCCGTGTGCGGGAGAGGATCGACACCCAGGCGAACAGGGTGAAGTTACCGGCCAGCGACAACACCACACCCTGCGTCAGCGGGGTTATCGGCAGGTTCAGTGGGTTGCTGTGCAGCCACGCCAAGCCTGGGAGCAGGTTGAGCGACCAGCCGAGGCTGTGAGCGGCGATGGGCAGAACCAGGGTGTAGAACCAGATGAAAATACCGGCTGCAAGGCCGGCAAAAACGCCACGGCGGTTGGCCTGTTTCCAGTACAGCGCACCAAACATGGCTGGCGTCAGTTGGGTGATGGCGGCAAAAGCAATCTGGCCGATGGTTGCAAGGCTGGCCGTGGAACCGAGCAGGCGGTAACTGACATAGGCCAGCAGCAGGATCGCAACGATCGATACCCGGCGAACCGAGAGCATCCAGTGGCGGAATACTTCAAAGGGGCGCTCGGCGTTGTTACGCCGTAGCAGCCACGGCAGCAGCATGTCGTTGGAGACCATGGTCGACAGCGCCACGCTGGCGACGATCACCATGCCGGTAGCCGCCGATGCGCCACCGATAAATGCCAGCAACGCCAGGGCCGGGTGGGCTTCGGCCAGCGGCAGGCTGATTACGAACGAGTCGGGGATGACCGAGTCGGGCAGCATCATCTGCCCGGCCAGGGCTATCGGGACTACGAACAGTGCGGCGAGGATCAGGTAGGCCGGGAACACCCAGCGCGCCAGGCGCAGGTCCTGAGGGTCGATGTTTTCCACCACGGTGACATGGAACTGCCGCGGCAGGCAGATGATCGCCATCATTGCCACACCGGTCTGGACCACCATCGACGGCCAATTGATGGTTTCCTGCCAGTAGGTTTCCAGGCGGGGTGCCAATCGTGCCTGGCTGAACAGGTCGTCGAAGCCGTCATACAGGTTGAAGGTGACGAAGGCTCCGACGGCGAGAAACGCCAGCAGTTTGACCAGCGACTCAAAGGCAATGGCCAGCACCATGCCACGGTGGTGTTCGGTGACATCCAGGCTGCGAGTACCGAAGACGATGGTGAACAGTGCCAGCACCAGCGAGACCACCAGAGCGGTGTCCTGCACTCGGCTGCCAGTGGCGTCGGCGCCTGCGCCTATCAGCAGGTTGACCCCCAATACGATGCCTTTGAGTTGCAAGGCGATGTACGGCAGCACACCCACCAGGCAGATCAGTGCGACCACCACGGCCAGTGCCTGCGACTTGCCGTAACGGGCGGCGATGAAGTCGGCAATCGAGGTGATGTTTTCCTGCTTGCTGATCAGCACCATCTTCTGCAGCACCCAGGGTGCAAACAGCATCAGCAGCACCGGGCCGAGGTAGATAGGCAGGAATGCCCAGAGTTGTTCGGCGGCCTGGCCGACCGAACCGAAGAATGTCCAACTGCTGCAGTACACGGCCAGCGAAAGGCTGTACACCCAGGCACGCAGGCGCGGGGGCAGCGGCTTGCTGCGGCGGTCGCCGTAGAAAGCGATGGCGAACATGATGGCCATATAGGCCAGGGCGACCAAGGCGATCAGCCCACTGGACAGCGACATGACAACTCCGAAGAAAAGGGGGAGTACACCTCCAACCTAACGGTATACCTCGATCTATCAGTCTGGCATGCCGTTCGTGCTTAGTCAGTGCCGACCATGGTAGCAGTGGCGCAGCGTCGCAGGGGCATCACGGCGGGTCATCCATTGCACCGTGATCAGCAGCCGATTGAAGGCCATCGCTATGCCGGGATCTGAAGCACACCACGAATTATCAGGTTGTATCGGCAAAATAGATAACAGTTAGAGAAATTACCCGTTTTATAGATATTAAAGGCGCCTCTACCATGGGCTCTACCTCACCAGAGGACAGGAGTGCAAACCATGCCATGCCCGACCAGCAGCGCAGCGTCGCTGCGTCCGTTCCATCAACTGGCCCATCCACGCGAAGTGATTCGCCAGTTCACACCCAACTGGTTCGCCGTCACCATGGGGACCGGTGTTCTTGCCTTGGCACTCAAGCAGGCGATGCCGGCGCTGAGTGGCGTGGCTGAGGCCTTGTGGCTGCTGACGATCGCTTTGTTCATTCTATTCAGCGGCGTCTATGCGGCGCGTTGGGTGTTGTACTTTCATGAGGCACGCAGGATCTTTGCCCACTCTACGGTTTCCATGTTCTTTGGGACGATACCGATGGGCCTGGCAACGATTCTCAATGGTGCCTTGCTGTTTGGCCTTGAACGCTGGGGGCAGGGAATCTTGCCGTGGGTCGAGGCGCTGTGGTGGCTCGACGTGGCACTGGCCGTGCTCTGCGGCGTGGCCATTCCGTACCTGATGTTCACTCGTCAGGAGCACAGCATCGATCAGATGACCGCCGTCTGGTTATTGCCGGTGGTGGCTGCCGAGGTGGCGGCGGCCAGCGGTGGCCTGTTGGCGCCGCATCTGGTGGATCCTCATCAGCAGTTCCAGGTGTTGATCGTCAGCTATGTGTTGTGGGCGGTCTCGCTGCCGGTGGCGTTCAGCATCCTGACCATCCTCTTGTTACGCATGGCCCTGCACAAGTTGCCCCATGCCAGCATGGCGGCTTCAAGCTGGCTGGCCTTGGGGCCGATTGGTACCGGCGCCTTGGGTATGTTGTTGCTGGGCAGCGATGCACCTGCCGTGTTTGCCGCCAACGGCCTGGGCGGGCTCGGCGAGATTGCCCGGGGTATTGGCCTGATCGCCGGCATCGTGCTGTGGGGCTGCGGCTTGTGGTGGTTGCTGACAGCGGTGCTGATTACCCTGCGATACATGCGCCACGGCATGCCGTTCAACCTTGGTTGGTGGGGCTTTACCTTTCCGTTGGGGGTGTATGCCCTGGCAACGCTGAAGCTTGCCGCCTGGCTTGAGTTGGGCTTCTTTCAGGTCATCGGCAGTGTGTTGGTGCTGGCGCTGATCGGCCTCTGGCTGCTGGTGGCCAGCCGGACGCTGCGTGGCGCCTGGCGTGGTGAGCTGTTCGTGTCGCCGTGTATTGCGGATCTTCGTGCCTGAGTGCTCTGTAGGTGCTGGTCTTGCAGGTGGCTTGGTTTGCCGGCAAGACCGGCTCCTGCAAGGGCGTTTATGCTACAACTGTGGCTTTTACGGCACAGCTGACCTCCAATAACAAAGCCCCACGCAGGTACACGGACGATGAGTCACCCCTCGCAATTCACATTGCTCGGCAAGCGGCGATTTCTGCCGTTTTTCATTACCCAGTCGCTGGGTGCCTTCAATGACAACATCTTCAAGCAGTCGTTGATTCTCGCCATTCTCTACAAGCTCAGCATCGAGGGTGACCGGTCGATCTGGGTCAACCTGTGTGCGCTGCTGTTTATCCTGCCGTTCTTTCTGTTCTCTGCACTGGCCGGGCAGTTTGGCGAAAAGTTCGCCAAGGACGCATTGATCCGTGTGATCAAGCTGGCCGAGATCGGCATCATGGCGGTCGGTGCCATTGGTTTTCTCACCAATCACCTGGCGCTGATGCTGTTGGCGTTGTTTGCCATGGGCACCCATTCTGCGTTGTTCGGCCCGGTCAAGTACTCGATCTTGCCGCAGGCGCTGCATGAGGAAGAGTTGGTGGGGGGTAACGGCCTGGTTGAGATGGGCACCTTTCTCGCCATTCTGGCGGGCACCATTGGCGCGGGAGTGATGATGTCCAGTGGTCACTATGCCCCTGTGGTTGCGACCGCCGTGGTATCGGTGGCTGCGCTCGGTTACCTGTCCAGCCAATGGATTCCGCGTGCCGCTGCTGCGGCGCCGCAGATGAAACTGGACTGGAACATCTTCACCCAGTCCTGGGCGACCCTGCGCCTGGGCTTGAATCAGACCCCGGCGGTGTCGCGTTCGATCGTCGGCAACTCCTGGTTCTGGTTTGTCGGGGCGATCTACCTCACCCAGATTCCTGCCTACGCCAAAGACTGGCTGCACGGTGACGAAACCGTGGTCACCTTGGTATTGACCCTGTTTTCTGTGGGTATCGCGCTCGGTTCGCTGTTGTGTGAGCGCCTTAGCGGACGTAAGGTCGAGATCGGCCTGGTGCCGTTCGGCTCCTTTGGCCTGACCCTGTTTGGCCTGCTCTGGTGGTGGCATTCGGGCGATGTCGTGGCCGGGGCGCAGCCGCACGACTGGCTGACCCTGCTGGGTATGAGTCAGGCCTGGTGGATCATGCTGTCGATCCTCGGGCTGGGCGTGTTCGGCGGCTTCTACATCGTGCCGCTGTATGCCTTGATCCAGTCGCGTACTGCCGAGAATGAGCGGGCCCGGGTCATTGCTGCGAACAACATCCTCAACGCACTGTTCATGGTGGTCTCGGCCATCGTCACCATTGTGCTGTTGAGTGTGGCCAAGCTGAGCATTCCACAGCTGTTCCTGGTGGTCTCGCTGCTGAACATCGCGGTCAACACCTACATCTTCAAGATCGTCCCCGAATTCACCATGCGTTTCATGATCTGGCTGCTCAGCCACTCCATGTACCGTGTCGAACACCGCGACCTTGAGTTGATTCCCGATGATGGTGCAGCCCTGCTGGTGTGCAACCACGTGTCCTTCGTCGATGCATTGTTGATCGGTGGTGCGGTGCGGCGGCCGATCCGCTTCGTTATGTATTACAAGATCTACCGCCTGCCGGTGCTCAACTTCATCTTCCGCACCGCTGGGGCCATCCCGATTGCCGGGCGCAAGGAAGACCCGCACATTTATGAACGGGCTTTCGAGAAAATAGCCGAGTGCCTGCGGCAGGGTGAGTTGGTGTGCATCTTTCCGGAAGGCAAACTGACTTCGGACGGTGAAATCGATGAGTTCAAAGGCGGTGTACGCCTGATCATCGAGCAGACACCCGTGCCGGTGATCCCGATGGCCTTGCAGGGCTTGTGGGGGAGTTTCTTCAGCCGGGATCCGGCCAAGGGCTTCTTCCGTCGCTTGTGGTCGCGGGTGACCCTGGTGGCCGGGACCGCCGTCCCGGTTGAGGCGGCAGAGCCGGCGGTGTTGCGCGAGCGGGTCAGCGCGTTGCGTGGCTCGGTGCGTTGACCCGAGTAGGGCAGGTCAGCTGGCGCTGACCTTCAGCCCGACCAGGCCGGTGACGATCAGGGCGACGCTGGCCAGGCGCATCAGGGCCATGGATTCGCCGAACAGGATAACCCCGGCGATCACCGTGCCCACTGCGCCGACGCCGGTCCAGATGGCATAGGCTGTGCCGAGCGGCAGTTCCTTCATCGCCAGGCCAAGCAAACCCAGGCTGACCAGCATGGCTGCAATGGTCAGCAGGGTTGGCAATGGGCGGGTAAAACCGTCGGTGTACTTCAGGCCGACAGCCCAGCCGACTTCGAACAGGCCGGCACAAAACAGAATGATCCAGGACATGCAGTGTCTCCATCAGGTGATGGGGCCGTCCCCGGATTGATCACGCGATGCGTCGTGAGGTCGTCCTCACTGTGGGCATATAGAGTGCACAAACTCGAGGGGTAGGGCAATACGCCGGCGAGTACCTCAGGGGGCGACGCATGTTTGTGGCTATTGGCACTCGCTTCGTGAACATATCCATTCCCTGCAGTGGCACCGGTGGCTGGTTTCGCCTTTTACGGCGACCCACTTTTGAAGGGCACAAAAGTGGGCAAAACGCCCTGTCCCGACATCCGGCCCTACGCTGCGCTTCGGGTTCCTTCCTTACGCCATCGCTCCCGTGTGGACGCGCCGACGGGCCATCCATGGCCCATCAGCGCTTGCGAGGCATTCATGCCTCGCACCCCACTACGCGACGGCTCCACTCAGCCTACTGAAGGGACACCCTGCAGCGCC
>NZ_MBPN01000064.1 GCF_001695625.1 Pseudomonas defluvii
GAGTTGTGTACGCCAATGGCGTAACACTGGCATCTGCTGCGATAGAAAAAAGCCCTGCCGGAGACCGGCAGGGCTTCAAGGTGCAGCCACTACAGCGTAACGATCAGCGACCGATAGCCCGCGCCGCGTCGGACGTGTACATGTCCGGCGTGAACTTGCTCTCGTTGAGGATCGGCCCTTTCTTCGCCTCGTTGGTCATCCCGTAGCCGGTGTACTGGCCCGAGTTCAAGTCCATGAAAAACTGTGAACCTGCCTGCCAGCCGCTCATGTCCGGATGGTAGTAGTAGTTGATCATTGCATGCTTCCACAGCTGCCCACGGGCATCGTAGTTATCGGCCATGACCGCGTTCCAGGTGTCTTCGTCAATGAACAGCACCCGCTTGCCATAGACGTGGCGATAGCCTTCCTTCAGGTCAGCCTCCACTACCCAGACACGCCGCAGCTCATAACGCATGAACTCAGGATTGGGGTGGTTGGGCGTGAGCATGTCAGCGTACTTGATGTTCCCCGCATTCGGTTTGAACGCGTTGGCCGGGCTGTAAATTTCACGCTTGCCAATCAGTTTCCAGGTGTAGCGTTCCGGCGCGCCGTTGAACAACCGGTCCTCATCGACCGTCATGGTCCCGTTGGTACCGATCATCGGTTGGTCATAACCGTAGCCCGGCATTTGCCGGACGCGTCGGGTCGACGGGCTATAGGCCCAGGCCTGGCGGGATTCGGTGGCGAAGTTGTAGGGTTCATGGGCAATGCTGATCACGCCGTTGTCACGGGCCGGTTTCAGCGTGGTGTTGTAACTCATCGCCTGGACCTTGTCTTCGGTCTTGGGTTCGACCGTTGGCGAGTTGGCCTGCGACAGGTTGCGCGCATGGGCACGGCCCCAACCGATACTGCCGTTGGGCAACACGGACGCCAGGTCGCTGATCTTTTCCTCGGTGTAGGCGCGCGCCGGCAACTGATGGTTCCAAAGCACTTCCATGCCGTTTTTCGGAATCGGGAACGGCACCTGACCGAGCCCTTCAATGCCCAGGCCGTCATTGACCAGCTTGGCAGTCAGTGCGTTCTGCATCGCCCGCCGGCACACATAATCGGGGTAACGGAAATCCCGATGCCCAGGGTAGACGTTCATCTTGTAGGTGGTCGGGTACTTCTTCAGCAGGGCTTTCTGACCTTCGGTCAGGTGCGCCTCGTACTGGCTCATGTTCTGTGCGGTGATCACCAGGATCGGCTTCTCCGACGCGTAAGGGTCCACAGGTTGGTCACCCGAGAACTTCACGTGATTCCAGCCGGGGACCTCACCCAGGTATTTGCCGGTGTACGGGGGAATGGTTCCTGCAGCATTACCGGCCTGCTCGGCACCGACGCAGGTCAGTTCCTTGCCCAGCTTGGCGGCTTCCTGAGGCGACACCTCGGCGTATGCGCTACCGATAATCCCGGCATTGGCGGTTAATGCGGCTGCGAGCATGACACCTGTTCTTGTTATTTTCATGTATTGCCTCCTTCGCTGATAAGGCTTGCGGGTATGGGCCTATTGTTCGTGTTCTGACGGCGCCAACATCGTCCGGAAAGACTAAAAATCAAGGTGCTTCCACCTTTCTTTCAGCGCGCTCTTGAGCACTTTGCCGGTGGCGTTGCGTGGCAGTGGCTCAGCCTGCGAGTACACCCGCGCCGGGACCTTGTAGCCCGCCAGCCGCTGGGCAATGAATGCACAGACGTGCTCTTGGTCGGGCATCTGCCCGGTATTGCCGTGAATGACCAACGCCACGGCTTCACCCAGTACCGGATCGGGGATGGCAAATGCCGCCGCCTCGTCAACACCGGGCATTTCACTGACACAGGCTTCAATTTCGGCCGCCGAGATTTTCTCGCCACCGCGGTTGATCAGGTCCTTGAGCCGCCCGGTAATGCAAAGAAATCCCTCCTCGTCCAGGTAGCCGATATCCCCCGTGTCGAGCCACCCGTCGCGCAAGGCCTCGGTGCTGGCCTGCGGCAGGTTCCAATAGCCGCTCATCAGGGTTGGCGAACGCAGCCAGATCAAACCACTGGAACCGTTGGGCAACGGCTGCCGCGGGTCGTCGCCAATGCGCACATCGACAATCGGCAATGGCCAACCGGCCGTTGCCGGTTTGTAGACGAACTGATCGCCCCCAATGGCCGCGCCGATGCCGTTGCTTTCCGTCAGGCCGTAACCGCTGCCACAAATGGCCTCGGGCTTGCGTGCGATCATCTCGGCCAGTAAACCACTGGAGGACGCACCACCCCCAAGGCCCAGCCCGAACAGGCTGGCGGTCTGCTCGGAGCCAAAGCGTGGCGATGCGAGCAGTTGCTGCATCATGACCGGTGCGCCACTGAACTGGGTACAGTGCTCCTCACAGATCAGATCGAGGGCGCGTTCGACGTCCCACTTGTACATCAGCAGCAAACGCCGGCCACTGCGCATTGCCGAAAGGAACTGCGCATGCAACCCGCTGACATGGAACAGTGGAACCGCCATCAGGGTGGTGGGTGGGTAGCCGCTCTGGATCACCCCACTGATGAGCTCAGGTGAGCTCAGCGCGCAGAATGCGCTCTGGAACTCCAGTGCGGTCAGGGCCTGACAGATCGCTCGGTGGCTGGACACCACGCCCTTGGCCCGGCTGGTAGTGCCGGAGGTGTAGAGGATCAGTGCCGGTGCATCAGGGTCAATATTCACCACTGGAACAGGCAAGCGCGCGTCGGCCAACAGGTCTTCATAGCGAAGACAGTACTCGGGCAGTTGTACCTGACGTTCCGTTCCCACAACGATCGTTGGCAACTGGTCGCCGGCCAGGTCGTCTTGCAGCACGCTCAGCCGCGGTTCATCGCACAGCAGCACGCGGGCACCGCTGTCGTGCAAGCCATGCAGCAACTCGTCACGCAGGCCCCAGCTATTGAGCGGTACACACACCGCGCCACAACGCTGGATCGCGGCGAATGCCACCAGCCAGGCCGGCTGATTGCGCATGGCAATGGCAACCCGCTCGCCAGGACGCAGGTCAAAGCAGGCGACCATCTGCCCTGCCAGCCGGTCAACCTGATCGAAGTACTCGGCAAAGGTCAGCCGCTGTGCTTGCCACACCAGGAACTCGCGCTCACCGTGCACACGACCGGCATCAATTGCTTCCACCAGGTTGTGTGCGGTATGCCGAAAAAAACGTGCACCACCCTCCGCCGGGCTTACCACTTCAAAAGGCGAGCCCGGTGCAATCAATTGCTGCCAGGCGGATTGCCATCGTTCAATGCTCATGTGTCGTTCTCCAGGGCAACCGAGACGTCGCGCCTTCAGGCGCAGGCCTCGTCGAGGGCCGAATAGCGTTCGCAATGAAAATCCCGGTCACCCAAACAGGCCTGGGCGACGCGCACACGCTTGAGGTAAAGACCGACATCCAGTTCATCGGTGACCCCGATGCCACCGTGCATCTGTACGGCTTCATTGCTGACCTTGATTGCCGTATCACCGGCCTTCCACTTCGCCAGGCTGACCAGTCGGCCACGTTCGGCGACACTCAGGCTGGCGTCGTCCAGGGCCGCCAGCCCGGCCATGACTGCGCTGCGGGCCAGGGCCAGATCGACGTACAACTGGGCGGCACGATGTTGCAGGGCCTGGAACGAGCCAATCGGCGTGTCGAATTGCACGCGGGTCTTGAGGTAGTCGAGGGTGGTCTGGAACAGTTGCTCGGCCATGCCCAACAGTTCTGCGGCCAGGCACGCACGGCCGCGGTCCAGCGCGGTGTCCAACGCGGCCCAGCCATCACCGAGCGTGCCCAACAGTGCGTCACTGCCCAGTTGCACACCGTCCAGCCGTAGCCGCGCACAGTTACGCGAGTCGATCAACGGCAAGGCGCTGCAATTCAGCCCAGGGGTATCGGCAGGTACCAGGAACAGGCTGATCCCCTGTGCCTCACCCGCATGCCCCGAGGTACGCGCAGCCAGCAGGTACGCATCGGCGCCAACCCCGTCGACCACCCAGTACTTGTCACCCCGCAAACGGAAACCGTCACCCTCGACCACCGCCTCAAGGGCCGTACCCAACGGGTTATGACGTGACTGTTCATCCAGCGCCAGGGCCAGGCGTTTCTCGCCGCTGATCAGGGCATTCAGCCAGCGGTCCTGCTGTTGCGGGTTGCCCGTCAGGTGCAATAGCGAACCACCCAGCACCACGCTCGACAGCAAGGGCGTGGCCGCCAGGTTGTGGCCGATAGACTCGAACACCGGCCCAAGCCCCATGCAGCCAAAGTCCAGGCCACCGTAATTTTCCGGAAATGGAATTGCACTCCAGCCCAGTTCCACGGCGGCTTGCCACAGCTGCGGATCAAAACCGAGCACCGAGCCCTCGTCGCGCAGCCGACGCTGGGCCGCAACCGGGCTGCGCGCCGCGAGAAAATCCCGGGCACTGTCGGCGAGCAAGCGCTGCTCTTCGCTGTAGCGCAGGTTCATGGCGTCACTCCTTTCTTTGCATCGGGCAGACCAAGCACGCGCTTGGCGATGACATTGAGCTGGATCTCCGAGGCACCACCGGAAATCGTCAGGGCATAGCTGTTCAACCAGGCCCGGGTAATCGCCTGTTGCTGGGCACTGAAGGCCTCGCTTTGCCAGCCGAAGGCATGCCCGCCCATGGCATCGAGCAGGACTTCGAACTTGTCGCGCTCCTGCTCGGTGTGCACCAGTTTCATGATCGACATCAGGCCACTGACGTCGTCACCGAACCTGGCTTCTTCGCTCATGCGCTGAACCGTCAGGCCATAGGCGTGTTCATTCATCGCGCAGGCCACGGCGCGGGCATGCAGCGCCTGTTCACCTTGGCTTTGAGGGCGCGGCAGGTATTCACGCAGCAGCGAAAGCAAATGGAAATGCGAGGGCAGGCTGATCTCGCCAAACTTCGACATGGCCTTGCGTTCGTGCTGCAGCAGGTACTTGCCCAGGTTCCAGCCGCCATCCAAAGGGCCGATCAGTTGTTGCTTGGGCACCTTCACCGCATCGAAGAACACCTGGCAGAACGCCGATTTGCCGCTGATCAGGTCAATCGGTACCGCCTTGACCCCAGGGCTGCGCATATCCAGCACGATCAGGCTGATACCTTCATGCTTGGGCACCGAGGGGTTGGTTCGTACCAGAGCGTACATCCAATCGGATTTATCGCCGTAGGACGTCCAGATCTTGCTGCCATCAACGACAAAGTGGTCGCCAGCATCACGGGCCGCCATTTTCAGGCTGGCAAGGTCGGAACCCGCGTTAGGCTCAGAGAAGCCCTGACACCAGCGCACTTCACCCCGGGCCATGGGCGGCAATAACGTCCGCTTCTGCTCCTCACTGCCAAATGCCAGCAGCACCGGCCCAAGCATCCAGATGCCCAGGTTGATCTGGGGCGGCCGACACTTGAGCCTGCGCATTTCGCTCTCAAGTACCGCCAGTTGCTCTTCGCTCAAGCCCGCACCGCCGTATTCCTCGGGCCACTCCGGGCAGAACCAGCGCTTGTCACGCATGCGCTCAAACCACAACCGGGCGTCTTCGCTGGGGAACTGCGGCTGGCTGGCACCCCACACCACTTCGCCCTCCGCCATGGCGGTTCGCATGGACAAGGGGCAGTTGGCCTCCAGCCAGGCACGGGTCTCGTGCCTGAATTGCTCAATCGTGCTCATGAAATTCACCCTCGACCCGGCCCCGGACTCAGTCCGGAGCGGGTACTGTTCTTGTTGTATTGGCTGAGCGGCGCGGGCGCTGTCAGCGTTGGGTACGTGGCATGCCCAGGCCGAACTGGGCGATCAGTTCACGCTGAATTTCGTTGGTGCCACCGCCAAACGTCAGGGTGACCGAGGAGCGCAGTTCGTACTCCAGCTCCCCCTGCAACAAGGCCGCTGAGGAGCCGCTGCGCAACGAACCGTTGGCGCCGAGAATGGCGGCGAGCTTGCGCAGTATCTCGATGGCCGACTCGGAGCCGTACACCTTGGTGGTCGAACTCAGGGCCACATCCATGCGCTGCTGCTCAAGGTCGGCGGCGATACGCAAGTTGATCAGGCGCATCGCTTCCAGGCGGGCATAACACTCTGCCAACGAACTGCGCACCCAGCCCTTGTCCATGGCCCGTCGGCCCTGTTCATCACGGCAACGCGCCCACAGGTAGACCCGGCGGAACAAGGCGACGACCTTGTCCGACCAGGAGCCAAGCCCAAGCCGCTCATGGTTGAGTTGCTCGGTGATCAGCTTCCAGCCACCGTGCAGCTCCCCTACCAGCATGTCCTTGGGCACCCGCACGTTGTCGTAATAGGTGGCAGTCGTGGCAATGCTGGTGGTCGGGATCAGTGTCGTGGAAAACCCGGGCGCCTGGGTATCGAGGATCAGGATCGAAATCCCCTTGTGACGCGCTTGCGTGGGGTCAGTGCGCGCCGCCAGCCAGATGTAGTCCGCCGCATCGGCACCGGACGTCCACAATTTGTTGCCATTGACCACGAACTCATCGCCTTGCAGGCGTGCGCTGGTCTTGAGAACCGCCAGGTCACTGCCGGCGTCCGGCTCGGAGTAGCCGATGGCAAACATGATCTCGCCCGCAGCGATGCCCGGCAGGAAGCGCTCCTTTTGCAGCGCGCTGCCATGGGTCATCAGGGCCGGGCCGACAGTGCTGATGGTCACGAACGGCAATGGCGCACCGGCAATGTTGGCCTCTTCAAAGAAAATCAACTGCTCAGTGGCCGCGTAGCCTTGGCCACCATGCTCTTTGGGCCAGCCAACGGCCAGCCAACCGTCGCGGCCCATTTGCCGGATGGTTTGCCGGTACAGCTCGCCGCCTTCCTGGCCCCGCAACTGCTCACGCAGCTGCGGGGTCATCAGCGCCTGGAAGTAGTCCCGCACCTTGTGGCGCAGGGCGTGTTGTTCAGGAGTCAGATCAACGAACATATAACGCCTCCTTAGGCCGCGCCGAGAATCAGGCCGCTGGTCGGCACGCCGGTACCGGCAGTGACCAGCACGTTTTCTACCGCCGGCACCTGGTTGACCGCGGTGCCACGCACCTGACGCACCGCTTCGGCGACGCCGTTCATGCCATGAATGTAGGCTTCGCCCAGTTGTCCGCCGTGGGGGTTGATCGGCAACTTGCCGCCACGGGCATGATGGCCCGCGCGGATGAACTCCTTGGCCTCGCCACGCTTGGCGAAACCGAACTCTTCCAGTTGCGGCAGCACGAACGGGGTGAAATGGTCATAGATCACCGCTGTCTGAAACGCTTCCGGCCCCAGCCCTGACTGGCGATAAAGCTCACGGGCCACCACGCCCATTTCCGGCAGCCCGGTAATGTCGTCACGGTAGAACGAGGTCATGATCTGCTGACCGTCAGTAATGCCCTGGGAACCGGCCTTGATCATCACCGGCTTCTGGCGCAGATCGCGGGCACGCTCCGCCGAAGTGATCACCATGGCCACGGCGCCATCGGACTCCTGGCAGCAGTCGAGCAGGTGCAGCGGTTCGCAGATCCAGCGCGAGGCCTGGTGCTCCTCAAGGGTAATAGGCTTGCCGTAGAAAAACGCCTGGGGGTTGGTCGCGGCAAAATCACGCACGGCCACTGCGACCCGACCGAAATCCTCGGACGTGGCCCCATAGGTGTGCATGTAGCGTTGAGCAAACATGCCCACCCAGGCCGCCGGCGTATGGAAGCCGTGAGGCATGTACCAGCCGTAGTTGACGTTCTCGAAGATCGGCGTCGAGGCGAAACCGTACGTGCCGGTGCCGAAGCGATACCAGGACCGCTCATTCATGGCCCGGTAGACCACCACCACTTTTGCCACACCGGTGGCCACCGCCATGGCCGCGTGCATGATCGGCGCACACGCCGCACCACCGCCGTGGGGCACTTGCGAAAAGAACTTCACGTCCTTGCAACCCAACAGGCGGGCAATTTCGTATTCCGGAACCTTGTCCACCGAGTAAGAGCTGAAGCCCTCAACCTCGGAAGGGTCAATGCCCGCATCCTTCAGCGCGCTCAGCGTGGCTTCAAGGGCCAGGCGCAGTTCCGTGCGCCCGGAGTTCTTGGAAAACTCGGTCGCGCCCAAACCAACTATCGCGGCGCGTCCGGATATCGACGAAGTCGTCATGTCTGTGTCTCCGGCTGTCAGGGCAGGACCAGCGCGACCGTACCGGTCACGTGGTTGCCCATGGAATTTTTGCCGCTGAGGGTGACTTCCACCGTACGGGTGTCGGCATCCTGGCGGGTCACGCTGCCGCTGAAGGTCATGCAGTCACCAGGGTAGTTCGGTGCACCCAGCTTGATTTTCAGTGAGGTGAACGTGGCCAACGGCCCCGCCCAGCCTTCGACATAACGTTGCACCAGCCCGTTGGTGGTCAGGATGTTCATGAAGATATGCGGTGAGCCCAGTGCGCGGGCTGCCTCCAGGTCATGGTGCCCCGGAAAATAATCCCGGGTGGCAATCGCGCCACCGGTGATCAGGCCGACCGTGATTGGAACCGCCAGTTCAGGCAGCACTTCGCCGGGGCGCACGTCTTCAAAGCGCTTGGTGTTCTTCGAGGTCATATTTCCATCCCAGCTTGTCGTTATCGCTCAGCCAATCGCCGAGACGTTCCAGGCTTGCCGCCGAACCACCCAGGGCGAGGCCCAGGGCGCGGCTCCAATAGAGAAAACGGTGGATCGGGTACGTCAGGTCGACGCCGATACCGCCATGCACGTGCTGTGCGATGTGGCCGATGCGATGTCCCGCTTCACACGCCAGATAAGCGGTGGCCAGCGCTTCCGACGGCGACGGCAAACCGGCGTCGAGGCGATAGCAGAGTTGCCAAAGCACACTGCGCAGGGCCTCAAGGGCGATATGCGCATCGGCCATGCTCATTTGCACCGCCTGGAAGCTGCCGATACGCCGCTCGAACTGCTGACGCTCACTGACATAGGCCACGGTGCGGCGGATCTGCTCCTCGCTGACACCCAACTGCAACGCGGCCAAGGCCGCCACGCTGCGTGGCTCCAGCCAGGCCAGGGCAGCACTGGGCAGCAACTGCGGGGCCGCAACGCGCAGGCCCTCGACATGCACATCGGCCACGGCTTCACCGTGGGTAAGCACCGCTGGCACACGGGTTACCTGTGCGACCGAGAGATCGAGCAGCAACAACCGCGGCTGGCCGTCTACGTCTGCCAGCACCAGTGCCGCCCGTGCCTGTTCACCCAGGGCCACGGCCGCAACCCGACCATTGATTTCCCAGCCCTCGGCACACGGACGGGCCTGAAGCTCGATGCCGCAGGCACTGCCAAGGGCATCGATGGCCAGGGTCAGCATGGCTTCACCCGAGGCGGCTTTTTCGGCCCAGGTCGCGAGCTCGGGCAATGCGAACTCGGCAAGGGTCGCTGCGGCCAGTTGATGCCGCCACAGCGGCACCTGTGCCAAGCCCTTGCCCTGAGCCTGCAACACCAGCATCAGCTCGGTCATGCCCAGGCCACTGCCACCGTGGGATTCAGGAATCGCCAAGGCGTGCAGCCCGGTTTCAATGCAGAGCGCCCAGAGTGGAGCCATCAGCGGCTCACCACTGGTATCCCAGCGACGCAGGTAGTCGTCGTGGCAGTGGTCGACAAACAGGCTGTCAGCCATCTGCGCAATCGCGCGCTGGTCTTCGGTCAATTCAAAATTCATGGGGTCAACTCCTACGCGCCGACGGGCCGAAACAGGGGCAAGGTCAGCGCGTCATCGAAGGTCTGGAACTCGACCTGCAAACGCTGGCCGATCTGCAACTGCTCACGCTCAATGCCGACCAACCCGGCGATCAGGCGTACGCCCTCCTCCAGCTCGATCAGACCGATGGGGTTCGGGTGATCGAACGGCGCGACCTCCGGGTAGTGCATGACCACAAACGAGTAGAGGCTGGCGCGACCACTGGCCTGGACGGTGTCCCAGTCGAAGCTGTGGCACTGGATGCATACCGGCGCGGGTGGATGGCGCAAGGTGGCGCAGGCCGTGCAGCGCTGGATCAACAGTTGGCCCTGTGCGCAGCCCTCCCAGAAGAACCGGGTGTCGTCACTGATGCCCGGTTGCGGGCGCTTGGCCTTGGCAGGTGCAGCGGCCGGCGCAGGCGCTGCTGGCTGAGCATTGGCCGGGCGAAACTTGAACACGCGGAACAGCAACTCGCCTACCGGTTCGTCGCCACCGGCCTTTTCGACGAAGTGACTCATCACCAGGGTGACAAAGAAGCCCGTGCCCAAGGCGGTGGTTTTCTCATCGCCCACCGCATCCAGGCGGGTGGTGTAGTAGAGCTTTTCACCCAGGCGCAAGGGGCGCGTGAAGCTCAGCTCGGAGTTCACTGCCACGACCGAGTTATAGCCGTACTGCTCGAACAGCTTGAGCACTTCATAGGGGTTTTCGTCGGTGGAGCCTGGCGGATAGTGGTTGGCATGGAAGCCTTCCATGGTCCACACCTGCAA
Organism: Pseudomonas defluvii; assembly: GCF_001695625.1. Classification (GTDB taxonomy): domain Bacteria; phylum Pseudomonadota; class Gammaproteobacteria; order Pseudomonadales; family Pseudomonadaceae; genus Aquipseudomonas; species Aquipseudomonas defluvii. The sequence continues at coordinate 10,424 of NZ_MBPN01000064.1, forward strand.
CATCGCCGGCGGCGCAATCAAGCCCTCATGGGGCGTGCCGAGGGCAAACGCAGGATCGGTGTAGAGCGGGTTTTCGACACCCATGATCTCGCACCACTGACGAATCATCGGTGCATTGACCTCATCCCAGGCATACACACGACCGTATTGGCGCCCCACTAGGGCGCGCACATTGGATAGCAATTGTGGATCAGCCAAAGTCGTCTCCTGCAAATTGAGGGCGGCAACCGGACCCGGCCGCCACCATGGGTCGATCAGGTGGGCAGAACCTGCGCCGCACCGAGAAACGCCGGACGTTCGCCACCGCCATGCAGCAGCAGGTTGCAGCCGCTGGCGTAGCTGGCCAGCGGCGAGGCGATGTACAGGCAGGCATTGGCGACATCCGCCGCCACGGCCATGCGACCGGCCGGGATACCGGCGCTGACGGCGGCGATACCGGCGTCGTTGCCGTAATGCAGGTGGGCCTGTTCCGTCAGCACCAGGCCCGGGCTGACCGCGACCACACGAACCTTCGGCCCCCATTCCACCGCCAGCGACTGCACCAGTGACAGGACGCCAGCCTTGGCCGCGCCATAGGCCGCCGTCCCGGGTGAGGCGCGCAAGGCGCTGATGCTGCCGATAAACACGATGCAACCGCCCTGCACTTGCGCCTGCATCAGGCGGTTGGCGTGCTGGGCGACATTCAGAGGCGCGATCAGGTTGAGACGAATGATGCTGTCGTGAAAACGTGGCGATGCGCTGGCGGCCTCGGCTGCCGGGCTACCGCCTGCGTTGTTGATGACCACGTCAAGGCGGCCAAAATCGCGACTGATGGTGTCGAACAGCGCCTGTAGCGAGTCCGGGTCGCGCACGTCCGCCGGGATGAAGATGGCGCGCTTCCCCTCCAGCGTCGGCACCTGCTCAGGCGCTGAGCGGGCGCAGACGATCACCTGCGCATCGGCCGCCAGAAACTCACGCGCAATGCCCGCGCCAATGCCCTTGGTACCGCCGGTGACGAGCACCACCTTGCCACTGTAATCAAGCCCCGAATGCAGCCCCATGTCGCGCTCCTTAATTCTGCTGACAGGGTTCACTCTAGGGACAAAGCCAGGCCCATTCTTCGTCTGAACGGACGATGAATCATCACCGTCCGGCCGTGACACTGGCAGGCATTCACCTGACGCCTGGCTCACGAGGACGCTCATGCCTGATTCATCCGCTCCACCGGTTCTGCTCGAACGCCCGCTGCCTGGCGTAGCCCTGCTGCGGCTCAACCGTCCGCACGCGACCAATGCCCTGAGCCTGGAGTTGCAAGCCTTGCTGTCGCGTTACTTCAGCGAACTGAGCGCCGACCCGCAGGTGCGTTGCATCCTGCTGACGGGCGGCGACAAGGTGTTTGCCGCAGGCGGCGATATCAACAGCATGGCCGGCGTCGGCCCTATCGATATCTACCGGCGCCATACCGAACGGGTCTGGGCGCCGATTCAGCACTGCCCGAAACCGGTGATCGCGGCGATCTGCGGGTACGCCTATGGCGGTGGCTGCGAGTTGGCGATGCTTGCCGACCTGATCGTCGCCGGGCGCAGCGCACGCTTCTGCCAACCGGAAATTCGTATCGGCATCATGCCGGGCATTGGCGGTACCCAGCGATTGGTCCGCGCCGTGGGCAAGGTAAAGGCCATGCGCATGGCCCTGACCGGGCAACCGATCAGCGCCGAAGAAGCCTGGGTGGCCGGCCTGGTCAGTGACCTGGTGGACGATGATCAGGTCCAGGCTCACGCCCTGGAGCTGGCTCGCGTCATCGCAGCGATGCCGGCATTGGCCGCAGAACAGATCAAGGAAGTGATTCTCGCCGGCATGGATGCGCCGCTGGAGGCCGGCCTGGCACTGGAGCGCAAGGCCAATGCCCTGCTGTTCGCCTCCCGAGACCAGAAAGAAGGCATGCAAGCCTTTATCGAAAAGCGCCCGGCACAATTCGAGGGGCATTGAACGGCATCCACTCGGAAGAACGCAGCACTGCAACACAGCACAAGGCCGCTTGCCCGTTTCAACAGGCAAGCGGCCTTGTGCAATCAAGCACTAACGTGATGATCAGATGCTCATCACCATCTGCCCACTGTCGATGCGCAGTTCGACGCCGTTGATGGCCCGGGACTCATCGCTGGCAAGAAACAGCACACTGGCCGCCACATCCTCGGGCAAGCACATGCGGTTCATCGGGTCACTGTCGATGGTCAGGCGGACCGGGTCGACACCCTGCGGGAAGCCGCCACTGGTCATGTCGGTGAGTACGCCGTCCGGGTGCAGGGTATTGCAGCGGATCCGGTACTTGCGGCGTCGGCAGAGCACCGCCACTGAACGCGACAAGGCCGCCACAGCGCCTTTCGAAGCACTGTAGGCCATGAAATCATCACGCCCGGCCAGTGCCGCAATCGACGACAGGTTGATGATCGAACCACCGCCCTCCTTCATCAGCGCAATCCCCTCGCGACAGCCGAGAAACACACTGTCGGCATTGACCCGCATGACCTTCTGCCAGTCCTGCAACGAAGTTTCTTCGACTGAACCGCTCAGCAGTATGCCGGCATTGTTGAGCAGGATATCCAGGCGGCCATAGCGCTCACGCAAGTGCGCCATGACCTGCTTCCACTCTGCCTCGCTGCTGGCGTCATGGCGGATAAACGCCGCAGCCGGGCCGATCTCGGCAGCCAGTGCCTCACCGGCAACGACGTCGATGTCGCTGATCAGCACCTGGGCGCCTTCAGCCGCCAACAACCGTGCACTGGCACGGCCAATACCCTTGGCACCGCCAGTCACCAGCGCCACCTTGCCATGAACCCGTCCGGGCATGTTGTTCTCCTTGATCGTCATCAGCTCATCTCGTGTGCGCGGTTATGTTGCAGTGGCTGTGCAGGGTTAATTGCGGCTGCCGTCCCGGCGCGACGCCCGGAGAACACGCAATCGGCCAGTGATAGACCACTGATGTACAGGTGTGAGGGAATGCCCAGGGCGGTGCGACCGGCAGCGTAAAGGCCCGCAATGGGCTGCCCTTGGGTATCCAGCACGGCCCCGTTGCCTTCATCCACCCGCAAACCGCCCAGGGTCAACGCCCCTAGCGGGAAGACCGGGTTGGTCACGGAAATGTCGCAGGCGTAGAACGGGCCCTGCTCAAGCACCTGGCGACCGCCTGGCGACTTGCCGAATGGATCGGGCGCCTCACCACGCGCAGCCGCATTGTTGGCCTGCAGCGACTGGCGCAACGCGCTGGCCTTCATGCCAGTGACCGTAGCCAGTTGTTCCAGGCACTTGCCCTTGCTCACCTTGAGCAGCATCAACGCCAGCGCCGGCACGCTCTGGAACCACCAGTACCCACCGAACAGTGCCTCCCGGATCGCCTTCTTGCGCAGCGGGGCATCGAGCACCAGCCAGGCCTTGCCGCCCTGCTCCTCCATCAACGGCTGACCCAGCGTCGCGCCATAGACCTCTTCGTTGCAGAAACGCTGGCCTTGGCTGTTGACCACGATGCCCTTGTGCCAACTGTAGGGCGGATTGATGAACCGCCAGGCCGACACCCGATTCAGCGCAGCGCCTTCACCACCGGCACTCACGCCCAGGCGCAGGCCGCTGCCGTCACAGCCGGTGGCGCCCACCTTGAAGTTGCGGCGAAATTTCGGCGCGTGCTGCTTGATCAGTTCGCGGTTGAAGATGAACCCGCCCGTACTGAGGATCACCCCGTTCCGGGCCCTGACCAGCCGTGGCCGGGCGAACTCGCGCTCCAGTTGGCTGACCCGCAGGCGTAACCTGTCACAGTAGGCCGGGGAAAAGTTCTGCAAGCGCTCGGCACGGGCAGCCCAACGGGCGTGCAGCTTCGCCTGCTTGCTGCCCGGCGGCAGGCACCACAGCTCGGCACCGATCACCCGGCCCTCCTGGTCAAGCACCAGGCGCTTGGCGGCTGATTGCAGCAGTGGCCGCACCCCGGCGCGCAGGCAAGCCGCCTTGAGGTGCGAATACAGCACCGCACCACACTGGCCTTTGCCGACCGTACGGTGGCCGCGTGGCGCCGGAGGCAACGGGCCGCTGTGCTGCGGTACCAGCTCATTGCCGGAGTAGTAGAGGAAGTAGCCGTCGGGTGGATAGGAGGTCTTGCCACCTGGGGGCATCTGGTGCCCGTAAGGCGCACCGTGGCTTTCCAGCCAATCTAGGTTGGCCACGCTGTCCGCACAAAAGCGCCGCAGGGTCTCGTCGCTGACCACGCCCTGGGTTTCGTGCTTGAGGTAGTCGAACATGGCCTCGGGGGTGTCACTGAAGCCTGCGGCGTACTGATACCGGGTCCCCCCACCGGCATACACGACGCCACCGCTCTTGGCACTGGCGCCGCCACCTGTGAAACGGTCGGCGATCAGCACATCGACGCCATTGGCGCGGGCCTCCAGTGCCGCACAGGCCCCGGCCGCGCCCCAACCGATGATCAGCACATCGCACTGCTCATCCCATGTCACGCTACTGCTGTCGGCAACGCGCAATGGTGCCTGAATCGCCGTACAGGTGCTGTTATCAGACATCTCCATGACGGCTCCTAACGCTGGCTGGCGAGGTGGTTGGCAGCGACATAGGCGAAGGTCATCGCCGGCCCGAGGGTGCCGCCCGCCCCCGGATAACTGGTACCCATTACCGACGCGGAGCAGTTGCCGATCGCGTACAGGCCGTCAATGGGCGTACCGTTGTCGCGCACCACTTGTGCATGTTCGTTGGTCAGCAAGCCGCCCTTGGTGCCAATATCACCGGCATCCAGGCGCATGGCGTAGTACGGCCCCTTGCGCAGGGGCGCCAGGCACGGGTTGGGCTTGATATTGCTATCGCCGTAGTAACGGTCGAACACATTGCCGCCACGGTCGAAGTCCAGGTCCTGGCCGGTGCGCGCATAGTCGTTGACCTTGTCCACTGTGCGCTCAAGGCCCACTGCATCGACGCCGATCTGTTCGGCCAGTTGCGCCAGGGTGTCGGCCTTCCAGTACAAGGTGTTCAACCATTCCTTGCGCAGACGGCTGTCAGGCATGACCTGGGCCGGCATCAACGGGCCCATGGCGTAGTGGAAGCGGAAATGCCCGTCAAAAATCACCCAGGCCGGCACGGACTTTCCGCCTGTACGCTGATTGTCGCGGAGCATGGCATCGACGAACTCCAGGTACGGAGCCGCTTCGTTGACGAAGCGTTGCCCCTCGCCGTTGACCACAATTGCCCCGGGGAATGCCCGCTCGGCAAAGATACCGCGCGGCTTTTCCTCGCCCGGCACGGCAATGGTCGGCGCCCACCAGGCCCAGTCCATCAACGCGGTCGCCGCGCCCTGGGCGATCCCCGCTTCCAACGCGGCACCGGTGTTGTTGCCCGGTGGCGTCGCACTCCAGGCCATGCGGGTCGGCTTGGGCAGGTATTGCTCGCGCAATGCCTGGTTCTGCTCGAAGCCACCGGAGCCCAGAATCACCCCGTAACGCGCATGCAGCTGCTTTTCCTGACCCTCACGTTGCACCGTGACCCCAGTGACCCGGCCCTGCTCCGTGAGCAACCCACGAAAATCGGTGTTCAGCCACAACGGCACGTTACGGTCCATCAGAGAACGACGCAGCGATGCAACCAACGCGCTGCCAAGGGCCGCGCGGCGGTCGAATTTACTTTTGCGCCGCCATTTGAAGTCCAGTTTGTAACGCAGCATCAGGCCCATGATCAGCCAGCGCCAGCCAAAGCTGCGGGCCATGGCCTTGTGCGCATGCCGGGCAGTCCAGGCAATACGCCCCATCAGCAAGGTCGAGGGTGACGGCTTGCGCAGGTTGTCCAGTTCCTCACCGAGCAGGCTGGTGTCGAACAACTCGGGGTCGAGGGTGCGTCCTCCGGGCAGCGAACCAGGCAAATGCGGGTAGTAGTCCGGGTACTTGGCAGCCACCGCATAACGTACCCGACTGGTACGGGTGAGCGCCTCGATCATCTTTGGCGCATTGTCCAGGTAGGCCTGCAGGCGCGCATCATCAACGTGCTCGCCAGCCGCGGCCTTGAGGTAGCGCATCGCCAACTCGAAGCTATCGTTACCGCCCTGGCGAGCAAAGTAGTGATTGTTCGGGATCCAGATCCCACCGCCGGAAATAGCCGAAGTACCACCGTACTTGTCGCTTTTTTCCACGATCAGCACGCTGAAACCCTGGTCGGCGAGGAAGACCGCCGACGTCATCGCACCTGCACCCGAACCAACGACGATCACGTCGTAGTGGGTTTGAGACTGAACTTGAGCCGTCATTGTTGTTATGCCATTAGCTGAGGTCAGGAAAGACCGCCGACGACGATACGGGGACGCTGGCGGTGTGCATCCCATGATCACGGCTGACCGGGGCGCTCTCATCGTCAAAGCGGACTAGACCCGTCAGACGACATTGAACCTGGCGGACAACTGGTCCAGTGCCCGCGCCAACTGCTCCAGGTCTGACGCCGCCGCGGCACTGCGGCCGGCATTGGCCGAGAGCACGCCGGTGCCGGCCGAAACGCTCTCGACGCGCGCGACCATCTCCTGGGTAACCCGTACCTGTTCGGCGATCACCACAGCAATGGTGTCGACGCTTTGAATCACATCGTCAGTACCACTGCGGATCTGCGCCACCGAGTCGCCGGCCTCCTCTGCCAGCCCAACCCCATCACGCACCCGACTGATCACCCGGTCCATCCCACCAACCACCGCCTGGGTCCCCTCCTGGATGCGTTGTACCGTGAGGTCGATTTCGCCGATTGAACGGGCCGTACGTTGCGCCAACAGCCTGACCTCATCGGCCACCACGGCAAAGCCACGGCCCTGCTCTCCTGCCCTTGCGGCCTCGATGGCGGCGTTCAGCGCCAGTAAATTGGTTTGCTCGGCAATGCTGCGAATCACATTCAGCACCGTACTGATCTCGCCGGAGAACACTTCCAACTCACGGATATGCACGGCGGTATCACTGATCACGTCGCTGATGCGGTTCATTCCATGGGCCATATCGCGGATAAAACCTTCGCTTTTGCCCGAACGCCCCGCTGAGTGCTGCGTGATGTTGCGCGAAACCCCGACCTGGGTATCGACTTCGCTGATTGAACCCGACAGCTGCTCAACTGCAGCAGAAATGCCGCGCACGGCGTCAGCCTGCTGCTGCGCAGCCAACGAGGCCAGCTCTGCCGATTCGGCCATGTGTGCCGCTTCGTGACTGACACGCTGCACCAACGAGCGCATCTGCGAGATCAACCCGTGCAGGCTGTCGCGCATCGTCGCGATATCACCCAGCATCCGGGCAAACTCATCGCGCCCCTTGACCTCGATGGGCTGCGACAGGTCGCCACTGGCAATCGCGCGCACACTGGCGCCCGCCTGGGCAAAAGCCCGTTTCAGGCGACGCAAGGTCGAGAACGCGGTAACGCTGCCAGCCAACACCCCCACCACCGCCAGCACCAGATACGCCAGCAGGGTCGAGCGATAGCGTTGCTGGGCGAGGTCGTATGCCCGCGCAGCCGCTTCCTTCTGCAACGTCTGCAGCTTGCCCAGTTCAATACCCGCCGCATCGCCAGCAGGTTCGGCCATGCGCAGGAAAGAAATGATGCCGGACAGCCGATAGTCACCCGCGCGCAAGGACTCCAGCAAAAGCTCCAGCTCACCCAGCCACGCCTGGTAATGGCCATCGAAGGCCTCGGCCACCTGCTGCTCATGGCTGGACAAGGGGCGTTGGCGGTAGCTGGCCCACACCTGAGCGAGCGCGTGATTGTTGGCTTCGATGGCCGCTAGCGTCACATCGATCGAGCGGTCGAACGCCGCCACCAGCGGGCCTTCCGGGTCATGCTGAATGGCAAGCAACACCAGCCGCCGACTTTCGTCGAGACGGTGCTGGACCTCACCGACAGTGAGCAGCGTCGCCAGATTGTCTTCATTGATGGTACGCAGACTGTCACGGGCCTGTTGCAGGCCATAGCCACCAAAACCGACCGCAACGATAAACAACAGTGTGGCCAACAACGCCCAGAACCACAGGCGCTGGGCAATAGTGATCGCGTTGAACATAAGCAACGGTAAACCCCGTAGAGGCGACAAGGCGCTCATCCGAGCGCCCCATGCACAATGAGTCAGTCAGCGGTGACCATGGCCATCATGGCCGCGAGGTAATGCTCGCCATACGGCGGCAGCAGGCCCCATTCACGCCGCGGGTCATGCGCAGGCGCCTTGAACACCGTGCGCAGGTGACTGAACTCAAGAAACCCTTCACGGCCGTGGTAATGCCCCATGCCAGAGGCGCCCACGCCGCCGAACGGCGCGTCGTGCATCGCCGCATGCATCATCACGTCGTTGACGGTGACGCCGCCCGACAGGGTGTGCTCCAGTACCCACTGCTGCTCCTGTTGATCCTCACCGAAGTAGTACAGCGCCAGCGGACGTGGCCGGGCGTTGATGTCGGCGATCACCCCATCAAGGTCCTCATACGTGAGCACCACCATGGCCGGGCCAAAGATTTCTTCGCGCATGATCTGGCTGTCACGCGGCGGGTTGACCACTACACGCAGGGGCCGGCGACGGTCCTCGGCATCAACCGCCAACGCCTCCGGCAGGCTTTCGATGCGAGCCCCCTGGGCCCGGGCCTCATCCACATAGCCCTCGACACGGGCCAGATGCCGCTGATTGACCACTGCCACCACATCCGGGTTGCCGGCAACCGTGGGGTTCAGCTCGCAATAGGCACTGCGCAAGGCGCTGAGGAAGGTTTCAAGGTGCGCCTGCGGTACATACACCAGGTCGGGACTGATGCAGATCTGCCCGCCATTACAGGCTTTGGCTGCGGCGATGCTGAACGCCGCCTTGTTCAAGTCGGCACTGCGCGCAATGATCACTGGCGACTTACCGCCCAACTCCAACGTCACCGGTACCAGATTCTGCGCGGCATTACGCATCACAGCGCGACCAATCGCAGTACTGCCGGTAAACACCATGTGGTCAAACGGCTGGGCGGTGAAGCCTTCCGCCAGCTCCGCGTCCCCCGTGACCACGGCGATCTCCAGCGGGTCAAGGTGCTCAGCACACAACTGCGCTACCAACTCAGCGGTACGCGGAACCACCTCCGACGGCTTGAGAATCGCCCGGTTACCCGCCGCCAGTGCGCAAGCCAGCGGGCTGAACAAGGTAAACAGCGGGGCGTTCCAGGTACCAATGATGCCCACCGTCCCTTTGGGCTGATACATGACCCAGGCCTTGGCGCCCAGTTGGTCGTAGGGCGCGAATGCCGGGCGTGGCTCGTCCTGCATCCAGAGGTGCAGGTTGTCCCGCGCATGCTTGAGCGACGAGAGAGAACCCAGCACGTCGTTCATCAGGGAAAAGCCTGCAGGCCTGCCGCCGAAATCCTGATCCATCGCTTCGGTCAACACACCGTGGTGACGCACGAGCAGGTCGATCACCTGCTGAATACGCCGACGACGTGTGTCGGCACTGACCGCGCCGGCGCTGTTAAAGGCTTGTTTCTGCCGGGATAACAGGCTCGAAAGCGCTTGTACGGATGACGTGGCTGAACTCATTCGTGTCCCCTCGCTGATGCTGGCCCCAAGGCCCGGAAGCGCCGGATGCGCATGGGGCCACACTAGTCGCGGGGCGACGCCCGGCGCCTCGTCCGATCGGACGAGAATCGAACAAAAGCGTTAGTCCGTTGAGACGATGTACAGCGCCCTGCGGCGACCAATACTGGCCACACGAAAACTCCACTCCATGAGGTCTATCATGGCTATGCAAAACGCCAGCTTCGATCCCCAGGCCTTCCGCGCCGCGCTCGGTACCTTCACTACCGGGGTCACGATCATCACGACCCAGGCCGAAGACGGCTCACCGGTGGGGATCACCGCCAACAGTTTCAACTCGGTATCGCTCAACCCGCCGCTGGTGCTCTGGAGCCTGTCGAAGAACGCCCGCAGCCTGCCGGTTTTCAGCAGCGGCAAGCACTGGAATGTGCATGTCCTGTCCACCGAACAGGAAAAACTCTCGGGGCGCTTCGCCACCCAAGGCGAAGACAAGTTTGCCGAAGTCCAACTCGATAATGGCGTCAGCGAGGCGCCTTTGCTGCAAGACTGCACCGCACGCTTTCAATGCCGTACTGCCTTCCAATATGAGGGCGGCGACCATGTGATCTTTGTCGGGGAAGTGCTGGCCTTCGATCACAGCGACCGGGCGCCGCTGGCGTTCCAGAGCGGCCAGTATGCGCTGGCCACCCGCAAGCCGCGCAGCGAGCTGCGCCTGGCAACCACACCGCCGCCACCGGAATGCAGCTACACCGAAGACCTGCTCGGCTACTTGCTCGGGCGCGGGCACTACCAGGTGCTCAATGCCCTGCGGCGCATGGTGAGCAACCAGCAGCTGGACGAACAGGCCTTTTTCATTCTCTCGGTGCTGTGTATCCGCGATAACCTGAGCCTTGAGGAAATCAACACCTTTGTCAGCTACACCGGCCATGAGGTCACACTGGCCGGCATGCGCTTTCTCGAGCGCCAGCACCTGGTGGCAATCGAGGGCGATGCCGATCAGTTGCGTTTCGTGCTCACGGCAAACGGCCGCGAGGTGTCGCTGCAACAGTTGGCGCTGGCCAAGGTGGTGGAGGAAGAACTGTCGGCCAAGCTCGGCAGTGCCGACGCGCAAGCCCTCAAGGTCTTGCTCAAGCGCCTGATTGTAGTGAGCGACCCCGGCTTGCCCGATCTCTGGGCGCCGCGATGACGACCGGCGCAACCGTCATGCCGGCCACCTCGGTCGGCTGGCGCAGCCACGGCCTGTTGTTGCTGCTGGCACTGGTGTTCGCCGACAACTTTGTCGGGCGCCAGATACTTGCGGTGATGATTGAGCCGATCAAGTCGGAGTTCGGGGTCGGCGACACGGCCATGGGCCTGATCTCCGGGCTGGCCTTCGCGGCGGTGTATGCGCTCATGGGCTTGCCGGCGGGACGTCTGGTGGATCGTCTGCCGCGTACGCGCCTGCTCGCACTGTCGTGCCTGCTCTGGGCGTTGGCAACGATGGCCTGCGGGCTGGCCGGCAGCTTTCTGGTACTGGCCATTGCCCGGATGCTGGTCGCGGTCAGCGAATCACCAACGACCTCGGCATCCCTGTCCTTGATCGCCGACCTGTATCCACCGCATCGACGTTCACTCGCCATCAGTTGCTTCACCGCCGCGCCAACGTTTTCCTCGATCATCGGCTTGAGTATCGGTGCCTGGGTGGTCGAAGTGTATGGCTGGCGTACAGCATTCATTGCCCTTGGCCTGCCCGCCCTGTTGTTTGCCGCCATCATGGCCATCGTGGTGCGCGACCCGGTACGGGGGCGCTGGGACCTGAGCCCTGCCCCCGCCCATGCCCATGCCCACGCGCCACTGCTCGGCATGGGCGCTGAAGCCCGCAAGCTATGGGCGCTGCCTGCCTATCGCTGCCTGATACTGGCGGGCGGCCTGACCACGCTCAGCTCCTACGCCATTGGCATGTGGAACACCAGCTTCCTGGTACGCTCCCACGGCCTCTCGCTGCAACATGCTGGCCTGTTGGCTGGGGTCATCTGCGGCACCGCCGCCGGTGTCGGGGGCCTGTTCAGCGGCTGGTTGAGCGACCGCCTGAGCCGACGCAACCCGCACTGGCAGCTCTCGATTCCGGTGCTGGGTCACTTGACCGCCATCGCCACCCTGAGCACCTACCTGCTCTGGCCCGACACCGTGCTGGTCACGCTCGGCAGCGTACCGATTCCAACGGCCATGGTGTGGTGTGCGCTCTACAGCTTCTTCGCCGTTTGGTGGGTAGCGCCGTCCTACAACCTTGTTACCCAATTGGTACCGTCCAACCGGCGCGGTACGGCCATGGCCCTGCAAACCATCGTCAGCACACTGCTCGGTGTCGGCATCGGGCCACTGGTGACCGGCCTGTTCAGCGACATGCTGCAACCCCTGCTTGGCCAGCAGTCCTTGCGTTATGCGCTACTGCTGGTAAGCCTGCCGGTCATTGGCTCCGTACTGTTGCTGATCCGGACCTCGACCCACGCCTCCAGAACGGCCTATAGCCACGCGCTGTAAGCCTTGAACCACGCGTGTTTTCGTCGATGGGCAGCCTCTTCAAACACGGCTGCCCATCCCTCGATCAGAACCGGCTGAAATCCGGTTTACGTTTCTCGGTGAAGGCCGCGATGGCTTCACGGGCGGCCTCTGCGTCAAGCATTTGAGCAAAGCGCTTCGCTTCTTCATTGATGCGTGCCTGCACGTCGCTGGCATCTGCCAGTTTCAGCAGGCGCTTGGTCTCCATGACAGCACTCGACGGTTGCTGGGCAATCTTGCGTGCCTGGGACAACGCGAAGTCGAGGACGGCTTCCGGTGGCAGCACGCGATTGACCAGTTTCGACTGCAGCGCAAACTCGGCATCGAACGGCTCGCCGGTCAGCAACGCCTCGGCAGCGCCCTGATGACCAAACAGCTTGGGCAAGAGCAAGCTGGACGCGGCCTCCGGGCAAAGGCCAAGACTGACGAAAGGCACGCTGAAACGGGCGTTGGTGCCCGCATAGACCAGGTCGCAGTGCAGCAACAGCGTCGTGCCGACACCGACCGCCACGCCACAGACGGCCGCGACAATCGGTTTGGGAAATGCGCTCAAGGTGCGCAAGAAACGCCAGACCGGGGCATCCTCGGTCGCGGGCGGATGCGCGATGAAGTCACCAAGATCATTGCCGGCAGAGAAGACCTGCTCGCTGCCGCGAATCAGCACCACGCGAACCTCACGGTCAGCCGCTGCACTGACCAGCACCTCGCTGAGCGCGTCATACATGGTCGCGGTAATGGCGTTTTTCTTTGCTTCACGGTTAAAAGCAATCGTGAGGACGCCGGCCTCCTGAGTGGTGAAAATATCGCTCATCCTTGCCTCATTGGTTAAGTAAGCCACATGCCACACGAGTATGCCTTGCCAGCTTTCGCGGGTGTTGAAAACCAATAGGACAAAGACGTCGCCTGCCGGCGTGATCGCGGCTTTCGGTGAATGCGCGGTGCCTGCATCGCGGGCAAGCCCGGCTCCTACAGGCTGGCGCGGGCTCTGTTGGAGCTGGCTTGCCTGCGATGGCGTCGGTGGGTTCGCGGCGTTTGCATCGCGGGCAAGACCCGCTCCTACAGGCTGCGCGGGCTTTGTTGGAGCTGGCTTGCCTGCGATGGCGTCGTTGGGGTGTCAGTGAGTGCGCGGCGTCTGCATCGTTGGTAAGCCAATGCTCCACAGGGTCTCAATGCGCGGACCTGCAAAAGACAGTGCAGCCAAGCACAATTATTGAGCGGATGAGCCTTTTTATAATCGCGACTCTTCATACAACAATAAAGAGAAGAGCCATGGCCACACCCATCCCCAAACAGGTCGACAGTACCGACTGCACCGCCTTTGCCGTTCCAGACACGCACCGCCTCAGTAAACTATCGCTAACGATGGCCTGGTGGGGCATCTGCAGCGCAATGTTCTGGCTAGTGGTCTCGGCCACGCTGGCCATGACCTTCGGTACTCAACAGGCCATTATCGGCCTGGTGCTGTCGGTCATCGCCTATGCCGCTATCAACACCGTCATCTCCCGCTATGCAATGAAAACCGGGCTTTCGGTAGCGCTTTTCTCCCGGGTGTTGTTCGGGCGAACCGGTGCAACCCTTGCCACACTGATCTTCTTCGCCACGGCCACCTACTACAGCGTCTTTGAAGGTTCGGTCATTGCCATCGCCATTCATGACTACGTGTCGTCAATGTCGTTGAATCAGGCCTACCTGTTGGTTGTGCTGTACAGCGTGCCGTTGATCTTCGGCAGCGTGCAGAACTGGATGGACAAGCTCAACGGGGTGCTGTTGCCGTTTTACCTGGTGGGCCTGGTTGCGTTGGTGATCATGACCATCGCCGAATACGGCTACAGCTCGGCGTGGTTGCACATGGGGCCGGCAAGCGGCCCGGTGGAAAACGGCTGGTGGCACTGTTTCAGCTACTTCATGGGCGTGTGGATCCTGATGATGTACACCTGGGACTATGCCCGATTCGGCCGTAAACAGGACGTGTCGTTCCACAGCCGATTCAACTTCGGCCTGCCGTTCTACACCTTTACCTTTCTCATCAACGGCCTGGTGGGAATCTTCATTGCCGGGACGATTCCCACGCCAGGAGGGCTGACAGAAGTTTCGGTCGTGAAGGCGATCGTCGAGCTGATGGGTGTGTGGGGCCTGATTTTCGTCTGGGTAAGCCAAACCCGCATCAACTCGGCAAACTTCTTCCTGGCGGCGACCAACATGCAAGCCTTCTTTGGCCGCCTGGGCTTGGCCAGGGTGCCTTACATCGCGTGGGCAGTCGCAGTCGGGGCATTGGTCTACGCACTGATGCGCTTGAACGTGTTCGACTACATCCTGCAGGCGTTGGCCTACCAGAGCATCTTTGTCGTGGCCTGGGTGGCGATTGCACTGGCGCATATTTTCTCGCCCAAGTACCACCAACTGTTCGACGGCAAGATCGAGTATGAACTGGAACGTGTCAGCGCGATAAACCCTTGCGGTCTTGGCGCCTGGTTCTTCGCCGCCGGGCTGGGGATTCTCCTGCTCAACTCGGGCGGCGCCACGCTCGCCACTTTTTCTGCCCCGGTGACGTTTATCAGTGCCTTTGCTGCCTATTGGCTGTTGCTCAACAGTGCCAAACGCAGTTGGTTCGTACGACCGCACTGTTCCTGACAGCCACTTCCCCCCCCCTTTTCAGCACCTGAAAGCGCTTTACCTCCCCGAGCCGCGGGATGACTGCGGTTCGGCTTTTTTACGCGCCTAAAACAACAATAAGACCCAAGGACATACACATGCGTTCAGTGAACTATCGCACGGTGACGGCTGCAGTTTTTGCACAATTGCTGACCCTGTACGGCGCTCCCGCCTTTGCCGTGGCCATCAACGAAAACCTGGATATCGGCGGCGCCATCCGTGCGCGTGTTGACTACGACCCGGATCAAGACCTGGAAAAAATCAGCTTCGATACGTTTTTCCTGACCGCCACCTACACCTCCAGCAGTTGGATAGGCGCAGCGAAATACCGCTTCTACGGAGATGCCTATCCCTTTTCCTACACAGACAGCATCGGCGACATCTCTTTTCCCGAGTACGCCTGGCTAGGCTACAAATTCAACGATTCGCAACAGGTCCAGGTCGGCCTGAACCACATTCCGTTTGGCTTGCAGCCCTACTTCGGCAGCCCCTTTTTTGAATCGCTGGGCAATGTGATCGGGTTGGAGGACATTCAGGACCTGGGCATCAAGTACATCCAGAACACCCCGGACTGGAACCTGCAGGCCGGTTATTACCTGCGCCCGATTGATCAGGGCCAGGGCACCAGCCGCGGTGGACGTACCTATTCGACCAGCGTCGCCAAGGCCGACACCTATGTGGCAGACGGCAGCAGCAACCAGGAGCGCAATATTGTCGTCGGACGCCTGGCCCGTAACCTGAAGCTCGGCAACTGGCAGTCGGAGGTCGGCGCATCGGCGCTTACTTCGGAACTGGAGAACCGCGACACCCATGACAGCGGTCGACGTAACGCCGTGGCCGTGCATTACCTGGGCAAGAACGGCCCTTGGGGCGTTCAACTGCAGGCCACACGCCAGGACATGACGCCGAGAAATCCCGGTAACGACAAGTACGTCACGTTCGGCAGCTATGACGCGACGTTCAACGTTGCGGCCAAGGGCGACCTGTATGTGACCGACCTCAGCTATGACATCGCCGGAAAGTACGGTTGGTTGTCAGGCATCAAGCTGTACGGCAACTACAGCCTCTTCGACAAGCGCGACAGTGCGTTCCATGACTCCCAGCGTTTCATTCTCGGCACGTCGTTCTCACTCAAGGACCTCTGGATAGCCGTGGAATGGCTGCACGGCAAGAACGACCCGTACATCGGTGGCAGCAGCTTCACCCAGAGCCTGGGCGCGGGTGGCAGCAATCAATGGGAGAACCAGCTTTACACCAACATTGGGTACTACTTCTGACCCTACCCGACAGTACCAGTGCCCTCAGTATCAAAAAACAGTGCACGCGGCGACAAGCCTGCCGCCTCGAGGTACGCGTAGCTTTGTGTCGTGGGTCAGGCATCCGTCCTGCCCCACCCAGATAACAACAAGATTCTTGGTGACCCATGAGTACAGTAGATCCGATCACCCTGGCCGTCGTGCGAGGCGCACTCGAAACCGCGCAGCGGGAAATGACCCTGACGCTGGAAAAAACCGGCCGTTCGAGTGTTTTCAACCTGGCACACGACTATTCCAACGCCCTCTTCGACCACCTGCCGGAAATGATCCTGCAAGGCCAGGACATCCCCATACACCTGGGGTCGCTGATCCCCGCGATGAAGTGCGTTGCCGGCTTCTTTGGCGATGACATCCTTGAAGGCGACGTGATCTATCACAACGACCCTGCCTACAACGGCAGTCATATTCTCGACTGCTGCATGTACAAGCCGGTCTTTTACAAAGGGGAACTGGTGTTCTGGACGGTCTGCAAAGGCCACCTGACCGACATCGGTGGCCCGGTACCGGCCGGTTACAACCCGGACGCCAAGGAAATCTACGCCGAAGGCCTGCGTATTCCGCCAGTGAAGCTGTGGTCCAGAGGCCAGCGCCGCGAAGACGTCATCAACCTGTTGCTGACCAACATGCGCGCCCGGGCTTACCAGGAAGGTGATCTGAATGCTCAATACGGTGCTTGCAGTGTCGGCGAGCGGCACTTGATCGAGCTGCTTGACCGCTATGGCGTGGAGCAGGTTCGCGCCTGCATCGCCGAGTTGAAAGACATGGCTGACCGCCATATGCGTGCCTTGCTGCGAGACGTTCCTGACGGTATCTACAGCGGTACGGCGGTGCTTGAAGACTCAGGCCATGGCCTGGGCCAACTGTCGATCACCGCCCAGGTGGAGATTCGCGGTGACGAAGCCCACGTATTGATCGAAAGCCCGCCACAGGTGCCCTACTTCATCAACTCCTATGCCGGCAACTCGGTCTCCGGGGTGTACCTGGGGCTGATGATGTTTGCCCAGGTGCCACCGCCTTACAACGAAGGGCTCTACCGCTGCGTCAGCGTCGACCTCGGGCCACCAGGCACCCTGTGCAACGCGCAGGAACCCGCACCGCACGTCAACAGCACCACCACGCCCATGGAAACCCTCGCCGACGCCGTGCGCCAGGCGCTCGAGCAAGCCGCACCGGAGCGGGTCACCGCCTCCTGGGGCCACGCCAGCGGCATCAACATTGCCGGTCACGATCCGCGTAACGGCAACGATGAATACGTGACCATGGTGCTGGCCTCGATCATTTCCGGCGCGGGTGCGAACAAGGAAATGGATGGCTGGCCGGCCTGTGGTCCGCTGTGCTGCTTCGGTGCACTGATGTCCGGTGATATCGAGCTGCTGGAGTACTCCTACCCGGTGTTGATCCACCGCTACAGCCTGATGACCGACAGCGGTGGCGCCGGGGAATTCAGAGGCGGCTCGGGCACACGCATCGAGATCGAGCCACTGAACCATGCCATGACCGTGGTGGGGTTTGGTGAAGGTCGGCAACTGCCAACGGCGGGCGCTGCGGGTGCGACCAACGTCCTGCTCGAACCCAAGCTTGGCCGCCTGATCCACCGCAAGGTCGACGGTGAGGAAGCCCACTTTACCTACAACGCACTGCTGACTGCCCAACCGGGCGAGCGGGTCATCAACGTCAATCCAGGGGGTGGTGGCTACGGCAACCCCATGCGCCGGCCTGTCGCCACGGTATTGAACGACGTGCTGAACGGCCTGGTGTCGCCTGAAGGCGCCTGCCTGGAATACGGCGTGGTGCTCGACAGCAACGGCAACCTCGACGAAGCCGCGACACACGCCATCCGCGCCGCACACTGATTGATGCCCCTTGAGCAATGCAGAGACTTTTACCATGACTAAGCAGCAATATCGCCTGGGCATCGACGCCGGCGGCACCTTCACCGACTTCATCCTCGCTGACCGCAGTGGCAACGTTCAGTTGTTCAAAGCGCCTTCGACGCCACAGGACGGCACCCTCGCCATCCGCAATGGCCTGGCGCAAATCGCTGACGCCATCGGCCGCACACCGGCGCAGATCATTGCCGACTGCGACCTGTGCATCAACGGCACCACAGTGGCCCTCAATGCCCTGATCGAGAAAACCGGCGTCAAGGTCGGCCTGCTCTGCACCGAGGGCCATGAAGACAGCCTGGAAATCCGCCTGGGCCACAAAGAGGATGGCCACCGCTACGATGCCAGCTACCCGCCGGCGCACATGCTGGTACCGCGTCATCTGCGCCGCCCTGTTGGTGGCCGCATCCTCAGCGACGGCAGCGAGTACAGCCCGCTTGACGAAGACGCCATCCGGGAAGCCATCGACTACTTCCGCGAGCAGGACGTCAAGGCAGTGGCCATCTCGTTCGTCTGGTCGGTGCGCAACCCCAGCCATGAACAACGCGCCGCAGCCATGGTCCGTGACGCCCTGCCCGGCGTGTTCGTGTGCACCGGCAACGAGGTGTTCCCACAGATTCGCGAATACACCCGTACCTCGACCACCGTGGTCAACGCTTACCTGAGCCCGGTCATGGGCCGTTACATCGAACGGATCGATGCGCTGTTCGAAGAGCTCGGTGCGCAACAACCCACCCGCTACTTCCAGTCCAATGGCGGCCTGGCGCCGGGTGTCGTGATGCGCGAGCGCGCGGTCAATGCGATCAACTCAGGCCCGGCATCCGCCCCACAAGCCGGGCTGTGCGTGGCGGCGCCGTTCGGCATCGACAACGTGATCACCGTGGACATGGGCGGCACCTCGTTCGATATCACGCTGAGCAAGTCCGGGCGAACCAACTTCAGCAAAGACACCGACTTCCTGCGTTACCGTATTGGCGTACCGATGATCCAGGTCGAAACGCTGGGCGCTGGCGGCGGCTCGATTGCCTACCTGGACGACTTTGGCATGTTGCAGGTTGGCCCGCGCAGTGCCGGCGCCAACCCTGGCCCGGTCTGTTACGGCAAAGGTGGCGTCGAACCCACCGTCACCGACGCCAACCTGGCACTCGGCTACCTGGCCGATGGTGCGCTGCTGGGCGGCAGCATTCGCCTGAACCGGCAAGCGGCGATTGATGCCATTCGCCACAAGATCGCTGAACCGCTGGGCATCAGCGTCGAGCGTGCGGCCATCGGTATCATTACCCTGGTCAACCTGAACATGGTCAGCGGCATCCGCCGGGTATCGGTCGAGCGCGGCTACGACCCCCGGGACTTTGCCCTGATCGGCGCCGGTGGCGCAGCGGGCATGCACGTCATGCGCCTGGCCGAGGAAATCGGCAGCAAAGTGGTACTCATCCCTAAAGTCGCCTCCGGCCTGTGCGCGTTCGGGCAGATCCTCTCGGACATCCGTTACGATCAGTTGAGCACCCTGCCCATGCGCCTGGACGACGACCTGGTCGACCTGCCACTGCTCAACCAAACCCTGCGCGCCCTGCGCGAGCGCGGCCTGAACAACCTGCGCGATGACGGTTTCAGTGCGGGCAATGCGGTCGAATGCCTGTACAACCTGGAAATCCGCTACCTGGGCCAGGTCCACGAATGCAGTGTCGAACTGGACTGCGATCAGCTGGATCATGAGCGCCTTCAAGCCTTGCGCACGGCGTTCCATGAGCGACACAAGGCACTCTTTTCCTACAGCGAGCCGGACAGCCCGGCAGAGCTGGTCAACCTGGAGTGCTCGGTGATCGCCCGCCTGCAGCGCCCACCCATGCCGGAATTGCCCGTGCAGGCCAACCTCGATCCGGCCAGCCCGAT